>JANPHA010000170.1:0-32576 GCA_031424255.1 Burkholderiales bacterium | reverse complement strand
CGAGCGGCCGAGGAACACCTCGCCCTCGTTTTCGCCGTACACCATGGTGCCCATCGCGTCGGACATGCCCCATTGCGTCACCATTCGGCGCGCGATGTCGGTGGCGCGCTCGAAGTCGTTCGAGGCCCCCGTCGTCATCTGGTGCATGAAGATTTCCTCGGCGATGCGCCCGCCGAAGAGCACCGCGATGGTGTTGAGGAGCCGGTCACGGTCCTGGCTGTAGCGGTCTTCCGCGGGCAGTTGCATCGTCACGCCCAGCGCGCGGCCGCGCGGGATGATCGTCACCTTGTGCACCGGATCGGTCTTCGGCAGCAGGCGCGCGACGATCGCGTGGCCGGACTCGTGGTACGCGGTGTTGCGGCGCTCTTCCTCGGGCATGACCATCGAGCGGCGCTCCGCGCCCATGATGACCTTGTCCTTGGCGCGCTCGAAATCGTCCATGTCGACGAGGCGCTTGGCGCCGCGCGCGGCGAAGAGTGCCGCCTCGTTCACCAGGTTGGCGAGGTCCGCGCCGGAGAAGCCGGGCGTGCCGCGCGCGATGATCGACGCATCCACGTCGGGAGCGATCGGGACCTTGCGCATGTGGACCACGAGAATCTGCTCGCGGCCGCGGATATCGGGCAGCGGCACGACCACTTGCCGGTCGAAGCGGCCGGGGCGCAGCAGCGCCGGGTCGAGCACGTCGGGCCGGTTGGTGGCGGCGATCACGATGACGCCCGAAGTGCCTTCGAAACCATCCATCTCCACGAGAAGCTGGTTCAGCGTCTGCTCGCGCTCGTCGTTGCCGCCGCCGAGGCCCGCGCCACGCTGGCGGCCGACCGCGTCGATCTCGTCGATGAACACGATGCACGGAGCGTTCTTCTTCGCCTGCTCGAACATGTCGCGCACGCGCGCGGCACCCACGCCGACGAACATCTCGACGAAGTCGGAGCCGGAGATCGAGAAGAACGGCACCTTGGCTTCACCCGCGATCGCGCGCGCGAGCAGCGTCTTGCCGGTACCGGGCGAGCCGACCATCAGCACGCCGCGCGGGATGCGCCCGCCGAGCTTCTGGAACTTGGTCGGGTCACGCAGGAAATCGACCAGCTCGGCCACCTCTTCCTTCGCCTCGTCCACGCCCGCCACGTCGGCGAACGTCACCTGGTTGGTGTTCTCGTCGAGCATGCGCGCGCGGCTCTTGCCGAACGAGAATGCGCCGCCGCGCCCGCCGCCCTGCATCTGGCGCATGAAGAAGATCCACACGCCGATCAGCAGCAGCATCGGGAACCACGACACGAAGATGTTCATGAGGAGCGAGGGCTCCTCCTCCGCCTTGGCCTCGACCGTGACGCCGTATTTCATCAGGTCGCCCACCATCCACGGATCCTGGATGCCGGGGGTGTTCACCGTGTAGTTCTTGCCGTCGCGCGCGCTCGCCTTCAGCGTGCGCGTGCTCTCGAGCTTCACCTTCGCGATGTGCCCCTGGCGCGCCTCGTCCATGAAGGTCGAATAGTCGAGGACGTTGGCACTCGACTGGCGATTGCCGACCTGCATGAACACCATGGTCAGGATGACCCCGATCACGAGCCAGACCATGATGGTGCGGATGGTGTTGTTCACTAGCGCCTTCCTTCCGGGAAAACCCTGCTAATACAGGGAGATGGGTCGATAGTATCCAGTTACTACGTTCGGGCGTAATCCACGATATCAAGCCCCCGGCCCGGATGTAATTGCAGGCTTGAGGCCGCGCGCGAGGAGATACTGCTCGGAGCTTTCGTCGCGGGACGCGCCGGGTTTGCGAACCACCACTTTCGCGAACGCCCGGCGGAGCGTCCGGAGATATTCATCATACCCCGCCCCCTGGAAGATTTTGACCAGCAGCGCTCCATCGGATTGCAGGTGCAACAGGGCAAATTCACGCGAGATCTCGGCCAAGTCGAGGATGCGCGCCTGGTCCGACACGACTATGCCGCTCATGTTCGGGGCCATGTCCGACAGCACGATATCGGCTTTTCTCCCGCGCATCGCATCCTCGACGGCGGCGAGGCCCGCTGCGGCGGTGAAATCGGCGCGGATGAAAGTGACACCTGCAATCGGCTCCATCTCGAGGATGTCGATCGCGACCACCCTTCCGCTCGCGCCGACCCGCTTCGCCGCGACCTGCGACCAACCCCCTGGAGCCGCCCCCAGGTCGACCACCAGCTGGCCGCCCTTCAGCAGCTTGTCGCGATCGTCGATCTCGGTCAGCTTGTAGGCGGAACGCGAGCGGTAGCCCTCGCGCTTCGAGCGCTGCACGTAGGGATCGCTCACGTGCCGGCGCAGCCACTGCTTGCTCGAATGGGATTTGGACATTACGCCGCTATAATCCGCCGATGAATCCGCTCTCCACCGCACGGCGCAGCGAACTGCGCGCCCAGGCCCACACGCTGAGCCCCGTCGTGATCATCGGCGACAAGGGGCTCACCGAGGAAATCTTCGCGGAGGTCGACCGCTCGCTCAAGGCGCACGAGCTGATCAAGGTGCGCGCCGGAACCGGCGAGCGCGAAAACCGCGGGGCGTGGATGCAGGCGCTCTGCGAGCGGCTCTCGGCGCATCCGGTGCAGCAGATCGGCAAGGTGCTGGTGATCTATCGCGAAAATCCGAAGGAGCCGGCGGCGAGGAAGCCCGCCGCCAAACGCTCGCCGAAGCCCGCCGCCGAGTCTAGACGTAGCGAACGTCCACGATCTCGAACTCCTTCACCCCGCCCGGAGTCCGAACCTCGGCGACGTCGCCCGAGGACTTCCCGATGAGCGCCTTGGCGATCGGCGAGGAGTAGGAAATCTTCGCGAGCTTGAGATCCGCCTCGTCCTCGCCGACGATCTGGTAGGTCACGGTTTGCTGGCTCGCGGTGTCCATCAGCTCCACGGTGGAGCCGAAGACCACGCGGTCATCATCGTCGAGCAACGCCGGGTCGATGATCTGCGCGTTCGACAGCTTCGCCTCGAGCTCGATGATGCGGCCCTCGATGAAGCCCTGGCGCTCGCGCGCCGCCTCGTACTCCGCGTTCTCGGTGATATCGCCCTGGGCTCGCGCCTCGGAGATCGCGGTGATCACCGCGGGGCGCTCCACCGATTTCAGCTTCTGCAGCTCGGCGCGAAGCAGGTCCGCTCCGATGATCGTCACTGGGATTTTGGGCATGGAAGGCTCGCGTGAAGCGATTGGATATCGTAGGGGCGCATTTCCTCGAGGTGCTGCATTCCGAGGCAGGCAGCGCGGGCGCCCGCAATGGTCGTGTAGTACGTGATGCGGTTCTGCAGCGCGGAGCTGCGGATCGACTTCGAATCCTGGATCGAGCGGCGGTCCTCTTCGACCGTGTTGACGATGAGGCTCACCTCGCGGTTCTTGATCATGTCGACGATGTGCGGCCGTCCTTCCATCACCTTGTTGACCGGCTGGACCTTGAGTCCCGCCTCCTCGAGCGCCTTGGCGGTGCCGCGCGTGGCGACGAGCGCGAAGCCGAGCTCGTCGAGCGCCCGGCCGATCTCGATCGCGCGCGGCTTGTCGGCGTCGCGCACCGACAGAAACGCCTTGCCGCCCTTCGGCAGCCGCACGCCCGCGGCAAGCTGGCTCTTCACGAACGCTTCCGCGAACGTCTGGCCCACGCCCATCACTTCCCCGGTCGACTTCATCTCGGGCCCGAGGATCGTATCCACTCCGGGGAACTTGATGAACGGGAACACCGCTTCCTTCACCGAATAATACGGCGGGATCACTTCGCTCGTGTATCCCTGCTGCTGCAGGCCCTTGCCGACCATGCAGCGCGCGGCGATCTTGGCGAGCGGCATCCCGGTCGCCTTGGAGACGAACGGCACGGTGCGCGAAGCGCGCGGGTTCACCTCGAGCACGAAGACCTTGCCGTCCTGGATCGCGAACTGGACGTTCATGAGGCCGATCACGTTCAACGCATGCGCCATCGCCAGGGTCTGGCGGCGGATCTCGTCCTGCATCGCCGGCGTGAGGCTGAACGGCGGCAGCGAGCAGGCCGAATCGCCCGAGTGCACGCCCGCCTGCTCGATGTGCTCCATGATCCCGCCGATCAGGACATCCTTGCCGTCGCACACCGCGTCGACGTCGACCTCGATCGCGTCGTTGAGGAACCGGTCGATCAGCACCGGGGAATCGTTGGAAACCTTCACCGCCTCGCGCATGTAGCGCACCAGGTCGCTCTCCGCGTGCACGATCTCCATCGCGCGCCCGCCGAGCACGTAGGAAGGCCGCACCACCACGGGATAACCGATCTCCCTGGCCGCGGCGAGCGCGGCTTCAGGCGTCCGCGCCGTGCGGTTGGGCGGCTGGCGCAGCTTCAACTCGTGCAGCATCTGCTGGAAGCGCTCGCGGTCCTCGGCGCGGTCGATCGAGTCGGGCGAGGTGCCGATGATCGGCACGCCCGCGGCCTCGAGGTCGCGCGCGAGCTTGAGCGGCGTCTGGCCGCCGAACTGGACGATCACGCCCTCGGGCTTTTCCTTGTCGACGATCTCGAGCACGTCCTCGAGCGTGAGCGGCTCAAAGTAGAGGCGATCGGAGGTGTCGTAGTCGGTCGAGACGGTCTCCGGGTTGCAGTTGACCATGATGGTCTCGAAGCCGTCTTCGCGCAGGGCCAGCGCCGCGTGCACGCAGCAGTAATCGAACTCGATCCCCTGCCCGATGCGGTTGGGGCCGCCGCCCAGCACCATGATCTTGCGCCGGTCGGTGGGCTTCGACTCGTCTTCCTCGTCGTAGCTCGAATACATGTACGCCGTGCCGGTCTCGAACTCCGCGGCGCAGGTATCGACGCGCTTGTAGACCGGGCGGATGCCGAGCGCGTGGCGGCGCTTCCTCACCTCGTGCTCGGTCGTGTGCCACAGGTGCGCGAGCCGGCGGTCGGAGAAGCCCTTGCGCTTCAACGCGTAGAGCTCGTCGCGCGGGAAATCCGCGAGCTTCTTCTTCTCGATCTCGAGCTCGGTGTCGACGAGGTCCTTGATCTGCACCAGGAACCACGGGTCGATCCTGGTGAAGCGCTGCACTTCCTCGAGCGACATGCCGACGCCGAACGCGTCGGCCACGTACCAGAGCCGCTCGGCCCTCGGGTAGGCGAGCTCGTCCTCGATCTTCTCCATGTCGACCGACTTCAGGTTGAAGCCGTCGACTCCCACCTCGAGGCCGCGCAGCGCCTTCTGCAGCGACTCCTGGAAATTGCGCCCGATCGCCATCACCTCGCCCACGCTCTTCATCTGCGTGGTGAGGCGGTCGTCGGCCTGGGGAAACTTCTCGAACGCGAAGCGCGGGACCTTGGTCACCACGTAGTCGATCGAGGGCTCGAACGAAGCCGGCGTGAGGCCCCCGGTGATGTCGTTCTTCAATTCGTCGAGCGTGTAGCCGACCGCGAGCTTGGCGGCGATCTTGGCGATCGGGAACCCGGTCGCCTTCGAGGCGAGCGCCGAGGAGCGCGACACGCGCGGGTTCATCTCGATGATGACCATGCGCCCGTCCTTCGGGTTGATGCCGAACTGCACGTTGGAGCCGCCGGTCTCGACCCCGATCTCGCGCAGGCATGCGATCGAGGCGTTGCGCATGATCTGGTATTCCTTGTCGGTGAGCGTCTGCGCCGGCGCCACCGTGATCGAATCGCCGGTGTGGACTCCCATCGGGTCGAGGTTCTCGATCGAGCAGATGATGATGCAGTTGTCCTTCTTGTCGCGCACCACCTCCATCTCGAACTCTTTCCAGCCGATCACGGACTCCTCGATCAGCAGCTCCTTGGTCGGGGAGGCGTCGAGGCCGCGCTCGCAGATGGTGACGAACTCCTCCATGTTGTAGGCGATGCCGCCGCCGGTGCCGCCGAGCGTGAACGACGGGCGGATGATCGTGGGGAAGCCCACCATCGCCTGCACCTGCACCGCTTCTTCGAGCGAATGCGCCAGGGCGCTGCGCGGCGACTCGAGGCCGATCTTCGTCATCGCGTGCTTGAACTTCTCGCGATCCTCGGCCTTGTCGATCGCCTCCTTCTTCGCGCCGATCATCTCGACCGCGAACTTCTCGAGCACGCCGTGGCGCGCGAGATCGAGCGCGCAGTTGAGCGCGGTCTGCCCGCCCATCGTCGGCAGCAGCGCGTCCGGGCGCTCCTTCTCGATGATCTTCGCGACCATCTGCCAGGTGATCGGCTCGATGTAGGTGACGTCGGCCATCTCCGGGTCGGTCATGATCGTGGCCGGGTTGGAGTTCACCAGGATCACCCGGTAGCCCTCGTCGCGCAGCGCCTTGCACGCCTGGGCGCCGGAATAATCGAACTCGCACGCCTGGCCGATCACGATCGGGCCGGCGCCGATGATCAGGATCGATTCGAGGTCGGCGCGCTTAGGCATGCCTCATTTCCGCTTTTCCATCATCTTCGCGAACTTGTCGAACAGGTACGCCATCTCGTGCGGGCCGGGGCTCGCCTCGGGGTGGCCCTGGAAGCTGTAGGCGGGCTTGTCGGTGAGCTCGATGCCCTGCAGCGTGCCGTCGAAGAGCGAGCGATGCGTCGGGCGCACGTTGGCGGGCAGCGTCTTCTCGTCCACCGCGAAGCCGTGGTTCTGGCTGGTGATGAAGACGCGCCCGGTGTCGAGGTCCTGCACCGGGTGGTTCGCGCCGTGGTGGCCGAACTTCATCTTCATCGTCTTCGCGCCGGCGGCGAGGCCGAGGAGCTGGTGCCCGAGGCAGATGCCGAATATCGGAGTCGCCGTATCGATGATTTCGCGGATCGCGGTGATCGCGTAATCGCACGGCTCGGGATCTCCCGGGCCGTTGGACAGGAACACCCCGTCGGGCTTCAGCGCGAGCGCGTCGCGCGCGCTCGCGGTGGCGGGGAGCACGGTCACCTTGCAGCCGCGCTCGGCGAGGTTGCGCAGGATGTTGTGCTTCACGCCGTAGTCGTAGGCGACGACGTGGAACTTGCCCGCGCCATCGGCCTTGTAGCCGGTGCCGAGCGCCCAGAGGCTGCCGTTCCAGTCGTACGCCTTGTCGATGCTCACCACGCGGGCGAGGTCCTGGCCCGCCATCGAGGGCGCCGCGCGCGCCGCCTCGAGAGCCGCCTTCTCGTCGATCTTCCCCGCCTGGATCACGCCGTTCTGCGCGCCCTTGCTGCGCAGCAGGCGTGTCAGCCGGCGCGTATCGATATCGCCGATCGCAACGACGCCGTTGCGCGCGAGGTAGGTCGAGAGGTCTTCCGAGCGGCGCCAGTTGGAGGCCGCGAGCGGCAGGTCGCGGATGACGAGGCCCGCCGCGTAGACACTGCGCGACTCGACATCCTCGGCGTTGGTGCCGGTGTTGCCGATATGGGGATAGGTGAGGGTGACGAGCTGGCCCGCGTAGGAGGGATCGGTGAGGATCTCCTGGTAGCCGGTCATCGCGGTGTTGAAGACCACCTCGCCGGCCGTCTGCCCCTCGGCCCCGATGCAGCAACCGCGAAAAACGCTCCCGTCGGCAAGCACCAGGACGGCGAGGGTCTTCTGCGGCACGAACGAACTCCAAATGAAAATAAGGCGATGGTTTCTGCGGGCGCAAAAAAAGCGGGAGAGCGCAACTGACCGGCTAGGCTCATCCCGCTTTCATTAGCCCAAAATGATAGCAGATTTCGCCCCTCTTTTCAACGCGAAACGCTCGCCTGCGACATAATTCGCCGGCCGATGGACTTCCCGCAAACCCTCCACGCCCTCGCGGGAATCGCCGCGCTCGTCGTCCTCTGCTGGGCGATCTCGGAGGATCGCCGCGGCGTGCGTTGGCGCGTGGTCTGGGCCGGGATCGCGCTGCAGGCCGTCCTCGGGGCGCTGCTGCTGCTGGTGCCGTGGCTGCGCGACGCGGTGTTCTCGCTCAATACGGCGCTGAAGGCGCTCGAGCGGGCGACCCAGGAGGGAACGAGCTTCGTGTTCGGCTATCTCGGAGGTGGCGCGCCGCCGTACGCCGAGATCCATCCCGAGGCCTCGTTCGTGCTCGCTTTCCGCGCGCTGCCCTTGGTGCTCGTGGTGAGCGCGCTCTCGGCGCTGCTGTTCTACTGGCGCGTGCTGCCGCTCGTGGTGAAAGCCTTCGCGTGGGTGCTCGAGAAGACGATGGGCATCGGCGGTGCGGTCGGCGTGTCGGCGGCCGCGAACGTATTCGTCGGCATGGTCGAGGCGCCGCTCGTCGTGAAGCCCTACCTGCTCGGGCTGTCGCGCTCCGAGCTCTTCATGGTGATGGTGTGCGGGATGGCGACCATCGCGGGCACGGTGATGGCGCTCTACGGCGCGATCCTCGGCCCGGTGGTGCCGGATGCGCTCGGCCATATCTTCATCGCCTCCATCGTCGCCACGCCGGCGGCGATCACCGTGGCCGCGTTGATGGTGCCGGGGCCGCTCACGCAAGCCGAAGGCGTCGACATCGAGCGCCAGGATGCGAGCGCGATGGATGCGATCACGCGCGGAACCGTCGAGGGCATGCAGCTCGTGATCCAGATCGTCGCGATGCTGCTGGTGCTGGTGGCGCTCGTGTACCTGGTGAACGCGATCCTCGGGCTGGCACCCGACTTCGCCGGCGCTCCGCTCACCCTGCAACGCGTCCTCGGCTGGCTCTTCGCGCCGCTCGCGTGGACCGCGGGCGTGCCGTGGGACGAGGTGCCCGCGGCCGGCGCGCTGCTCGGAACCAAGACGGCGCTGAACGAGTTCATCGCCTACATCGAGCTCGCGAAGATGCCGCCCGAAGAGCTCTCGCCGCGCAGCAAGCTGCTGATGACCTACGCGCTCTGCGGGTTCGCGAACTTCGGCAGCGTCGGCATCCTCATCGGCGGCATGGGGGCGATGGTGCCGCAGCGGCGCGGCGAGATCGTGGCGCTCGGCATGAAGTCGATCGCCGCGGGCACGATCGCCACCTGCATGACCGCCGCGGTGGTCGGGCTGTTCCTTTGAATTCGGGTGTCAGACTCCTCAATTCGCAATCGAATTGAGGAGTCTGACCCCCGAATTCATCGCAGGCCGAGCACGTCGTCCATGTCGTAGAGGCCGGGCGGCTTGCCCGAGAGGAATTTCGCGGCGCGCATCGCGCCCTGCGCGTAGGTGGCGCGGCTCGCCGAGCGGTGCGTGATCTCGATGCGCTCGCCCGGCCCGGCGAAGAACACCGTGTGGTCGCCGACGATGTCGCCGCCGCGCGCGACCGAGAAGCCGATCGTGCCCGGCTTGCGCTCGCCGGTGTTGCCGTGGCGCGCGAAGACTGCGTCCTTCTCGAGCGTGGTGCCGCGCGCCTTCGCCGCGACCTCGCCCAGCTTGAGCGCGGTGCCCGAAGGCGCGTCGACCTTGAGCCGGTGGTGCGCCTCGAACACGTCGATGTCGTAGTCGGGGCCGAGCGCGCGCGCGGCCATCTCCACGAGCTTCATCGCCACGTTGACCCCGGCGCTCATGTTGGGCGCCATGACGATCGCGACCTGCTTCGCGGCCGCGCGGATCTCGGCGAGCTGCGCGGCGCTGAAGCCGGTGGTGCCGATCACCATCGCGCGCTTCGCGGCGCGGCACGCGCGCAGGTGCGCGAGCGTGCCCTCGGGGCGGGTGAAATCGATCAGCACGTCCGCGTTCTCGAGCGCCTCCTCGACGTCGATGCCGATCGCGGTGCCGCCCGACGAGCCGGACACCATGTCGAGCGCGGCGGCGAGCTGCACGCCGTCGGTGGCGCGCGCCGCCTCGAGCAATGCCTGTCCCATGCGCCCGCCCGCGCCTGCGATCGCGACACGCACCGCGTTCATCGGGGCATCGGGCCCGGGGCGGTCGCGGCCGGAGGTTGCGGCGGCAGCGGCGGCGTCGACGCGGGGTTGCCCGCCATCGGCGGCTCCTTCGGGGGCAGCTTCGCCGGCGCCGCCGGCGGTCCGGCGGGACGCGCGTCGCCGCGCACGCTCGCGAGCTTGTCCTCGTCGAAGAACACGGTGAGGCGCGTGCGGTCCTCGGGCTTGCCGCCCTTCACGTTGCTGAAGTAGTAGTCCCAGCGGTTGGCGTGGAAGACGTCGGAGAGCAGCGGCGTGCCGAGGAGCTGCCTCACCTCGGCCTTGGTCATGCCGGGCTTCAACTTCGTGACCAGGTCCTGGGTCACGTAGTTGCCCTGCTGGACGTCGATGCGGTAGACGAGGTAATTGCAGCCGCTAAGCGTCACGGCGAAGAGGAGAGCTACGAGGAGGCGCATGGAAGTGGGACCGGCGGCAGTGAGGGCGCATTATATCAACGCACCCTGTTATGATTTCCGACTGATTTGCGCCACGACCCCATGAGCGATTCCAGGGAACTCAAAGACACGGGCCTCAAGGTGACGGTGCCGCGGCTCAAGGTGCTGGATCTGTTCCAGCACAGCACCGAGCGCCACCTCACCGCGGAGGACGTGTATCGCAAGCTTCTCGATGAGCATTCGGACATCGGGCTGGCGACGGTTTACCGCGTGCTCACGCAATTCGAGCAGGCCGGGCTGCTCATGCGCCACCACTTCGAGGGCGGCAAGGCGGTCTACGAGCTGAACGAGGGCGGCCATCACGACCACCTCGTGTGCCTGCAGTGCGGGCGCGTCGAGGAGTTCTACGATTCCGAGATCGAGAAGCGCCAGATCAAGGTCGCCAAGGAGCGCGGCTTCTCGATCCACGAGCACCAGCTGTACCTGTACGCCGACTGCATCAAGTCCCATTGCCCGCATCGACCGAAAGGCTGATCCGCCCATGAAGGAGAGCCTCCGCGCAGGGCTCGAGGGGACGTTCCGTTACCGCGTTCCCGCATCCAAGACCGTGCCGCGGATCTACGCGGAGGCGCCCGATTTCCAGCTGATGCCCGACGTGCTCGCCACCGGCTACTTCGTGGCGCTCGCCGAGTGGGCGTGCATCGAGCTGATCAAGCCGCACCTCGACTGGCCGAAGGAGCAGACGCTCGGCACGCACGTGGAGCTGTCGCACCTCGCGGCCACACCGCCCGGCATGACGGTCGAGATCGACGCCCGGCTCGAGTCGGTGGAGGGGCGCAAGCTCGTGTTCGCGATCGCCGCGCGCGACGGCATCGACACCATCGGCACGGGCCGGCACGAGCGCCACGTGATCGACGCGGCGCGCTTCGAGGGCAAGGTGGCGGCGAAGCGCGAACGCGCGGGAGCGCTCGCGTGATAGAGCGCGCCATCCTCGTTGCTTTTGCGCTCGCGATCACCGCGATCGCCGCGCCGGCCACCGCGCAGAAGGCGCCGAACGCCGCGATCGCCGACGTTGCCGTCGCGCAACTGCCCCCGGAAGCGCGCGAGACGCTCGCCGTGATTCGCAAGGGCGGCCCGTATCCGTACGCGAAGGACGGGGCGATATTCGGCAATCGCGAGCGCCTGCTGCCGCCGCAGAAGCGCGGCTACTACCGCGAGTTCACGGTGAAGACGCCCGGCGTGCGCACGCGCGGCGCGCGGCGCATCATCGCCGGCAAGGGCGGGGATTTCTACTACACCGACGACCACTACAACCAATTCCGGCGCATCCGGGAACAGGACTGACCATGTCGCTCGAAGCGATCGAGTCCCAGCTGGAGGAAGGCCGTGGCGGCGTCTGGTTCCTGGCGAACCGCGTCGAACCGAAGGCGCTCGCCTCCCTCGCCAAGCGCACCGGCTTCGCCTTCTTCCACGTCGAGGGCAAGAACATCACCCGCAAGGAGCAGCTGCTGAACCACGTGGCCACGGCGCTGCACTTTCCCGGCGACTTCGGCCACAACTGGGACGCGCTCGAGGAGTGCCTCACCGACCTCGAGTGGGTCGACGCGGACGGTTACTTGATCTACTACGACCACATCGACGGGTTGCTCACCGAGCATCCCGACCAGTTCGAGACCCTGGTCGAGATCCTGCGCGACGCGGTCGCGTCGTGGAAGGAAGACGGCACCGCGATGGTGGTGCTGCTCTCCGGCGCCAAGCCGCCCAAGGGCGTGCCCAAGCTGAAGGAATCAGCGGAGTAGGCAACGAGGCGGCCTTACTCGGAGCTGGCGATCAGGGAGGCATTCCCGCCAGCGGCGGCGGTGTTGACCGTGAACGTGCGCTCGTTCGCGAAGCGGAACAGGTAATGCGGCCCGCCCGCCTTCGGGCCGGTCCCCGAGAGCCCCTCGCCGCCGAACGGCTGCACACCCACCGTCGCGCCGATCATGTTGCGATTCACGTAGAGGTTGCCGGCATGGGCGCGCGCACGCACGAATTCGACCGTCTCCTCGATGCGGCTGTGCACGCCCATCGTGAGCCCGTAGCCCTTGGCGTTCACCGCGTCGAGCACCTTGCCCAAGTCGGCGGCGTCGTAGCGCACGACGTGCAGGATCGGGCCGAACACCTCGCGATCGATGGCGTCGAGGCCGGCGATCTCGTAGGCGCGCGGCGCGAAGAACGTCCCGGGCAGGTGGGCGGGAATCTCCACCTTCGCGATCCGCTTCGCCTCGCGGTCCATCCGCTCGGCATGGGCTTCGAGCATCGCGAGCGCCTCGCGATCGATGACCGGCCCGATGTCGGTGGCGAGTCGCGCCGGGTCTCCGACCACGAGCTCGCGCATGGCACCCGCGAGAAGCTCGATCACGCGCGGCGCGATCTCGTTCTGCACGCACAGGATGCGCAGCGCCGAGCAGCGTTGGCCGGCACTGTTGAACGCGGAGGCCAGGACATCGGCGACGACTTGCTCGGGAAGCGCGCTCGAATCGACCAGCATCGCGTTGAGCCCGCCGGTCTCGGCGATGAACGCGGTGAGCGGGCCTTCGCGCGCGGCGAGCGTGCGATTGATCGCCTGCGCGGTCGCGGTCGATCCGGTGAAGACCACGCCCGCCGTGCGGCGATCGCGCACCAATGCCGCGCCCACGATTTCTCCTCGACCCGGAACGAATCCGAGCGCCGCGCCCGGCACGCCCGCCTGGTGCAGCAATTGCACCGCGCGATGGGCGACGAGCGGCGTCTGCTCGGCGGGCTTTGCGATCACTGAATTTCCGGCGGCGAACGCGGCCGCAACCTGCCCCACGAAGATCGCCAGCGGGAAATTCCACGGGCTGATCGCCACGAACGTCCCGCGCCCGGTGAGCGCCAGCCGATTGGATTCTCCCGTCGGCCCGGTGAGCTCCTCGGGCTGCGCGAAGTGCCGCCGCGCGAGCATCGCGTAGTAGCGGCAGAAGTCGGCGGCCTCGCGCACCTCGCCGAGGCCGTCGGCAATCGTCTTGCCGGCCACGCGGGCCAGCAGGGCGAGCAATGCCACGCGGTCGCCCTCGATCAGGTCCGCGGCGCGCTCCAGGATCGTCGCGCGCCGCAATGCGTCGGGAATCGGTGCGCGGCTCGCGACATCCAGCGCCGCGGCGGCGCTCGACGCATCGCCCTCTTCCACCACGCCCAGCACGCGGCCGGTCGACGGATCGCGTACTTCCACGCGCGTGCCGCGCGCGGCCTTGCCGTCGATCAGCGGCGCGGCGGCCCAGTCGCCGCGCTCGAGCAGCGGGCGCATCCGCGAGAGCACCGGCGCGGACTCGGCCTCGTCGGCGATCGCGAACCCGGCCGAATTGGCGCGGTCGCCGTAGAGCCGCGCGGGAAGCGGGATGCGCGCATTGGTCACGCCGGCCTGCGCGGCGACGAGCGCCACCGGATCCGCGATCACACTCTCGATCGGCAGCGAAGGGTCGGCGATGCGGTTCACGAATGAGGTGTTGGCGCCGTTCTCGAGGAGGCGGCGCACGAGGTAAGGCAACAGATCCTCGTGGCTTCCGACCGGAGCGTAGACGCGGCAGGCGTGTCCCATCGCGGTTACCTGTTCGTAGAGATCCTCGCCCATGCCGTGCAGGCGCTGGAACTCGAACGCCTGCCCGGGCGCGGCGCGCTCGAGAACGGTCGACACGGTATGCGCGTTGTGCGTGGCGAACTGGCCGTAGAACGCGTCGGGGGCGCCGAGGATTTTGGCGGCGCACGCGAGATACGAAACGTCGGTGTTCGCCTTGCGCGTATAGACCGGATAGCCCGAAAGCCCCTGCATCTGCGCGCGCTTCACCTCGGTGTCCCAGTACGCGCCCTTCACCAGGCGGATCATGATGCGGCCGCCGCGCGCGCGCGCGAGTGCGGCGAGCCAATCGATCGCGAGCGGCGCGCGCTTCTGGTACGCCTGCACCGCGAGGCCGAGGCCTTCCCATCCGGCAAGGGCGGCCGACGCGAACACCTGCTCGAAGATGTCGAGCGACAGATCGAGGCGGTCGGCCTCTTCGGCGTCGAGCGTGACGCCGATATCCCCACGGCGCGCGCGCTCCGCCAGGGCCTGGACGCGCGGAGCGAGCTCCGCGATCACGCGCTCGCGCTGCGCGAACTCGTAGCGCGGATGCAGCGCCGAGAGCTTGATCGAGATGCCGGGCTTGGCGAACACACCCTGGCCCGCGTCATGCGAGCGCGCGTGCGCGCCGATCGCGTCGATCGCCTTCTCGTAGGCGGCGAAATAGCGATCGGCATCGGCCATCGTGAAGGCCGCCTCGCCGAGCATGTCGTACGAATGCAGGTAGCGCGCGTTGTCGGCGTCGCGGCTGCGCGCGAGCGCCTCCTCGATCGTGCGGCCCATCACGAACTGCTCGGCCATGAGGCGCATGCCCTGGCGCAACGCCATGCGCACCACCGGCTCGCCCACACGCGTGGCGACCTTCGCGAACGTCCCGGCCACGTTGCCGCCCGCCTGCGGATCGAGGCTCACGAGCCGGCCGGTGAGCATCATGCCCCAGGTGCCGGCATTCACCAGCAACGAGCGGTTGCGGCCGACGTGGCGCTCCCAGTCGCCCTGCGAGAGCTTGTCGCGGATCAGCTTGTCGGCGGTGGCGGCGTCGGGAATGCGCAGCAGCGCCTCGGCCACGCACATCAGCAGCACGCCCTCCTGGGAGGAGAGGTCGTACTCGCTGAGGAACGACTGCATGCCCGCATTCGCCTTCTGGTTCGCGCGGACCTGCTCGACCAGCAGGTGCGCGCGATCGTGCACGCGCGTTTGCGCCTCGGGCGCCAGGCGCGCTTGCGCAAGCAACTCCGCGACGGACTCGGCCTCGTCGCGCAGGTAACTCGCGCGCAACTGCGCGCGCAGCGGTGTGACGGGATGGTCCATGGCGGGCAGGGGAAAAGGGCCGTTCATTTTACCCGGCCCTTGCGTCCGCGAGACTGCCCTCAGTGCGTCTGCGGCGCCTCGCCCGATGGGCTGTCCTGCTCCTTGATCTGCTGGCGCACCTCGTCCATGTCGAGCGACTTGGCCTTCTCGACCACCTGCTCGAAGGCGCCCTGGGGCAGCGCGCCGGGCTGCGAGAACACGATCACCTGGTCGCGGAACACCATCAGCGTCGGGATCGAACGGATCTGGAAGTGCGAGGCGATCTCCTGCTCCTCGTCGGTGTTCACCTTGGCGAACACCACGTCGGGATGCTTTTCCGCCACCGACTCGAATACCGGCGCGAAACCCTTGCACGGCCCGCACCACGGCGCCCAGTAATCGACGATGACGGTGGGGTTGGAAGTCACCACCTGCTCGAAATTCTCCTTGGTCAACTCGACGACGGCCATTCACGCCTCCAGTAGGGAACGCAGCATTGAATATGACAGATTGGACGAAGGCGGTTCCCGCGGCCAATGAAAAATTCCTATTCGCCCGATAGCACGGCGCAATTTCCCGCTACGCGCGCTCCTCCGGCCGGATCGCGAGGTCGAGGCGTTCGGTGCGCCGGATGATCCTCAGCGTCGTCTCGCGCACCGCCGCGTGCCCGGTGAGAAGCCGGTGCAGGTCGTCCACGCCGGAAACGATGTCCTCGCCGAGGCCGATGATCAGGTCGCCGCTCTTCAGGCCGGAGCGCTCGGCGGGCCCATCGCGCTCCACCTGCTGCACGCGCACGCCGGTCTCGCGCTCGAGGCCGAAATGGCGCACATAGCGCCGCGCGATCGGGACGTTCTCGCCGCCCACCCCGATGCGCGCGCGGCGCACGCGCCCCTCGGTGATCAGCCAGCCGGCGATCACGCGTGCCGTGTTGGCGCCGATCGCGAAGCAGATGCCCTGCGCGGGCAGGATCACCGCGGTGTTGACGCCGATCACCTCGCCGCGGGAATTGACCAGCGGGCCGCCGGAGTTTCCCGGGTTCAATGCCGCGTCGGTCTGCAGCACGTCGTCGATCAGGCGCCCGGCCTGCGAGCGCATCGAGCGCCCGAGCGCGCTCACGATTCCCGACGTGACGGTGTGCTGGAATCCGTACGGGCTGCCGATCGCGATCGCCACCTGGCCGACCTCGACCTTGCGCGAGTCGGCGAGCACGCACCATTCGTCGACCTTGGCCGCGAGCCGGATCACCGCGAGGTCGGAATCGGGATCGTCGCCCACCAGCTCCGCGGGGGACTCGCGCCCATCGGGAAGGCTCACCACCAGCGAAGTGGCGCGCGAGGCGACGTGGCTGTTGGTGAGCACGTAGCCGTCGGGCGTGATGACGAAGCCCGATCCCGATCCGGGCGGCTGGCCTTCGCGCTGGACCGCGATGTGCACGACCGCCGGGCGAATCCGGCGAACCGCGCGGGTCACGGCGCGCGAATAGGCGTCGAGGAGATCGTCGTCCTGCGCCGCGCCGTCGTCGGGCGCAGGCTGCATCGGCGACACGGAGGAATCGAGAACCGGAAGGAGGTGGGGCCGCGAGAGGTCGTTCATTCCATCGACATGGGGCGCCCACCCCCGAACTTTCAACCCCCCAGCTTGCGGGTGGTCTCGATCAGCGTGCCTACCAGCGACTTCACCGATTTCGTGACCTGCTCGTCGATGATCTCTCCCGACGCGTCGAATACCTTGTCGGCGCGAACGACGGGGACCTGCGGCCCGACCACCGTGACGCCGAGCCCCGAGAGGATCTGGCGCAGGTGGGGCATGCCGCGGACCGTGCCGTAGGGTCCGGGCGTGGCGCCCATCAACGCGGCGACCTTGCCCTTGAAAGGCGCGAGGCCGCTGTTGGCGCCCTTGCCGTCGCCGATGCTGCGCGAGAGCCAGTCGATGGTGTTCTTGAGGAGCGCGGTCACCGACTGGTTGTTTTCCGGGGAGGCGATCAGCAGCGCATCGTGCGCGAGGAAGAGCTCGCGCACCTTGACCGCGTTGGCCGGCATGCCCTCGGCCGCTTCGAGATCGCCGTGGTAGATCGGTATCGGGTAGTCGTCGAGGTCGATGAACGTGACCTCGACGCCGGGAACCGTGGCGAACTTCGCGGCGGCGCGCGCCAGCATCTTGTTGAGCGACGCGCGCCGCGCGCTGCCGGCGAAAACGAGAATCCGCGGTGTGCCCATCAGTCGTCGAGAACGCCCATGCGCCCGGTGCGATAGGCGATCTCCGCCGTGCGCACCTGCTCCACGCTGTTCATCACGAAAGGCCCGTGGAAGACGAGCGGCCCCTCGGCAGGCGCGCCGCCGAGCACCATCACGTCGAGCGGCCCGGCCCCCGGATTGGCGATGCGCAGGGTCCCTTCCGTGCCCTGCCACACCACCAGCTGGCCCGTGGATGCTCGCTCCGATGCTCCCGCGCCGAAGGCACCCTCGCCATCGATCACGTAAGCCGCCGCCTCGAATCCCGCCGCAATCGCGGATTCGAACGTGGCGCCGGGTTGCACCGTCACGTGCCAGAGGAAAAGCGGCATCAGCGTTTCCGCGGGCCCGTGCGTGTCGCCGAAATCGCCCGCGACGACGCGCACCGTGCCGCCCGCGCTCGCGATCGACGGAATCGATTCCGCGGCGATGCGCTGGTAGCGCGGCGCCATCGATTTCGCGGCGCGCGGCAGCGAAGTCCACAGCTGGATGCCGTGCATCGTCATCTCTTCCTCGTTCTGCGCGAGCGGACGCTCCGCGTGCACGATGCCGCGCCCCGCGGTCATCCACTGCGCCCCGCCCTTGCTCACGATGCCCGTGTGGCCGGCGGAATCGCGGTGCTCGTTGCGCCCCGAGAGCAGATACGTCACCGTCTCGATGCCCGCATGCGGATGCGCGCCGACGCCGTCCTCGCCGGGCTTCACGCGGAACGGCCCGAAGTGGTCGAGGAAGACCCACGGCCCGATCGAATGACGCTCGCGGTAGGGAAGCGCGCGGCGCACCGTGAACGTGCCGACGGGCGCCACCTGCGAGTCGACCACCTGCTCGACGTCGCGCAGCTCGACCTTGCGGTCCTGGAGGATCGTGCTCATCCCTTGTCCACGCTGTAGGTGCCCGGCCCGAAGGCGACCACCATCAGCATGCCCCCCATGATCGCGAGGTTCTTCAGGAAATTGATCTGCTGCATCTGCACCTGCGCCGCATCCGCCGCCCAGAAATTGTGGAACACGAGCGTGACCGGGATCGTGAACAGGAAGATGGCCAGCGCGGCCCAGCGCGCCTTGTACCCGATTGCGAGCAGGATTCCGCCGCCGAGCTCGATCGCGATGGTCAGTGCCAGCAGCGCGGGCACCATCGGCAGCCCCTTCGAGGCCATGTACGCGGCGGTGCCGTCCCACCCGGTGATCTTGCCGAAGCCCGAGATGATGAAGATCGCGGCGAGCAAGATGCGGCCCACGAGGGCGAGCACATTGGGATTCATGTCGTTCTCCTTTTGGTTCGTTGTCAGGCGAGATCGAACAGCAGCACTTCGGCGTCGCGGCCCTTGTCGATGCGCACGCTGCTCTCGCCCACGATCTTGAGCGCATCGCCCGCGCCGAGCGGCTGGCCGCTCACTTCCACCGCGCCGCGAATCACGTGCACGTAGGTGCGCCGGCCGGGGCGTTGCTTGAATTCGAGCGCCTCGTTGCCGTCGACCAGCGCAGCGTACAGGTTCGCGTCCTGGCGGATCGTCACCGAGCCCTCGCGCCCGTCGGAAGAGGCGATGAGCCGCAGCGTGCCGCGCTTCGACGCGGGATCGAAATGCTTCTCTTCGTAGCCCGGCGGGGCGTTGCGCACGCTCGGCTCGATCCAGATCTGGAGGAAATGGACCGGGTCCTTCTCCGAGGCGTTGTACTCGCTGTGGCGAACGCCGGTGCCCGCGCTCATGCGCTGCACATCGCCCGGGCGGATCACCGAGCCGTTGCCCATCGAGTCCTTGTGCGCGAGGCCGCCATCGAGAACATAGCTGATGATTTCCATGTCGCGATGGCCGTGGGTGCCGAACCCCTGCCCGGGCTGCACGCGGTCCTCGTTGATCACGCGCAACGGCCCGAATCCCATATGGCTCGGGTCCTGGTAGTCGGCGAAGGAGAAGCTGTGGAACGAGTCGAGCCAGCCATGCTCGGCGTGGCCCCGGTCTTCACTGCGGCGGATCTCCATCATCTCTGCCTCCATCTAGTACGTCATTGTTGAACAGTGAAACATATGATGGGGCTGACTTTTACTTTAATCTAGCGAAATGATGCGAATCAATCATTCGAAATAACTGAATATGAAACTGACGCTCGAATCGCTCCAAGTCCTCGACGCCATCGATCGCAACGGCTCGTTCGCCGCCGCGGCCGACGAGCTCCATCGGGTCCCGTCAGCGGTCACTTACTCAGTGCGCCAGCTCGAGGACGGATTGGGTGTCGAGCTCTTCGACCGCAAGGGGCACCGCGCCATCCTGACAGAAGCGGGAAGGGAGTTGCTGGTCGAGGGGCGGCGCCTGCTGCTTGCGGCCGCGGACCTCGAATGCCGCGTGCAGCAAGTGGCCAAAGGGTGGGAGTCGGAGTTGAGGATCGCGATCGATACGCTGGTCGGAATCGACAAGCTCTATGGCCTGGTCGCGGAGTTCTACGGCCAGGATACCGGCACGCGATTGCGCCTCTCGCACGAGGTGCTCGGCGGGACCTGGGACGCGCTCGCGTCGGGACGCGCGGACCTCGCGATCGGCGCCTCCGGCGATGCGCCGGCGGGACGCAATTACGCCACCCGGGCGCTCGGCCGCGTCGAGATGGTGTTCGTCGCCGCGCCGTTCCATCCGGTCGTGGGCGAGGCCACGCCGCTCACCGACGAGGTGATCCAGCGCCATCGCGCGGTGAGCGTCGCCGACAGCTCGCGGCTCCTGCCGCCGCGCACCGTCGGCCTGCTTTCGGGGCAGGACGTGCTCACCGTCCCGTCGATGGAGGCGAAGGCCGCGGCCCACATCGCGGGTCTCGGCGTCGGCTTCCTGCCGCGCTGGATGGCCGAGCGCGAGGCGCTCGCCGGGCACCTGAAGATCCTCGAGGTCGCGGGCGCGCGGCCGGTGGGCGAAAGCATGATCGCGTGGCGGCCGGGCCAGGAAGGCAAGGCGCTCAAGTGGTTCGTCAAGCGCCTCGAGGATCCATTGGTGGCCGCGGAGTTGCTTTCGTGAGTGACTCTCTCCCCGGCCCTCTCCCAGGGCAGAGGAAGTACCGGGGCCGCTTCGCGCCCTCGCCCAGCGGGCCGCTGCACTTCGGCTCGCTCGTGGCCGCGGTCGCGAGCTGGCTCGACGCGCGCGCGCGCAGCGGGACATGGCTGGTGCGAATCGAGGACGTGGACGAGACGCGCACGGTCCCCGGCGCCGCGGATGCGATCCTGCGTGCGCTCGAGGCGTTCGGCCTCGAGTGGGACGAGGAGGTGGCATGGCAGAGCCGGCGCAAGGCGCTCTACGATGCGGCGCTCGACCGATTGCGAAGCCGCGGCCTGCTCTATCGCTGCCGCTGCTCGCGCAGGGAGATCGCCGACTCCGGCGTGCGCGGGATCGAGGGCGCGATCTACCCCGGGACCTGCCGCGGCAACACGGCCTTGTTCGCCGAATTCGCCGAGCGCATCGTGGCGCCCGATGCCGCGCTCGCCCTCGACGATCGCGTGCAGGGCCGCATCACGCAGAATATCGCGCGCGACATCGGCGACTTCATCCTGCGCCGGCGCGACGGGCTGCATGCCTACCAGCTCGCGGTGGTGGTGGACGATGGGGACCAGGGGATCACCGACGTGGTTCGCGGCGCCGACCTGCTCACCTCGACGCCGCGCCAGATCCTGCTGCAACGCAGCCTCGGCCTGGCCACGCCCCGCTATCTCCATTTTCCGGTGGCGACCGACGCGCGCGGCGAGAAGCTCTCGAAGCAGAACCTCGCCGCTTCCGTCGACGCGCGCAACACCGTGCCCCTGCTGAGAGCCGCGCTCGATTTTCTCGGCCAGGCGCCGGTCACGGCGGGTTCAACGCGCGAAATGCTGAGCGCGGCCGCCGCGTCGTGGGACGCGGCGCGCATCCCCCGCCGCCTCGAGGCCCCGGCCGCAGATTGAGATCGTCACTTCGTCGGCCGCGCGCGCACCAACCACTGGAACGGCGTCGCGTCCTGCTCGGCCTCCTCGGGATCGGTTCCCAGCGAGGTCGCGAGCGCGCGAATGCCCTCCATCACCTTCTCGCGGCCGGCCTCCTCGAACACCCTCCCGCCCATCGTCTCGATCGCGAAGCCCGAGGACTCGAACAGCTCGATCAGCGTCTTGCGGGTAAACCAGCGGATGTGGGTGCGATCCATCAGGCCCTCGTCCTGGTACTGGAACAAGCCGAGGTTCAACCGCGCCTGCACGCTCCAGTGCTGCGCATTCGGGATGCACGCGACCACCGAGCCGTGCTCCGGGATCGACGCACGGATGCGGCGCAGCACACGCCACGGATCGTGCAGCTGCTCGAGCACGTCGCCGAAAATCCAGCAATCCGTCGGGAAGAGGATGTCGAACGACTCGTCCTGCAGCGTCTCGATGTCGGCGACCACGACCTCGCTCATGAGCGGTCTCGCGCGCTCGGCGTCGGCGGGGTCCGGCTCGATGCCGATGTACTCGACATCGGGATGATTGCCGAGGAACGCCGCGCCCAGCACGCCCGCGCCGCAGCCGACCTCGACCACGCGCGCGACTCCTTCCGGGACGAGGGCCAGCAGGTCGTGGTTCACGTGGGCGCGCGCGGCGGATTCTTCCATCGGTCCCTTCAGCCGCGCAGCCCGGATTCGCCCGAGGTGATGCGCTCCACCGCGCCGGCGCGATCGTGGACGTCGAGCTTCAGGAAGAGCTGCTTGATGTGATAGGACACGGTGTTGCCGGAAACGCCGAGGCCCTCGGCGATCTCCTGGTTGCTCTTTCCCAGCGCGATCTTGAGCGCGATCTCGCGCTGCTGCGGCGACAGCGGCAGGCGCCCCATCGCCTCGACGAAGCGCAGGATCATCGGCTCCTGGCGCTGCAGGTGGATTCCGATCAGCGCGTCGGGGGCCTCGGCATCGTCGTCCAGCCAATAGGCGCGCAGCACATGGCGTCCCCACTTGGTGTCGAGCGACAGCACCGGAGGCGCGGACTCCTCGCCGCGCGCCACCGCATCGAGCCTCGCGCACAGCGCCTTCAGCGCGGCCTGCGCCCGCTCGTTCACCGCCGCCTTGAGGCTCTCGGGATTGATCTGCGAGGTGGTGGCGAGCAGCAGCAGCCGGCGCGCCTTTTCGGATCCGTGGCGGATATTGCCGGCGCGATCGGTCACCAGCATCGCCTCGTCGTCGGAGTCCTGGAACGAGATTGCGTTGGCGCCACCGTATGCGGCCGCATCGCCGGCCGCGATTCCGTGGGCGACGTACTTCATCACGCTCGCCAGGTCGTTGCGCTCGCGCGGGCTGAAGGCGGGCGCATCCGCTGGGCGATAGAGCGACAACTGGCCGAGCGCCGCTCCCTGCTCGCGCACGACGCCGTAGAGCACGTGGTGCGCGTCGAGGCGCTTCAGTATCTCGTTGTAGTACTCGCTCCTGCGCAGGTCACCGTCGGCGCTCGTGGCCACCACGCCGTCGGGGGCGTGGGCGCGCTCGAGGAATGCCCTGCGGAACGAGGCCTCCTGCCCGTCGTAGTAGCGCTCGAAATACAGCGACATCACCTCGGGGGGCAGCAGGCGCTCGGCATAGAGGTTCCTCATCTCGCCGCGCGAATCCACCCAGAAGAAGCCGGCGGAATCGCTCGGCACCAGCTCGCGCAGCGTCGGCAGCAGTGCGGCGATCAGCAGCTCGCCCGGAAGCCTGAGGCAGCAGAGCTGGCGGATGCGCGCGCGCACCGACGAGTGCTTCATCGCGAGGCCTCGCGCGCATCCTTGAAATCCAGCAGGCAGTAGGCGCGCACCGGCCGCTGGAATCCGTGCAGCGGGACCTCGCCCAGGTCGTCGGCGAAGACCGATTCCTCGAGCTCCGTGAAGACGCGCTGCGAGACCAGCACGTGGCCGGGCTCGGCCAGGTCGCACAGGCGGTTGGCCATGTTGGTGACGGTGCCGATCGCTCCGTAGTCGATGCGCCCCTCGAAGCCGATCGCGCCGACGGTGGCGTAGCCCTGCGCGATGCCGATGCCGAGCCCCAGGTCGAAGCCGCGCTTCTTCCACTGCGCCGCGAGCTTGAGCGCGTCTTCCTGCATCGCGAAGGCCATCTCGACCGCGCGCCGGGCGGGCTGGTTGATCGGCAGGGGATCGTTGAAGAACACCATCAGCCCGTCGCCGGTGAAGCGCTCGAGCGTGCCCTGGTACTCGAGGATGCGCCGGCCCATCGCACGGTGGAATTCCGCGAGCGCGGCCATCACCTCCTCGGGCTCTTCGGTCTCGGCGAAGGCGGTAAAGCCGCGCAGGTCGAGGAAAACGACGGTGATCTCGCGCCGGTGGCTGTCGAGCGGATCGTCGGCGCCGCCGGCGAGGATCAGCTCGGCCAGCTGCGGCGAGAAGAAGCGCTTCAGCCGCTGCAGCTTCTCGACGTGCCGAACCTGCTCGCCGACCCGCTCCTCGAGCGTGCGGTTCCACGCGGCGAGCTGCTCGGCCTGGCGCTGCACCGTCTCGTAGAGGCGCCGGATCCGAAGCAGCGAGCGCACCCGCGCGAGCAGCTCCGGGGGATTGACCGGCTTCGACAGGAAGTCGTCGGCGCCCGCCTCGAGGCCCTTCACGCGCTCCTCGCGCTCGCCGAGCGCGGTCACCATCACCACCGGCAGCATCGCGAGCCCGGGATCGGCGCGCACCGCTCGGCACACCTCGTAGCCGCCCATGCCCGGCATCACCACGTCGAGCAGCACGAGGTCCGGGGGACGCGCGCGGATCGCGCGCAGGCCTTCCTCGCCGTTGGTGGCGGCCTCGACCTCGTAGCCGTGGAAGCCGAGCAGGTCCTCGAACAGCTTCACGTTCGCCGCGGTGTCGTCGACCACGAGGATGCGTCCGGGCGACGGGAGGGCCATCGCGGCGTTCTCGAGATCGGCTTGCACGTTCAGGGGGCGGCCTTTGCGAGGAGCAGGTTGAGCGTCTCGAGCAATTCACGGATGTTAACTGGTTTCGAGACGTAGGCATCGAATCCGGCGGCGAGGATCTTCTTGCGGTCGTGGTCCATGACCGACGCCGTGACCGCGACGATGGGAAGGCGCGCGCCCTCCGTGGCGGCGCGAAGGGTCGCGAGCACGTCGAATCCGCTGATGCCCGGGAGCTGGATGTCGAGGAGCGCCACGTCGGGAGCGCGTGCGAGCGCCTCTTCGAGTCCGCTCTCGCCGGTCTCGAACGCGGCCACGTCGTAGCCGTGATAGGCAAGCACGTCGGTGAGCAGGCGGCGGCTCTTCTCGTCGTCCTCGACCACCAGGATGCGTCCTCTAGCCATGGGCCTCCTCTGCCGGCACGCCGGGAAAGCACGCCGTGAAAGTCGAGCCCCTGCCGGGCTCGCTCGTGACCGCCAGCGTACCGCCATGCAATTCCACCAGGCGCCGCGAGAGGGCGAGGCCGAGCCCCGTGCCCTCGTGCTTCGCGACGCCCGAGCCGCGCAGCTGGTGGAACTCGTCGAAGATCACCTTCTGGTCCGCGGCCGGGATGCCCACGCCCGTGTCCGTGACGCTCACGCGCAGCCATCCGGCCGCGGCTTGCGCGCGCAGCCTCACCTCGCCGCCCGGCGGCGTGAACTTCACCGCGTTGGAGAGCAGGTTCAGGACCACCTGCTTGAACTTGCGCTCGTCGCCGCGCCAGGTGACCACGTCGCGGTCCACCTGGCACTCGAACGCGAGCTGCTGGCGAAACGCCCGCTCGCGGATCAGCGTGCGGCAGTTGTCGATCGCCGCGTGCACGTTGAAATCGTGGACGTCGAGCTCCATGCGCCCGGCCTCCACCTTCGACAGGTCGAGGATGTCGTTGATGAGCGAGAGCAGGTGCTGGCCGGAGCCGAAGATATCGCGCACGTATTCCGCTTGTTTAGGGTTGAGGTCGCCGAACATGCGCTCCTTCAGCACCTCGGAGAACCCGATGATCGCGTTCAACGGCGTGCGCAGCTCGTGCGACATGTTGGCGAGGAACTCGCTCTTGTGGCGGTTGGCGAGCTCGAGCTGGGCGGTCTTCTCCGCCACCTTGCGCTCGAGGCCGGTGGTGTAGTCCTGGAGCTGGTCGGCCATGCGGTTGAACTCGTGGGCCAGCGCCTCGACCTCGTCGCCGGTGCTCACGTGGATGCGGGTCGAAAGGTCGCCGCCCGCGATCTTCTCCGCGCCGCGGCGCATCTCGAGGATCGGCTCGGAGAGGCGGCGCGCCAGGTAATGGCTCACGAGCAGCGCCGCCACGACCCCCGCCAGCGTGAGCAGCGCGGTGCGCGCGAGGCGCCCGTACACGGGAGCCAGCACTTCCGCGCGCGGCTGCTCGACGACCACGAGCCATCCGGCCACCGGGATATAGCCTGCCGAGAGCATGACCGGGCCGCCCTCGAGGCCCTCGGCCTCGATCATTCCGGCCACCGGCGCGTGGCCGCCCTGCAATGCGGCTCGCGCCTGCGCGAGCGGCGCGTAGCCCGCCAGATCGGGCTTGCGCAGCACGAGGCTCATGTTGGGGTGCGCCACCAGGTGATCGGCCACATCGATCACGTAGACGCGCCCCGCCTTTCCCACCGGGATCTGGCCGACCACGTCGCCGACGAACTTGAGGTTGATCTCGGCGAGCGTCACCGCGGAGCCCGGCTCGCGGTCGCGCACCCCGAGCGTCATGTACGGCTCGGTGCCGCCCTTGAAATAAGTGGGGCTGTAGTAGACCCCGCGCGCGCGCGCCTGGCGGAAATTCTCGTCGCCGCCGGCATTGCGAAGCGCATCGACCTCGTCGAGCTCGACGCGCGACACCTTCACGTGCTCGCGGCCGGCAGCGTCGACGCTGCGCAGCTCCGAGATCGCGGGCACGAGCTTGAGCAGGCGGTGGAACTCCTCGCGCCGGTCCTTCGAATCGAGCAGCTCGCTGCCCCAGGGAAGCGCGCTCACGTCGAGGACCTGGTTGCGAATGCCGTCCAGGTACTGCTCGATGCGCATCGCGGCGGTGCGCACCTCCGCGCGCTGCAGCTCGCCGGTCGACTCCATCGTGGTTCGGTAGCTCATCGCCATCTCGATCAGCCCGCTCGTCACCAGCGACGCCGCCACCAGCAGCATCAGCGCGGCTGAATACTTGCGAAACAGTCCGAAGCGGCGATTGATCACGACACCGTGAGCCGAATGCGATGCGGCGATTGTCTCAAACCCCGATCCCACCTGCGCAGGTAGGGTTGGAGCGACGGCGTTCGGCCACCATGTCGTCAAACGATGAGATTGGCGCGGCGCAGGATGCTTTTCGGGATCCTGATGCGCATTTTTTCCGCCTGGCCGACATTCACCGCCAGCACGAAATCCCTGGGGCGCTCGAACGGTATCTCGCGCGCCGCGACTCCCGCGATGACGAGGCGCAGCATCCTCGCCATCGGCAGCCAATGGGAATTGCGGCGGATTCCGTACGACATGAGCGCCCCGGATGCGACGTTCAGATCCTGCGCAAAGAGATTGGGCATCCGATGGCGCTGAAAGAAGTCGATCAGGAATCGCGCGCTGTAGAAAGGCACATCGCCGAGCGGCAGATAGCAGGCGTCCACGCGGCCGGGATGGAGCCGGTGCAATTCGGGGCCGACATCCGCCGGCGAGGAGGGCACGACCACGTCGATCTTCATTCCGAAGCGCTCGCGCGCGACCGCGAGGTCGGACTCGCGCCGGCGATATTCGAGCCAGTGGCGGTCGGCGATCACGGCCACGCGCCTGGCCTGCGGAAATGCATCCGCCAGGACTTCGAACGCCTTGGCTTCGATCGGGATGTCGTAGCTGAATCCGGTCACGTTGAAGCGTCGCGGACGGCCTTCGTCGTCGATTCCCAGCTTGACGGGATCGACCGGCGTTGCCGCGATCAAGGGGATGCGTCCCATGAACGCAAGACCGCTTCTCGCCACGTCTCCGGAAGCGGTCACGAAAGCGGCGGGATTGCGCGCGACGCACGACGAAATCGCGCGCCGCAGCTCTTCCGGGTTCGAGCCGGCCACCTCCATGCGCTCGAAGGCGATCCGATGCGGCAGCAACCCGATCTCCGCCATGGCGGCGCGGAAAATTTCCAGGCGCGTGCCCTGGATTCCCTCGCTATCGTCGAGAAAGACGACGAGCGGCCGGGGCGCATGGGCGCGCGCCTTGCCGCCGGTGCACGCCCCGCAAGCAACCCCGGCGAGAGCCCCGATCGCCGCCGAACCGCCCGCCATCTGAAGGAATGATCGTCGTCTCACGCAGCACACCTTTTCATCCATCACCAACAACCGAGGATAACCGCGATGAGAACCACGCCCGTTTCGCTCCGGCCCGCCGACGAATCCGACGGCCTGTATTTCGTCTATTTCTGGGTCGGCGCGATCACCGAGCCGGCCGAAGGATGGGACCCAGTATCCGCCCGCATCATGATCATTCAAAATCTGCAGAAGGCGCCGAACCTCGTCGCCAATGTGCACGTCACCGCTCTGAAGGACATCTCTGCGGCGGCGACCGTGAAGATCAACGTCCTTGCCGCGGGCACGCGCCGCGAAGACGCCGAGAAGTGGATCGACACCCCCGAAGGCCGGGCGTGGAGCCAGGGGGTCGTGGGCGGCTCGCTTTGCTCGGTCGTGCTGGCGATCGCGAAGTGACCCCGGGGCATGCGCTGTCGCTCCCGATCCTCTTCGGGCGCGCCTTCTCCGCCGGGGAATGCGATGCGCTTCGAGCGCTTCATGCGCGGCGATCCCCCAACCTCGACTCGTTGCAGGTTCCGATCGAGGACTACCGTCACGCCCACACGTGGTACCTGCGGCGCGGCGAGGCGCCCCGGGCGTTCGAGCGGCTCGCGCAGCTCGCGTCGAAGGCGAACGCCAAATACCGCCTCGACCTCGATGTGATGCGCGAGCCGTTGCTGCTCGTGCGTTACAAGGCTGGGGGCCACTTCTCCTGGCACGCCGATACCGGCCCGGGAATCCTTTCCCGCCGCAAGATCAGCGTCTCGATCCAGCTCTCGGAGCCCGGCGACTACGACGGCGGCGCCCTCGAGTTCTCGGGGCTCGGCGAGCCATCGCTCGCGCGCGGCCTGGGAACGGCGATCGCCTTTGCGTCGTTCCTGTCGCACCGCGTCGCGCCGGTCACGCGCGGGGAGCGCTGGGCGCTGGTGGGCTGGATGCACGGCCCCCCGTTCCGTTGATGCGCTGAAATTGCCGGGATTACCCCGCATTTGCCTCTTTCCTACCTCCCGGGGTAGGGACAGGGAGCATGCGCGCCCCTATCCTGTGGCGATGACGCTTCGCTCCACTCCGCTGCACGACGCCCCCCCGGCCAACGCCAGCCTCGCCAGCGCTCCCGGTTTCGCGATGCGCCGCATCGCGACGCGCGAGGAATGGGACCTGGTTCGCGCGCTGCGTTTCGACGCGCTGCGCGCGCGTGGCGAGATCGCGGAGGGCGAAGATCGCGGATATGGCGACCGGCACGATGCCGCGCTCAACGCGTCCACCTTCCTGCTCACCCGCAACGGCCGCGCGGTCGCATCGACGCGCTCGAGCGTGAGCTCCGCCAAGCGCCGCTGGCCGCTGCCTTCGATGGAAGTCTTCGCGCGCCAGATCGAGGACGGCGTCGGACGCGACGCGACGCTCGTGGAGGCGAGCCTCACCGTGGTCGATCCCGCCTCGGGCGCCGATTCGAAGGTCGCCCTCTTCCACCTGTTCAAGGCGCACATGCTGCATTGCGCGGTTGAGAACGCCGACTGGCTGGTGGCCGCGGTGCGCGATTCGCAGATGGGCTTCTACCGGCGCATGTTCAACATGGAGATCCTCACCGGCGCCGAGGTCGTGCCGGGCCTGGCTTCGCCGCGCGTGGTCATGGGGCTCGAGTATCGCGGCCAGGCCCCGCTGCTGTTCAAGCGCATCCCGCTGCTCGCGGTGACCGAGGCCGACGAACGCGATTTCGCCGCCACCGGGCAGATCGCGTTCGCGGGTGAGCGCCGCGGCAGCGGTGCGGCGAAACGCGAAAACACCCCGCGCATGCGCGCGCCGGATTGAGCGCGCGCCGCGATGCACACGCTCGCCGAACCCGCGCCCGGAGCGCTCGTGAACGACTCCCCCGCCGTTGCATTCGACGCGTTGCTCGAGATGGCCCGCAGCGGCGCCGTGGTCGAGGCGCTGGGACACCTCGTCGGCGCGCTCGCCGAGGCGCGCGCCAGATACTCTCCCGAAGCCTGGTTTCGCACGATCGCGCAGGCGCGCGCGCATCCGCTGCGCGAGCTGCTGCATCGCGATCCGTTCACGCTGCGCTGCTACGCGAAGCCGCGCGGTTACGCGGCCGACGCGACCGCGCTCGACTACGTGCTGCGTGCGCGCGAGCTCACCGCCCGCCAGGACGAGGCGGCGAGCATCATCCATCACTTCACGACGCACGGACAGACGGCGCGCGCATTGTGCTTCCGGCGCGATTGCCTCGCCGACGAGATCGACGCGGCGGCAAGCCACGCGGAAAAACCGGTGCGCGTGTTCGCGGCGGGCTGCGGCCACCTGCGCGAATGCGACCGTGTGCGCAGCTTCGGCACCGGCAGGATCGGCAAGCTCGTCGGGTTCGACATGGACGCGGAAAACCTCGACGGCCTGCGCCGCGACTATCCGCAGCTGCCGATCGTCGCGCACCAGGGCTCGGTGCGCCAACTGATCGAAGGAAAGCACCTGTTCGGCGACATGGACCTGGTCTACTGCTCCGGGCTGATGGAGTCGATGTCGCAATCGGGGGCATCCGCGCTCGCGCGCGCGCTCTTCGCGATGCTGCGGCCCGGGGGCACGCTCCTGGTCACCTGCTTCTCCACCGGGCTCGCGGAGGCGGGCTACCTCGAGGCGTACATGGACTGGCGCATGGTCTACCGCACGCAGTCCGAGGCGCTCGCCCTGGTGAAGGAGCTCGATGCCGACGCGGTCTCGAGCTGGACCTGCAGCGTGAGCCCCGAGTCGACGCTCGCCGTGGTCCGCGTTACGCGCCGGTTCTAGAAGCCGACCGCGCCGCCGTCCTTGCGGTGGTCGGAGGCACCGCAATAGCCGTCCTCGAGCTTGTAGATCAGCTGCGCGCCGCCGTAACCGAACATCGGCCGGTCCGACGGCACGATCCGATGGCCGCGGCGCACGAGCGCCTCGCGCACCGGGCCGGGCACGCCATCCTCCACGCAGATGGTGAAATCGGCGTTGACGATCCAGCGCGGAGCGTCGCTGCAGGCCTGCGGATTCTGGTGGTAGTCGACGAGGCGCGTGATCATCTGGATGTGGCCCTGGGGCTGCATGTTGCCGCCCATCACGCCGAAGCTCATCACCGGCCGCCCCGCTCGGGTGAGGAATCCGGGGATGATCGTCTGGAACGGGCGCTTGCGCGGGCCCACCTGGTTCGGATGCCCGGGCTTGAGCGAGAACCCCGCGCCGCGGTTCTGCAGGCTGATGCCGGTGCCGGGCACGACCACGCCGGAGCCGAAGCCCATGTAGTTCGACTGGATGAACGAAAGCATCATCCCGCTCTCGTCCGCGGCGGTCAGGTACACGGTGCCGCCGCCTTTGGGAATGCCCGCCTTGTACTCCTGCGTGCGCTGCATGTCGATGTGCTTGGAGCGCGCCGCGAGATAGTCCGCGTCGAGCATCTGCGCCGTCGTCACCGGCATCGCCTGCGGATCGCCGACGTTGCGCCAGACGTCGGCGAACGCGAGCTTCATCGCCTCGATCTGCAGGTGGATGCTGTCGGCCGAATCGACCGGCAGGGATGCGACATCGAAGTTGCGCAGGATGCCGAGCGCCATCAACGCGGCGATGCCCTGCCCGTTGGGCGGCATCTCGTGCAGCTCGTAGCCGCGGTATTCGATCGAGATCGGATCGACCCAGTCGCTGCGGTGCGCGGCGAGATCCTCCTCGGTCATCGCACCGTCGGCGGCGCGGCTGGCGAGCGCGATGCGCTCGGCGAGCGAGCCGCGGTAATAACTCTCGCCGCGAGTCGCGGCAATGTCCTCGAGCGTCTCGGCCTGCTGCGGGCAATAGAAACGCTCGCCCGCGAACGGCGCGCGATCCTTGGGCAGGAACGTCCAGCAGAATTCGGACATGTCCTTGAAGTTCGGCGCCTGCCGCGCCCAGCTGACCGCGGTGATCGGCGAGACCATGTAGCTTTCGCGCGCGTAGCGGATTGCCGGCTCGAAGACCGTCTCGAACGGCAGCTTGCCGTAGCGCGTCGACAGCTCGACCCAGGCCGAGACGCAACCCGGCACGGTCACGGAATCCCAGCCGAGCTGCGGCATCGCCTTCAGGCCGGCGAAGCGCTCCGGCGTCCAGCCCGCGGGCGAGCGTCCCGAGGCGTTGAGGCCCACGAGCTTGCCGCCGTCCCAGAGGATCGCGAACACGTCGGAGCCGATGCCGTTGGCGACCGGCTCGACCACCGTGAGCGTGATCGCCGCCGCGAGTCCCGCATCGACCGCGTTGCCGCCCTTGGCGAGCATCGACAGGCCGGCCTGCGCGGCGAGCGGCTGCGACGTCGCCACCACGTTCTTCGCGAGAACCGGCATGCGTTGCGACGGATACGGGAAGGACCACGAGAACATCGGTTGCTCCGGCTCGGCGGATCGCCAATGGTAGCATCGGCAAAAAAGGGGCCTTATGACCCAGGAAATATCAGCGCTTGTGTTCGACGCGTACGGCACGCTCTTCGACGTGCATTCGGTGACGCGCGTGGCGGATTCGCTCTTCCCCGGCAAGGGCGCGGCGCTCTCGGCGGCGTGGAGGACGAAGCAGCTCGAGTACACGTGGTTGCGCACGGTGATGGGGCGCTACGAGGATTTCAGCCGGGTCACGCGCGCATCGCTCGAATGGGCGCTCGAATCGCTGCAGCTCGATGCCGACGAAAGCGCGCGCCGCACGCTCGGCGACGAGTATCGCCGCCTCGCCATGTTCCCGGAGGTGGCCGCTGCGCTCGCGCAACTCGCCAAGACTCGGCCGCTCGCGATCCTCTCCAACGGGCATCCGGAGATGCTCGACGCCGTGGTGGACCACAACGGCGTGCGCGCGCTCTTCCGCGGCGGCGTGCTGAGCGTTCACCCGGCGCGCCTCTTCAAGCCGGAGCCGAGCGTCTATCGGCTCGCCGAAGACCAGCTCGGAGTGCCCCGCAGCCTGATGGGATTCGTGTCGTCGAACGGATGGGACGCGGCGGGCGCCAAGTCCTTCGGCTTCCGCGCGTTCTGGGTCAATCGCGCCGGCGCTCCGGTGGAGCGGCTCGGCGTGCGGCCCGACGCCATCGTGAGGGACCTGAGCGAGCTCGCGCCGCTGCTCGGTTAGAACGCAATTCGGGGGTCAGACTCCGCAATTCGTTCGAATTGCGGA
>JANPHA010000169.1:0-5143 GCA_031424255.1 Burkholderiales bacterium | reverse complement strand
GCCCACATCTGGTGCTGGCCCACGTCGGAAGTGATGTACGCATCGCCCCCGGTGACCTCGTAGAGCTTCTCGATCACGTACTGCGGCTTGATGAGCGGGGATTTGCGGTCGTACTTGAGGCAGTCTTTCGCGCGCCATTCGGCGATCTGCGCCCACCAGGCAGCGAGCGCCGCCGGGTCGGGACGATGCGAGGAAGCCTTCACCTGGGCGAGCAGGTCCTGCAGCACCTCCTTCACGCCGCCGACGATCGGGACATCGACGCGCACGCGTTTGGAGATCGAGGACGGATCGATGTCGATGTGGATGATCTTGCGGCTCGGATTGCCGGCGGCGAAATGCGCCGGCGCGCCGATCACGCGGTCGTCGAAGCGCGCGCCGATGGCGAGCAGCACGTCGCTCGTCTGCATCGCCATGTTCGCCTCGATCGTGCCGTGCATGCCGAGCATGCCGAGGAACTGCTTGTCGTTCCCGGGATAGGAGCCGAGCCCCATCAGCGTGTTGGTCCCCGGGTCGCCGAGCAGCTGGACGAGCTCGCGCACCTCTTCGGAAGCGTTGCCCAGGATCGCGCCGCCGCCCACGTAGATCATCGGCCGCTTCGCCTCGAGCAGCAGGTTCATCGCCTTCTTGATCTGCCCGCCGTGCCCCTTGGTCACCGGGTTGTACGAGCGCATGTGCATCTTCTCGGGATAGTGGAACGGCGCGGTCTGCGCCGACACGTCCTTGGGAATGTCGACCAGCACCGGGCCGGGCCGCCCGGTGGTCGCGATGTGGAAGGCCTTCTTGATCGTGACGGCGAGATCGTTCACGTCCTTCACGAGGAAATTGTGCTTCACGCACGGGCGCGTGATGCCGACCGTATCGCACTCCTGGAACGCGTCCTCGCCGATGGCGCGCGTGGGCACCTGCCCGGTGATCACCACCAGCGGGATCGAATCCATGTACGCGGTCGCGATGCCCGTCACCGCGTTGGTCACGCCCGGGCCGCTCGTCACCAGCGCCACTCCCGGCTTGCCGGTCGCGCGCGCATATCCGTCGGCCGCGTGCAGCGCGCCCTGCTCATGGCGCACCAGCACGTGCTTCACGTCCTTCTGCCGGAAGATCGCGTCGTAGATGTGCAATACGGCGCCCCCCGGATAGCCGAATACGAATTCGACTCCCTCGGCTTTCAGGCAGCGCATGACGATTTCGGCGCCCGTCAGGGTCTCACCGGTTTCGGCGAGCGGGGGAAGCTTGAGTTCCATGCTAAGGCCTTGTAATTCGAGAGTTTTCGAAGGGGGAACCAGAGACATTAGCGGCTGGTACCCGATTGGTCAAGCCAGAATGCTCACGCAGCGCGGCGCAGCGCGCATGCGGTGGCGTGCAACGGGTTTGTTACCATTCGGCGCTGACCCGGGCGGCTTGTCCCGGGAGGAGGAGAGAGAACCTGGCCACGCAGAAGGAGATGTCGGACTTCCTTGCCTCCGTGGAGCGGCGCGCCTTCAAGCAGGCGATCTTCGCGGTGCACGAGGAGGAGTCGGCGCACGACATCGTCCAGGACGCGATGATGAAGCTCGCCGAGAAGTACCCGACGCGCCCGGCGGCGGAGCTGCCCCTGCTGTTCCAGCGCATCCTTCAGAATGCGATACGCGACTATTTCCGCCGCTCGAAGGTACGATCGACCTGGACCACGCTGCTGTCCGGACTGGGCCTCGGGGGTGACGACGACGACTACGATCCGCTCGAGACGATGGAGGTCGAGGCCCACGAGAACGTCCCGGCCTCCCCGGCCGACCAGCTCGAGCAATCCCAGGTGATGGCGGCGATCGAGGCGGCGGTCGCGGCGCTTCCCGGGCGTCAACGCGAGGCGTTCATGCTGCGTTACTGGGAGGAACTGGATGTCAGCGAGACCGCCAAGGTGATGGGATGCTCTGAGGGCAGTGTGAAAACGCACTGCTCCCGGGCCACCCACGCATTGGCTAAAGTCCTGAGAGCAAAAGGGATAACGCTATGAATGAAAGCGAATTCGGCAGCAAGCTCAAGTCCTGGCTCGACCGCTCCGCGGCGGGCGTGGGAGAGATGCAGGCTACGCGGTTGAAATCGGCGCGCCTGCGGGCGATGGACGCTTTCCGCGAGCCGGTGCGCATTTTCGGCCTGGTCGCGGTCCCCGCGGGCACCGCGCAGACCATCCAGTACTCGATCGTGCAGCGCGCGCTGCTCTGGCTGCCGGTGGTGGCGCTGCTCGCCACCCTCGCCTTCCAGTCCGTGCGCGAAACCGATCTCGGCGAGATCGACGCGCAACTGCTCACCCAGGAACTGCCGCCGGATGCCTTCCTCGACCAGGACCTGCGCGCATGGCTTGGCAAGCAAAGCTGATCGCCGCGGTCCTGGCGGCGTGCCTGCTGGCGACTTCCGCCCTGGCCTCGCCCGACCCGAAGACCCCGCAGACCCCGTGGTCGGCGCTGCGGCCCGAGGAGCAGCGCGTGCTGGGAGGGATCGCGGGCGACTGGGACCGGATGCCCGGCTACCAGCAGCAGCGCCTGATCTCCTCGGCGCGCCGCTATCCCCAGATGCAGCCCATCCAGAAAGAGCGCTACGAGCAGCGCATCCGCGACTGGGCCGCGATGACTCCCGAGCAGCGCCGCGAGGCGCGCGAGACCTTCCAGGGGCTGCGCAGGCTGCCTCCGGAGAAGCAGCACGAGCTGCGCGAACGCTGGCTGCAGCGCCACTCGCAGGACGACCGCCAGAAGCCGAGGTGAGCGCTTCGCCCGCGCGAGCCGCGCCCGGCATCGCCCGGCGCCTGGCGTGCGCGCTCTACGACCTTCTGCTCACCGTGGCGCTGGTCCTGATCGCGACCTTCCCGTTCCTCGCCCTCTTCGGCGATTCCACCCATGGCTGGCGGCGGCACCTGCTGCAGCTCTGGGTGCTGCTCGTCGTCGGCGCGTACTTCGTTTGGTTCTGGACGCGCGGCGGGCAGACGCTGCCGATGAAGACCTGGCGCATCCGCCTGGTGCGCGCCGATGGCGGCGGCGCGGTCGGCACGCTGCGCGCGGCCCATCGCTTCGCGCTCGCGGTGCTGGGTACGCTCGCGGTGGGCCTCGGGTTCGCGTGGGCCTTCTTCGATCGCGATCGGCAATTCCTGCACGACCGCTTGGCAGGCACGGCACTGGTGGAGGCCCCGCTTCCGAAACGCTGACGTACCCTCGGCTGCGAACGCGGAGCGCCCGTTCAACGCAGCTCGGCGCGCCGCAGCCCCGCGAAGGCGATGAGCGCCACGATCGCCGTGGGAACGGCCGCCGACGGCAGCGAGGGCCAGTCGTACAGCAGCCCCATGTGCGAGAAGAGACGGCCGGCGAAATGGAACACCAGGCCGAGCATGATGCCCATCACGATCTTCACTCCCACTCCGCCCGCGCGCGCCGAGCCGAGAGCGAACGGGATCGCCATGATCATCATCGCGACCGCGGCGAGCGGATACATGATCTTGTTCCAGAACGCGATCTCGTAGCGCGTCGCGTTCTGCCGGTTCTCGCGCAGGTGCTCGATGTAGGCGCGCAGGTTGAGCGCCGACATGCGCTCGGGCACGATCTTCAGCACCGACAGGATGTCGGGCGTGAGCACCGAGTTCCACACCGCCTGGGGCAGCTTCTGCAGGACCGCGTTGTCGCCCTCGAAGCGCGTGACCTCCACGTTGGAAAGCGTCCACTTGTTGGCGCCCGCGTAGCTGCCCGTCTCCGCGCGGCTGATCGCCGTCAGGCGGAACGCGGGATCGAACTCGTAGATCTTCAGGTTGAGCAGCTTCGTGTCGGCAGTCACGTCCTGGATGTTCACGAAGCTGCGCTCGTCTTTCACCCAGAAGCCGGAGCGGAATTCGCGCGCCACGATCGACTGCGTGGCCTTCAGCCGCAGTCCCTTGGCCGCTTCCTCGGTGTACGGCGAGACCAGTTCGCCCACCAGCACGGTGGCGAGCGCGATCACCACGCCCGCGCCGGCCACGTGCATCGCCAGCTGGCCGAGCGACAGGCCGGCGGAGCGCATCACCGTGATCTCCGAGTGCTCGGACATGCGCGCGAGCGCGAAGAGCGTGCCGATGAGCCCGGCGGCCGGCAACAGCACATACGCGTGCGTCGGCAGCGAAAGCAGCACGTAGGCGATCATCGCATTCAGGCGATAGGTCCCGCGTCCGAGGTCGTCGAGCTCGCGGATGAGATCGAAGAATCCGAAGAGCGCGAGCAGCGCCACGAGGACGAACAGGCTCGTGGTGAGAATCTCGCGGGCGAAGTAGCGGAACAGCACTCCGGCAGTATGCCAAATTAGGACCTCCCTCTCCCTTGGGAGAGGGTCATGGCACGAAAGAGAGGGACGGCTTGGATTTGAAGATCGGGGAGGGACGCCGGCGCTCGCGGCGCCGGTGTTCCTCGCTTCCCACAAATGACGCACGACCGCAAAAAAGTGCTCGCCTGAACTGGTGGGGTCGCACCGACGTGGCCAACCGTGGCAGGACTCGCTTTTTGCGGTCGAACCCCAGCGTCACTTGCGGGTCAGCTCGGCGCCCTCCACGATCTTCCAATCCCACCCGTCCCTCTCTTCGCGCCGAAGTCCTCCATTGCAGGCAGCGTCGACACGCCAGCACTGAGAATCTTCGAATACCGGCAGCCTCGACAGTGGTTGCGCTCGAGTGGTGGGGGGAGTGATGGGCCGAGGAATGTTGTCCGCGTCGCAGGGACGTTGAGGACGCCGAGCGGACCTGCGAGTAAACGGAGCATGGTTCGCAAAAAGCGAGACCGGCCCCGCTGCTGCCCGAGTCGATCACACCCTTTCATTCCGGCGAGCACCTTTTTGCGAACCCCGTTGATTCGCGGGTAGCGAGGGAACCGGAGTGCCAGCGACGGCGTTCGAACCGGCCCTTGCGACGGGGACGACCTTCCCCGGCCCCTATGCGTCGCCCGCAGCAGTGCTCGGCGTGAGATCCCCGATCCGCGGTGCGCGCGGGTGCCTGCGGCGCCTCCCGTAGGGCGAGATCCCTGCGATGCGCGGATTCACCTCGAGGAAACCGGCAAGCTGCTCGAGCCCCAGGCGATAGACGTCGCGCTTGAAGTCGATCACCGCCTCGAGCGGCACCCAGTAGTCGTGCCAGCGCCACGCGTCGAACTCGGGATGGCCGCTC
>JANPHA010000168.1:0-8300 GCA_031424255.1 Burkholderiales bacterium | reverse complement strand
GCTTGGCGGCGTTGGGATTCTTTGCCGCCTTGCCGATGAACATCACGCGCGAGAGCACCAGCGTGTAGTCCTTGGGCAGCGCCACGCCGAGGTTGGGATCCTTCTTGGAGCGCACCAGGGCGTAGGAGCCGAGGACGTTATAGCCCAGCAGGTGCTCGCCCGAGGAAACCTTCTCCAGCATGTTGCCGGTGCTCGAGTAGACCTTGTAGCTGGTCGCGCCGAACCCGCGCTCGAGGTCCTTGATGCCGGGGAAGTACTTCGCGTCCAGGACCACGAACATGAAGCCCACACCGCTCTTCTCGATGTCGTAGGTGGTGACCTTGCCCTTGAACTTGTCGACCTTGGTGTTGATGAGCTTGGCGAACGCGGCATGGTCGGCGGGCACCTCGTCGGCGCTGACCAGGCGCTTGTTGTAGATGAAGACCGCGGGCTCGTAGGTGGTGCCGTAGGCCTGGTTCTTGTAGACCGACCACCCGGGGAGTTTCGGCGTCTCCGGCGACTTGTAGGCGAGCGCCTGGCCCTCGTCGACCAGTTTCACCTGCAGATCCATCGCCGAGCTCCACATCACGTCGGCCGAACCCTGCCCGGATGCCACCTCCGCGATGAAGCGGTTGTAGAGCTCGGTCGAGTTCATGTCGTTGTACTCGACCTTGATCTCGGGGTAGAGCGCGCTGAAGTCCTTGATCAGCGGCTGCGCGGCCTTGGTGTCGAGCGCGCTGTAGACCACGACCTTGCCTTCCTTCTTGGCGGCGGCGACGGTCTGGGCGTAATCGGCGGGATAGCCGGCCGGGACCTGGGCCAGGGCGGCTCCGGCCAGGCCGAGGGCCGCGACGGCCGCGGCGCTGAGTATTTTTTTCATGGGGGGTCTTCCTCCGGGGGGTTTATTTCTGCGAATACGTCAGTACGGTGAACGTGTCCGGATGGTAACGGTTCGGATAAAAGGTCGCCACACCGGTGTTGATTTTCCTGGCCGGGTCGGCCAGGCCTTCGGCGGTGACCATGTAGACCTTCTTGGTCTTCGGGTCGAACGCCATCGTGCGGGCGTAGGGGCGCGTCGTCGTCGCTTCGGCGAGCTTGTAGCTGTCCGGGGAGAGCTGGTCGTAAATCACCAGGTTCGCGTCCACACCGTTGGAGGTATAGACCTTGTGCGTGGAGGCGTCGTAGATCACGCCGTCGTTGCCGCGGCCGATCGGGACCGTCGCGACCACCTTGCCGGAGTCGGCATCGAGGACGGCGAGCACCGGGCTCTTGCCGCGGCAGCCCACGAGGATGCGCTTGTTGCCCCGGTCATAGGCGAGGCCGGTGGGCTCGTCGCAGCCCTCGGTCTTCCACTCGGCGGCGACCTTGCGGCCGGCCACGTCGATCTTGGCCACGCTGCCGCGGTCGCGCAGCGCCATCAGCAGGTTGCCCTCGCCGTCCGGCGCGGTGCCGTCGAGCTTCTTGCTCTCCATCCTGAGCGTGTCGAGCACCTTGCCGGTCTTCGCGTCGACGAACGCGATCGCCTTGCTGTCGCCCATCGTGAACGCGATCTGCTTGGTCACCGGGTCGTAGAAGCCGGAGTCCGCGTCCTCGCCGATCTTGATCCGGTCGATGGTCTTCAGCGTCGAGAGCGTGAAGGCGGTCGTGGTGCCGTCGCCGTTGGCGGTGTAGCCGCGGTCGAACTCGGGCACGAGCGTGATCGCGTTCGCGTCGTCGGTCTTGTCGAGCGTGCGCACGACCTTCTTCCGGTTCACGTCGTACACGACGACGCCTTCGCCGCGCCGCCCGATGAAGAGGTAGCCGCGCGCGGGATCGAGCGTCACGTAGTCCCAATCGGGCGCGGCGCTTTTCAGCGGCACGGCGGACTCGAGGTGATAGAACTTCTGCGCGGGGGAGGGAAGGGCGGCGCAGGCTGCGGCAACGGCGAGGGCGGCGATCAAGGGTTTCATGGCGAGGGTCCCGTGGAAGCTACTTGGTGTCGGCCGGCATGACTTCGTACTGCAGCACGCCCGCCTTGGTGGATCCCTTGCCCGCGACCGCCACGTAGAGGCGGTTGAGCTCGGGGACAAAAATGGCGGTCTTCGCGCCCTTGTCGGAGGCGACGCGCGCGATCTCCTCGTACCGGTCGGCGCTGTGCTGCCGGAATACGGAGACGTAGTCGTCGCCCGCGAGGTAGATGCGGCGGTTGGCCTGGTCGAAGATCAGCTCGTTGGTGCGCTGCGGGGCGTCGAAGCTCGCCACCGAGGCACCGGTGTCGGTATCGAGGACCACGAGCTTGAAGGGTTTGCGCGTGACGATGAACAGGCGCTTGTTGGCCTCATCCAGCCCCATGAGCGCGTTGTTCTCGCCTTCCTTCACCGGCCAGGTGGTGATCACCTTGCGGGTCTTCTTGTCCACGACCGCGACGTAATGCTTGCCGCTCACGTTCACGAAGGCGCGGCTGCCTTTCTGCTCGAACGCGATCGACTCGGTGAAGTCGGTATCGAACCTGATCTCGCCGCTGGGCTTGCCGGTCGCGGGATCCACGACGGAAACGATGGTGTGGGGCATTTTCCTGCTCGCGTTCTTGCCGCCGGTCACGATCCACAGGTTCTTGCTCGACGCGTCGTAGCTCATCACGTCGGCGCCGGGTGTCAGCTTGATCGTTTCCACGACCGCGTACGTCCTGCCGTCGAGGATCTTGCTCAGGCCGTCGCCGCTGTTCGAGACGATCAGGCGGTTCCTGTCGGGCATGTAGAGGATCGCGTGCGGCTCTTCGAGCCCTTTCACCGTCTTCAGGTGCTTGCCGGTCTTCAGGTCGAACACCTCGAGCGTGCCCTGCTCCTCTCCGGCGAGGAAGAGACGATTGCCTTTCACGTCGAATGCGAAATGGTCGAAGTCGCCTTCGAATCCCGGGACGTCGGTGCGGCCGATGAGGCGCAGGGGCTCGCCGGCGGCGAGCGCGGCGGCGGATACCAGGCTTGCCGCCAGCACCGCGGCGGCGGAGACGATCGAGGCGAATCGGGCGTTCATGTTTTCTTTCCGGAGGGTCTCAGGGATCGAGCTCGTCGAGTTTTTCGGCCGAGAGGATGCGCTTCTGCAATTCGTCGCGCAGCGCCACCGCCTTCGCCAGCAGCGCGGCCTGGTCGTCGCCGTCGTGAAAGGCGTAGCCGACGTTCATGGTTCCGATCGTCTTGCCGCTGCGATCGCGCAGCTGCATATCCACGCCGAAGCGCTTGCCGCCGGAGTAGATGCCGGTGGCCGGTTGCGGCGCGGCGAGGATCTTGAGATCGTCGGCGTCGGTTTTCTTGCCGTGCCGGCCGAAGGTCGAGCCGAGGACGACGATCTCGCCCGCGCCGCCGGAAGGCGCGCGCATCGCGAGCACGGTGACCTCGGGATGATTCGCGACTGCCTGCTCGACGAGCTTCTGCGCGTGGGTCTTCGTGGTGGCGCGCGGCTCGAACGGATAGGGATCCATCAGGTTCGCGGTGTGGAGGATGCGGCGGGCGAGCGCGTCGCGGATGCGCTCGGCCTTGACCTCGAACGCGGCCTTGTCCTGCCCGGCCTTGTACGGCCAGACGAGGCCGAGGGCGCCGATGGTCGCGCCACCCACGTCGCGCATCACGAGCTCCACTTCGTAACGCTCGCCACCGTGGCTCACCTCGAGGTTGGGCTTGCCGGTATTGACGACGCGCATGTCATCCTCGTCGCCGGGCTTGCCGATGCGCCCGATGTTGGAGGCGATGATCACGTTCTCCACGGACTTGGGCGGCGTCACGTGCATGACCACCACGAGAAGGTCCGGGTTGCGCGCCACGACCTGGTCCACCAGCTCCTGCGCGTAGATCTTCACCGGCACCTGCGCGTGCAGGGGCAGCGCCAGGGCAGCGGCAAGCAGCAGGATCGACGCACGCAGCATGAAGGGCCTCGAATGGATGATTCAGCTGGCAAGCGTAGCGATGCGACCTGAAACAAAGCTGTCTGCTTTCTGAACTCCCGTTCAGAGAGTGCGGCGCCTACAGGTCGAGCACGAGGAGCTTGCCCCTGGCGCGCGAGACGCAGGGCAGGATCTTGTCGCACGCGCGGCGCTCGGCTTCGGAGAGGTACGCATCGCGATGGTCCGGCACTCCATCGAGGAGGCCGGTGATACAGGTGCCGCACACGCCCTGCTCGCACGCGGTCTGGATCTCGACGCCATGCGCGGCCAGCGCCTCGACGATCGTCTTGTCGCCGGGCACCGGATAGGTCCCGCCGGTGAGTGCCAGCATGACCTCGAAGGGCGCGCGCGGGCCCGCGAATGCCATCGGATCGGCGGAAAAATATTCCGCGTGCACCGCCTCCGCCGGCCAGCTGGCCGCCGCGGTCTCCTCGACCAGGTCCATGAACGGCCGCGGCCCGCACACGTAGAGGTGCGCGCCCGGCGGGCGTTCCTGCAGCAGCCGCTGCAGGTAGAGGCGCAGGCCATGGGGGTCGAGCGCGTAATGGAACACGACCTTGCCGCGCAGCTCCGGGCGCGACAGGAAGCCATGGAACGCGGTCTCGCCGACCGAGCGGGTGAAATACTGCAGCGCGAACGAGGTCCCGTCGGCCTGCAGGTGCCGCGCCATCGCGAGGATCGGCGTGATGCCGATGCCGCCCGCGAGCAGCAGGTGATGGGGCGCATCGGGCGCCAGCGCGAAGTGGTTGCGCGGCGCGCCGATCGACAGGATGTCGCCTTCCGAAACGCGCTCGTGCAACGCGCGCGAGCCGCCGCGGGAATCGGGCTCTCTCTTGACCGCGATCAGGTACTTGTCGCGATCCTCGGGACCGTTGCACAACGAGTATTGCCGCACCAGGTCCTCGTCGATGCGCACGTCGATGTGCGCGCCGGGCGAGACCGCGGGAAGCGGCGTCGACGTCGCGCTTACCAGCTCGAACACCTTGATGCCCGGCGTCTCGGAAGAGATGCGATTGACGCGCGCCTTGAGGCCGCTCGCTTCCGCGCGCGCGGGAAACCGGCGTCGCAGGTAGCTCGCGATGCCGGTATATCCGAGCACCGGCAGTCCGAGCACGCCGGCAAAGAGCAGCAGTTGCCCCGGCACGCCGCCGATCTGTCCCATGTGCAGCGACGCGAGCCATCGATAGGCCTTGTTGCCGGCGCTGCTCGTCGCATACGGCTCGAATCGCATCACGTCGCCCGTATAGGGGTCCATGTAGATGGTGGTGCGCGCGTTCGGGTGCGGGGCGTCGCGCTCGACCGCGTAGATCTCGACCGCGTCGAGCGGCTTGCGCGGCAGCTGGATCATGACCTGGTCGGCATCGGGAACCGAAGCGAGCGCGCGCTTGAGAAGCGTTTCCATCGCCATCGGGGCCGCCGCGGGCTTCGATTCCAGCGCCGGCTTGGGCGGGGGCATCGGCGAGCCCGCGAGCGAGAAGACGGCTTGCCGCGCCCACGGGAAGGTGAAGGTCATCGAGGTCAGCGCGCTCATCAGCAGCACCAGGGCCACGTACAGGCCGGTGGTGCGATGCAGGTTCAGCAGGAACGCGCGGCCCTTCAGGTGCGGGCGCAGGGTGGCGGCGCTGCGCAGCGCCTTCAGGCCGGGAGGCCACCAGACGAGGAGCCCGCCGCCGATCATGACAAGCGCCAGCACGATGCTCGTCGTGCCCGTGATGAGCTCGGTCACGTCGGAGTTGTCGATGAACTTCAGGCGGTGGAGCTGCTCGAGCGTGCCGAAGAGCCCGCCCCAGCGATGCTGTTGCCCGAGGACCGTGCCGGAGCACGGGTGCATGTAGACGCCCTCCTTGTCGGCGAAGCGCACGATCGTGGTCCCCGATCCGCCGCCGAGCACCTCGATCTGGCTCACCCTGGAGCCGGGGTGGAACGCGCGCGCCCCATCGACCAGCGTATCGAGAGGCAAGCGCGCGGCGCAGCTCGACACCTCGCGCAGGTCGTGCTCGAGCAGCGGCTGGAGTTGGCGCTGGAACACCATGCCGAGGCCGGTGAGCGCGACGTAGGCGAACAGCAGGCCGAGTGTCAGCCCGGTCCATCGGTGGACCCGGAGGACGGTGGTGCGAAGCGCGGTATTCAAGGCAAGCTTTCCCCTTGCAGGAGGATGCCCCGAGGCTATCGCGCGCGCCTGAAACGAGGCTGAAGCGGCCCTGAACGCCCGTTCAGGAAGGCTTCAGGCTCTCGACAGGATCGCGGCCTATCGTGGCGGCATGAAAAGGCCCTTCTACCGGCACCTGTACGCCCAGGTGCTCTTCGCCATCTTCTGCGGCGTGCTGCTCGGCTACTTCTACCCCGAGACGGGTGCCTCGATGAAGCCGCTCGGAGACGCGTTCATCAAGCTGATCAAGATGATGATCGCGCCGATCATCTTCTGCACGGTGGTCACCGGCATCGCCGGCATGGAGGACATGAAGAAGGTGGGGCGCGTGGGCCTGAAGGCGCTCCTCTATTTCGAGGCGGTGAGCACGCTCGCCCTCGTGATCGGCCTGGTCGTGGTCAACACGTTGAAGCCCGGCGCCGGCATGAACGTCGATGTCTCCACGCTCGATACCAAGGCGCTCGCCAGCTACACCACCGCCGCGCATTCGCAAAGCACCGTCGATTTCCTCCTCAACGTCATTCCCGATACCGTGGTCAACGCCTTTGCCCACGGCGAGATCCTGCAGGTGCTGCTGTTCTCGCTGCTGTTCGGCCTGGCGCTCGCCTCGTCGGGCGAGGCCGGCCGGCCGGTGGTGACCTTCATCGAGAAGGTCTCGCACGCGCTTTTCCTCGTCGTCGGATTCATCATGAAGCTCGCCCCGATCGGAGCCTTCGGGGCGATGGCGTTCACGATCGGCAAGTACGGCATCGGCACCCTGAAGCAGCTCGCCGCGCTGATGGGCAGCTTCTATCTCACCTGCGCGCTGTTCATCTTCGTCGTGCTCGGGCTCATCGCGCGCTGGGCCGGCTTCAGCATCGTGCGCTTCATCGCCTACATCAAGGAGGAGCTGCTGATCGTGCTCGGCACCTCGTCGTCCGAATCCGTGCTGCCGCGCATGATGGCGAAGATGGAGAAGCTCGGATGCTCCAAGTCGGTGGTGGGCCTCGTCATTCCCACCGGCTACTCGTTCAACCTCGACGGCACCTCGATCTATCTCACGATGGCGGCGCTCTTCGTGGCGCAGGCGACCAACACCGATCTCACGCTCGCGCAGCAGCTCACGATCCTGGGCGTGCTGCTGCTCACCTCGAAGGGTGCGGCGGGTGTGACCGGCAGCGGCTTCATCGTGCTCGCCGCGACACTCTCCTCGGTGCCGACGATCCCGGTCGCCGGGCTCGCGTTGATCCTCGGCATCGACCGCTTCATGTCCGAGGCGCGCGCGCTCACCAACCTGATCGGCAACGGGGTCGCGACCATCGTCGTCTCCAAGTGGGAGAAGGAGCTCGACCATGAGCAGCTGCGCCGCGCGCTGAGCCGCGACGTGGAGAGCGAGCTCGACGAGGAAGCGCACCTCAAGCACGCCCCCGGGGCCGGGGCGGCCACCTGAGGCATTTTCGCGAGAAAATAGCCTCATGGACCTGCCGGAGCCCGCCATGCGCACCCCTCGGTCGTTTGTCGCAAAGCTGCTGCTCGTCGCGTTGCTGCCCTCGCCGCTTCTCGCGGCAGTCACCGTGACCTCCACGGAGCCGGACCGGTTCACCGACGGGGGCGATCGCAACACCGATCCGCGCAAGGTGATGGGCGTGTTCGCGAAGCACCTGCAATCGCTGGGCGAGCGCTACCTCGCGCCGGGAACCGACCTGGCGATCGAAGTGCTCGACGTCGATCGCGCCGGCCGCCCGCGCATGAACCTGCCGACCGAGATCCGCGTCGTGAGCGGCAAGGGCGACATGCCTTGCATCGATCTCACCTACACGCTCACCGCGGACGGCAAGGTGTCGGGCCCCACGCGCGAGCGCGTGTGCGACCCCGAGTTCCTCCGGCCGCTGCCGACGAAGTACTCCGAGCACGATCCGCTCGTCTACGAGAAGCGCATGTTCGACGAGTGGTTCGTGCGGCGCTTCGCGAAGCTCGCCGCGCCGCGCTAGCGGGCGTCAGTCGAGCTTCTTGCGTCCCTCGCTCACCACCGCGGCCGTAAGCGGCAGGTACTTGCCATCCTTCTGCACCAGCTCCTGGCCATCGCGGCTCAGGATGAAGCGCAGGAACTCGCGCACCTTCGGATCGACCGGTCCCTTCGGATCGCGATTGATCCAGAAGAAAACGTCGGCGTACATCGGGTAGGTCCTCTCGCGCACGTTGTCGATGGTGAACGCGTAGGCCGGCCCGCCGGTCTTCACGCTCAGCGCGAGCGTCTTCACCGCCGGCGTGACCCAC
>JANPHA010000167.1:0-2051 GCA_031424255.1 Burkholderiales bacterium | reverse complement strand
CTTGCCACGCCGATGGCCAAGGACCTCGGTGTGTCAGCGCCGACGGTGTTCGCGGCGTTTTCGATCGCGCTGGTGGTGTCGGCCGGGGTGGGGCCCGCAGCCGGTCGCGTGATCGACCGGCGCGGCGGGCGGCCGGTGCTGATGGTGACCAATGTGATGTTCGCGATCGGACTGGTGGCGCTCGGTCTGGCGCAGGGGCCGGCCACGCTGTTTTTCGCCTGGGGGCTGATCGGCCTTGCCATGGGCAGCGGCCTGTATGAGGCAGCCTTCTCGGCGCTGGTGCGGCTGTATGGCCAGGGCGCGCGCAATTCGATCACCGGCATCACCCTGATCGCCGGATTCGCCAGCACGGTGGGCTGGCCGCTGACTGCGCTGATGGCGAGTCAGCTGGGCTGGCGGGAGGCCTGTTTCGGCTGGGCCATCCTGCACCTGGTGCTGGGACTGCCGCTCAACGCCTTGCTGCCGGCCGCGGGGCCGGCGCAGCCGCCTGAGCCTGCGGACTCCCGCTCCGGCACCGCACCCGATGGGGCGCCGGACGCATCCGCTCAGCCGCCCACAGGCTCGGCCGCCCGCCTGCGCCTCACCACGATCCTGCTGTCGTTCGTGTTTTCGGTGACCTTTTTCGTGAGTGCCGCCATGGCCTCACATTTGCCGCGCCTGCTGCAGGCTTGCGGCGCGACGCTGGCGGCGGCCGTTGCCGCCGGAGCGCTGATCGGGCCCGCGCAGGTGGCGGGGCGGCTGCTCGAGTTCGGATTCCTGCGCCGCGTCCACCCGCTGCTGTCCGCACGACTGGCGGCGTTGGGCCACCCGATCGGCGCGCTCGCTCTGCTGGTGGCGGGCGCGCCTGCAGCGGCGCTGTTCGCGCTGCTGCACGGCGGTGGCAACGGCATCCTGACGATTGCCAAGGGCACGTTGCCCCTGGTGCTGTTCGGCGCCCACGGCTATGGCCAGCGGCAAGGCTGGCTGATGATGCCGGCCAGAGTGGCGCAGGCGACGGCGCCCTTTGTGTTCGGAATTGCGCTGGACCGGTGGGGCGCCTCGACCTTGTGGCTGTCGGCCGCGCTGTGCCTGTCGGCGCTGGGCGCCCTGATGCTGATGCCGACGATCAGGCCGACTGCGCATTCCTGACCGGCGAACGCCTGATCGATGGCCAGGATGTGTCCGTGCCACTCAAATTCGACTTGCGTGCGTATGCCTGCGCGGCAATCGCGCTTTAGCGCGCGGGCCGGCGGTCAGCTGTCCGCCCCAGTTCGGTCAGCTCGCGCTGCAGCGACAGTGTGTCCAGCTTGTCGATCGGCAGGCTGCACAACAGCCGCAGGCGCCGTGTGATCGCGGCGTGGGTTGCCTGGAACGCCGCGCGCCGCTCATCGGCCGTTCCCTCGACCTCGACCGGATCGGCAAATCCCCAGTGTGCCGTGACGGGCTGGCCTGGCCATGCAGGGCAGAACTCGCCGGCCGCCTGGTCGCAGACGGTGAACACGAAGTCCATCATCGGCATGCCCGGACCCGCGAACTCGTTCCAGCCCTTGCTGCGCAATCGACTGACATCGTGGGCGTGCTCCGCGAGCACCTGCAAGGTCAGCGGATGGACCTCGCCGCGTGGCTGGCTGCCCGCGCTGAAGGCCCTGAATCGGCCCCGCCGAGCTGGTTGAGGATGGCCTCGGCCATGATGCTGCGCGCCGAATTGCCGGTGCAGATGAACAGCGCGTTGAAGATCCGGTCAGGCATGGGGGCGGCTTTCAATGGAGCGGCTCGGCAGAGCCAGGGTCACCAGCCAGCAGGCTGCCAGCATCGCGGCCGAGCCCAGCAGCGACCACGACAATCCTCCGGCCTGATACAGCAGGCCGGACATCAGGGTCCCGAAGAAGCGGCCCAGCGCGTTGGCGGCGTAGTAGAAGCCCACGTCCTCGGCCGCCTTCTCCGATCCCGCATAGGCCAGGATCAGGTAGGAGTGCACCGACGAGTTCACCGCGAACGCGAACCCGAACACGGCCAGGCCGCCCACCACCACCCATTGCAGGTGGGGCACGTCCATCAGAACCAGCACCGCC
>JANPHA010000166.1:0-3235 GCA_031424255.1 Burkholderiales bacterium | reverse complement strand
GTACAAGGTCTTCCACATCCCGCTCGAGCTCTCGGCGCTGATGGTCGCGCGCGCGCGCCCGCTGATCGAGCAGCGCCGCGGCGTCGGGCACATCCACCATTTCTCCAAGGACACCGCGCTCGCGACGCTCGAGGACACGGGCTACAAGGTCCTCGACCATTGCTACACCTCGGGGCGCACCGAGCTTGGCGGGCTCGGGTGGAAATCGCGCCTGCTCAAGGGGCCGCGCGAGCTGCTGTATCGCCTCGACCCCGATGCCGCGGCGCGCTGGCTGGGCGGCTACTCGTTGCTGGTGCTCGCCGAATGATGATGGGCGACCCCGTCCTCGCGAGCATCCTGATCGTCGACGACGATCGCGCGAGCCTCATCGCAATGCAGGAGGTGCTCTCGACGCTCGGGGCGCGGCTCGTGACGGCGACCTCGGGCGAAGCCGCGCTGCGCGCCGTGCTCGACGACGATTTCGCCGCGATCCTGATGGACGTGCGCATGCCCGGCATCGACGGCTTCACCACGGCGCGCATGATCCGAGAGCGCAAGCGTTCGCGCTACACGCCGATCATCTTCCTCACCGCGGCGCAGGAAGACCTCTCCACGATGTTCCGCGGCTACCAGGCGGGCGCGGTCGACTACATCGTGAAGCCGGTGATCCCCGGGGTGCTGCGCTCGAAGCTCGCGGTCTTCGTCGGCCTGCATGACATGAACCGCATGCTGTCCGCGGAGCTGGCGGAGCGCGCCTTGACCGAGCAGCGCCTGCGCAGCTCCGAAGAGAACCTGCGCGCGCTCGCCGCCCACCTGCAGTCGGTACGCGAGGAAGAGCGCATTCACATCGCGCGCGAGATCCACGACGAGCTCGGGCAGGCGTTGACCGGCCTCAAGTTCGACATCGGCTCGCTCACGCGCGAATACAACGGCGACGACACCGCCGAGATCGCGGAGAAGACCCAGGGGCTGTCGCAATCGATCGATCGCATCATCAACTCGGTGCGCCGCATCGCCTCGGGCCTGCGCCCCGAGGTGCTCGACGAGATCGGCCTCGCCGCCGCGATCGAGTGGCAGGCGCGCGAGTTCCAGCGCCGCACGGGCGTGCGCTGCACCGTGGAGATCGCGCCCGGATTCACCGATCCCGACCAGGCGCGCTCGACCGCGGTGTTCCGGATCTTCCAGGAGCTGCTCACCAACGTCGCGCGCCACGCCAACGCCACCCGCGTGAAGGCCACGCTCGCCGACGGCGCCACGCTTTCGCTGAGCGTCGAGGACAACGGCCGCGGCATCAAGGATGTCGAGTTCGAGAGTCCGTCCTCGCTCGGGCTGCTGGGCTTGCGCGAACGCGTCCTCGCCTTCGGGGGAGCGCTCGACCTGCAAGGAGAAGAAGGCAAGGGCACGAGGGTATCCGTGTCGATTCCAACCGCGCACAACCAACCCGTGTACCACGCCTGACACCACCACTACTATAAGAGCCAATCATGAGCTTCGCATCTTCTTCCGTTCTCCACGGCGCGCGCGGCGGGCCGGTCAAAGTGCTCATCGCCGACGATCATCCGGTCGTGCGCCAGGGCCTCAAGCACATGCTGAATGCCGATCCCGAAGTGAGCATCGTGGGCGAGGCGCGCGACGGCGACGAGGCCTGGGACATGGCGCACAAGGTCGATTGGGACGTCGCCGTGTTCGACTACTCCATGCCCGGACGCGGAGGCGTCGAGCTCCTCTCGGACGTGAAGCACGACTATCCCGACCGCCCGGTGCTGATCCTCAGCATCTACCCGGAAGATCCCCACGGGCTGCGCGCGTTGAAGGCGGGCGCAGCCGGCTACATCACCAAGGAGAGTGCCAGCGACGAGCTGACCGCCGCGGTGAAGAAGGTCGCCACGGGCGGGCGCTACGTGAGCTCGACGCTCGCCGAAAAGCTCGCGCTGCGCCTCACGCCGGAGCAGGAGCGCCCGCCGCACGAGCGCCTCTCCGACCGCGAATATCGCGTGATGTGGCTTCTCGCCTCGGGCAAGACGCTGCACCAGATCGCCGAGGAGATGCGGCTGTCGCCCAGCACCGTGAGCACCTATCGCGGGCGGATCCTGAAGAAGCTCGGGCTCAGCACCAACGTGGACCTGGTGCACTACGCGATGAAGCATCGCCTGATCGACTAAGGAGAGCCCGGGCGATCCTGAAGTAGTATCGAGGCATGGAAATCGAGAGCGAAGGGCAGCACCTCAGGCACCGTCCGTACTGGATCGCGTGCGGCTGCACCTTCGTCTTCCTCGTCATCTTTCTGTCGCTCACCCCGGAGGCTCCGGACCTGGGGAGCATGAACGACCTCAAGGCGAACCACCTCCTGGCGTACGGCTGGACGATGTTCTGGTTCGCGCAGCTCTTTCGCCGCATTCCCGCGCGGCTCGCGATCGGCGTCGCGTTGTGCGCGCTCGGCGTCGCCCTCGAATACGTGCAGCAGTGGACCGGCTACCGCACCTTCCGCTACTCCGACATGGTGACCGACGCGCTCGGGGTGACGCTGGGGCTCGTCCTCAGCCTGGGACCCATGGGCGGGCTGCTGCAGGTGGCCGAGCTGCTGATCGCGCCGCGCGATTGATCATTTCGGATTGATCGCGGTCCAGCTCGCGTCCATGCTCGGCAGCAAGCCCTGCGAGGCGATCTTCAATACGCCGGCGCTGATCACGGTGCCGTCCAGGTGCCACACGTAGTTGGTGCCATCGCCCTTCCTCCAGAAGATGTCCGACTTGCCGTCGCCGTTGTAATCGCCTTGCCCGGCGACGCTCCAGCCCGGGTCGACCGACGGCAGCAATCCCTGGCTCGCGATCTGCAGCGCGCCTGCGCTGATGACCGCGCCGTTCACATGCCAGACATAGTTGGTGCCGTCGTTCTTGCGGAAGAGGATGTCGCTCTTGCCGTCGCCGTTGTAGTCGCCGGTGGCGGCGACGGTCCATGTGGTGTCGACCGTGGGCAGCAGGCCCTGGCTCGCGATGGAGAGCATGCCCGCGGTGATCACGGAGCCGTCGATATGCCAGACGTAGTTGGTGCCGTCGTTGCGCCGCCACAGCACGTCGCTCTTGCCGTCGCCGTTGAAGTCCCCGATTCCCGCGACGCTCCAGCTGCTGTCCACGCCCGGCAGCAGCCCCTGGCTCCTGATCGAGAAGGCGCCCGCGGTGAGGATCGAGCCGTCGAGGTGCCAGACGAAGTTGGTGCCGTCCGCGCGCCTCCACAGGATGTCGCTCTTGCCGTCGCC
>JANPHA010000165.1:0-3473 GCA_031424255.1 Burkholderiales bacterium | reverse complement strand
TCCGTGACGCCCGGCGGGGGAAGATGAGTGCCGGTGAGGAGAAAGTGCTCGATCTCGCGGAAGATCCACGGCCGGCCCTGCGCGGCGCGCCCGATCATGACCGCGTCGGCGCCGGTGTATTCGAGGACGAACTTCGCCTTCTCCGGGGTGGTGATGTCGCCGTTGGCGATGACCGGGATCTTCACCGATTGCTTCACCGCGCGAATGGTGTCGTACTCCGCATCGCCCGTGTACATGCAGGCGCGCGTGCGCCCGTGCATGGCGAGCGACTGGATGCCGTGCTCCTCGGCGAGGCGCGCGATCACGAGCGCATTGCGGCTGTCCTTGCTCCAGCCGGTGCGGATCTTGAGGGTCACCGGCACGTCGACCGCGCGCACGACGGCGTCCAATATCCGCGCGACCAGCGGCTCGTCCTTGAGCAGCGCCGAGCCCGCGGCGACGTTGCAGATCTTCTTCGCCGGGCAGCCCATGTTGATGTCGATGATGTCGGCGCCGCTGTCGACGTTGTACTTCGCCGCCTCGGCCATCATCGCGGGGTCGGCCCCGGCGATCTGGATCACCTTCGGCTCGACCTCGCCCTCGTGGTTGCCGCGGCGGATGGTCTTCTCCGACCCCCACAGGAGCGAATTCGAGGCGACCATCTCGGAAACGGCCATGCCCGCGCCCAGCCGCTTGCAAAGCGAGCGGAAAGGACGATCGGTCACGCCCGCCATGGGAGCGACGATCAGGTTGTTGCGAAGCTGGACGGTTCCGATTTTCACGTTCGAGTTTTCCCGCCCTTGGGTGAGCGGAAAAGGTGCCTATTTTATACGCAGCGCCATGGGGCGCGTAGTTAAATTTCGCACATCGCATTGCACGGCTACTCTGCCGATGAAATTGTCAAGCCGTAGCCCCCGCCGCCCGGCGTCTCGATCACGAACACGTCGCCGGGCGCCATGGAGGTCTCGTCGGCGAACGAGAGGTCGGTGCGCGAGCCGTCGGCCCGCTCCACCCAGTTGGCCCCGACCTCGCCCGGCCCACCGCCCGCCATGCCGTAGGGCGGAATGCGCCGGTGGCCGGCAAGGATTGCCGCCGTCATGGACTCGAGGAAGCGAACCCTGCGGGTCGCGCCGTTGCCGCCGTGCCAGCGGCCCTTGCCGCCGCTGCCCGCGCGAATCTCGTGGCCGTCGATGCGCACCGGGTAGCGCCATTCGAGCACTTCGGGGTCGGTGAGGCGCGAGTTGGTCATGTGCGACTGCACGGTGTCGGTGCCGTCGAAGCCCTCGCCCGCCCCGGTGCCGCCGGACACCGTCTCGTAGTACTGGTAGCGCTCGTTGCCGAAGGTGAAGTTGTTCATGGTGCCGCTGGAGGCCGCCATCACGCCGAGCGCGCCATAGAGCGCGTCGGTGAGGCATTGGGAAGTCTCGACGTTGCCCGCCACCGTGGCCGCGGGCGGATGCGGATTCAGCATCGAGCCCTCGGGGATGACGACCTTCAGCGGCTTGAGGCATCCGGCGTTGAGCGGGATGTCGTCGTCGACCAGCGTGCGAAAGACATAGAGCACCGCGGCGTAGACCACCGCGGCGGGCGCGTTGAAGTTGCTCGCGAGCTGCGCGCTGGTGCCGGTGAAATCGATGGTGGCGCTGCGCCGGTCGCCACCGATGGTGATCTTCACGCGGATCACGGCGCCGTTGTCCATCTCGTAGGCGAACTCCCCGTCCTTGAGCACCCCGATCACCCGGCGCACGCATTCCTCGGCGTTGTCCTGGACGTGGCCCATGTATCCCTTGACGACGTCGAGGCCGAAGTGCGCCACCATGCGCTTCAACTCCTGCACGCCCTTCTCGTTGGCGGCGATCTGCGCGCGCAGGTCGGCGATGTTCTGGTCGGGGTTGCGCGCCGGGTATTTCGCCGCGCCGAGGAGCCTTCGCATCTCGGCCTCGAGCATGCGGCCGTCCTCGACCAGTTTCACGTTGTCGAGCAGCACGCCCTCCTCTTCGACGTTTTTCGAGAACGGCGGCATCGAGCCGGGAGTGATGCCGCCGATGTCGGCGTGGTGTCCCCGGGAACCGACGTAGAACAGAATTTCTCCCGTTCCCCTGGGAGAGGGTGAATCATCGAACACCGGCGAGATCACCGTCACGTCGGGCAGGTGCGTGCCGCCGTTGTACGGGTCGTTCAGCACGTAGACGTCGCCGGGCTTCATCGTGCCGGCGTTCTTCGCGATCACCGTCTTGATGCTCTCGCCCATGGAGCCGAGGTGCACCGGCATGTGGGGCGCGTTGGCGATCAGGTTGCCCTGCGAATCGAAGAGCGCGCAGGAGAAATCCAGGCGTTCCTTGATGTTCACGGAGTACGCGGTCTGCGCGAGGCGCACGCCCATCTGCTCGGCGATCGACATGAAGAGGTTGTTGAACACTTCGAGCATGACCGGGTCCGCGGTGGTGCCGAGGGCGTAGCGCGATTTGCGCGGCACCATGCGCTCGAGCACCAGGTGGTCCTGGTCGGTCACGCGCGCTTCCCACTCGGGCTCGACCACGGTGGTGGCGTTCTTTTCCGCGATGATCGCGGGGCCGGGGATGCGCATTCCAGGTAGCAGGGATTCCCGAATGAATACGGGCGTCTGGTGGTTGGTGCCGCCGCTGGTCATCGGGACGTCGGCGACGGATTGGGCCCCCGACGGAGCCTGCCCCCGAACGCCCTTATCGGGGGCGGGGGTGACAGCCGATGGTGCATCGGCTTTGCCGATCGCTTCGGCCGACACCGCCTCGGCCACCAGGGCGCGATCGGGCATGAGGAAGCTGAACCGGCCGCGGTACAGGCGCTCGAATCCGGCTCGCATCGTCTCGGGCGCCGCCAGCGGGACCGCGAGCGAGGTGTCGGTGCCCTCGTACTTGAGGTGCACGCGCTTCTCGATTCGATCGACCAGCGCGCCCTGCGTCTTGAGCTCGGCCACGCACACCTCGCCCATGCGAACGCACTTCTCCTCGATGTCGACCATCGCCTGCGAATCGAGGCGGCGTTCGACCGATTCCTCGCGCAGGGCGCGCACCTGCGCGAGGCCCATTCCGTAGGCCGAGAGCACGCCGGCCAGCGGGTGGATGTAGACGCGCGTCATGCCGAGCTCGTCGGCGACCAGGCATGCGTGCTGCCCGCCGGCCCCGCCGAAGCACGCGAGCGTGTACTCGGTCACGTCGTGGCCGCGCTGAACCGAGATGAACTTGATCGCGTTGGCCATGTTGTGGACGGCGATGCGCAGGAACCCTTCGGCCACTCCTTCGGGCGATTGCGGCGTGCCGGTCGCGACCGCGATCTGCGCCGCGAGCCCGGTGAACTTGTCGCGCACCACGCGCGCGTCGAGGGCCTCGTCGCCGCGCGGGCCGAACACCTTGGGAAAATACGCCGGCTGGATCTTGCCAAGCATCACGTTGCAGTCGGTGACGGTGAGCGGCCCGCCGCGCCGGTAGCTCGCGGGCCCCGGGTTCGCGCCGGCG
>JANPHA010000164.1:0-7651 GCA_031424255.1 Burkholderiales bacterium | reverse complement strand
GAGGAAGAGGTCGATCACCTTCTGCGAGGCGAGGATGCGGTACTCCTTGGCGCCGAACTGGCGGTCCGCCCGCAGGATCTCGCGCAGGATCTCGTAGCAGATCGTCTGCGCGGTCTTCAACTCCCCGCGGCCCACGCATACCGGGCACGCCTCGCACAGCACGTGGGCGAGCGACTCGCGCGTGCGCTTGCGCGTCATCTCCACGAGACCCAGCTGCGAGAAGCCGTTCACGGTCACGCGCGTGCGGTCGCGCGCGAGCGCCTTCTTGAATTCCGCGAGCACCGCGTCGCGATGCTCCTGGCTGTCCATGTCGATGAAGTCGACGATGATGATGCCGCCGAGGTTGCGCAGCCGCAGCTGGCGCGCGATGGATATCGACGCTTCCAGGTTGGTCTTGAAGATCGTGTCGTCGAACGAGCGCCCGGAGACGAAGCCGCCGGTGTTCACGTCGACCGTGGTGAGCGCTTCGGTCTGGTCGATGATGACGTAGCCGCCGCTCTTGAGATCCACGCGCCGCGCGAGCGCGCGCTCGATCTCCTCCTCGACCGCGAAGAGGTCGAAAAGCGGCCGCTCGCCGGTGTAGTGCTCGAGGATCGGCAACGCCTGGCGCGTGTACTTCGCGGCGAACTCCTGCACCTTGAGGAACGTCTCGCGCGAGTCGACGATGATGCGCTCGGTGGAATCGGTGACCAGGTCGCGCAGCACGCGCGTGGCGAGCGAGAGGTCCTGGTAGAGCAGCTCCTTGGGCGCGGCCGACTGCGCGGCGAGCTGGATCTGCTTCCACAGCGTGACCAGGTACTCGATGTCGGCGGTGAGCTCCGCGTCGGTCGCGGCTTCCGCCACGGTGCGCACGATGAACCCGCCGGTCTCGCCCGGGGGAATCAGCGAATGCACGCGCTCGCGCAGGTGCTCGCGCTCCGCCTCGTCCTCGATGCGCTGCGAGATGCCGATGTGCGGATCCTGCGGCAGGTACACCAGCAGCCGACCCGCGATCGACACCTGGGTCGAGAGCCGCGCACCCTTGCTGCCGATCGGATCCTTGACGACCTGCACCAGCAGCGTCTGCCCTTCGGAGAGGATCTTCTCGATCGGCCGGTCGGGCACGGCGGCGCTGCCGTTGCCGTTGCGCGCCGACCAGATGTCTGCCACGTGCAGGAACGCCGCGCGCGGCAGGTTGATCTCGACGAAGGCGGACTGCATGCCCGGCAGCACGCGGCAGACGCGGCCGAGATAGATGTTGCCGACCAGGCCACGGCTCGAGTCGCGCTCGATGTGGATCTCCTGCGCCGAGCCTTGCTCGGTCACCGCCACCCGCGTCTCCTGCGGCGTGACGTTTATCAGGATCTGCTCGTGCATCTGTCGAGGCGATGGAGCCACAGATGAACACAGAGGAACACAGAGGGCCTGCGAGGTGAATCGCCCCGCCAATGGCCCCGGAAGATGACAAGTCCGTTGCGCTAAACGACTCCCCGGTTATCTGTGTTCCTCTGTGTTCATCCGTGGTTTCCCTCAGTAGTTGGCCAAGTTAGGGTACGGCGATGCCAAATTGCTTCAGCAGGTTAGCAGTTTCGTACAGCGGCAGTCCCATGACGCCGGTGTAGCTGCCCTCGAGGCGCTCGACGAAGGCGCCGGCGCGGCCCTGGATTCCATAGCCCCCGGCCTTGTCGAACGGCTCGCCCGACTGCACGTAGGCGGAGATGCGGGCCTCGTCGAGGGTGGCGAAGGTCACGAGCGACTCGCTCACCGACGTCTCGTAGCGATCCTCGTAGACCAGCGCCACCGCGGTCAGCACGCGGTGCTGCGTGCCCGAGAGGATCTTCAGCATCCGTTCGGCGTCGATGCGATCCGTCGGCTTGCCGAGGATCTCGCCCGCGAGCGCCACGGTGGTATCGGCGGAGAGCACCGGCTTTCGCTGCAGGCCGCGGCGCATCACGACCCGCTGCCACGCGGCCTCCGCTTTGAGCCGCGTCACGCGGCGCACGTACTCGTCCGGCTGCTCGCCGGGGCGCACCTGCTCGTCGGTATCGGCATCCTGGCGCGGGCCTTCGCGAAACAGCAGCGGCTCGAACTTGACCCCGATCTGCGCGAGCAGCTCGCGCCGGCGGGGGCTGCGCGAGGCGAGATAGATGGTGGAGGGTCCCTGGCTCATGTTCTCTTCAGGTCGAACAAACGGATCCGCTCCCCGATGGCGCCGGCGCATTCGCGCGGCATGGACTCGATCGCGAAGTGGGGTCCGGGAAAGCGGACGACCTGCGCATTGTGACAGACGGCCTCGAGTTCGCCGCGGGCATGGCGACCGATCACCTGGTCTTGGTCGAACTGCAGCAGCACGATGGGGATGCGCAAGCCGCGCAGCTCCGGGCGCATGTCCTCGCGCGAGACGAGCCGCAGGCGCTCGGCGATCACGCTGGTGTCGAGGGCCCGCAAGGCATTCGAAAGCCCCTCGGCCCAGCGCCGGCGCACCGGGTCGGGATTGCCCGCGAGCATGGGCGAGAGGAAGCTCGCGCCGAATTGCACCATGCCCGGCAGTGCCGCGCTCAGCGTGACCGCCCAGGGGATCGGATTGCGCGCGAACGATCCGCACAGCACGATCGCCTCCACGTGGGAGTCGCGCGCGGCCCAGCGCGCCGCGACCAGGCCGGAAAACGATTCGGCCACCACGATCGAGCGCGTCTCGCGCGGCACCTGCTCCGCGGCGAAGCGGCAATAGCCGTCGAGCGATTGCAGCGTCCGGTTCGGATAGTCGATCGCGCGCACCGGATGGTACGGGCGCAGCGCCTCCAGGAACGGCGCACGCAGGTGGGCCGCCCCGTCGAATCCGGGAAGGAACACGATCTCGGTGGCGGCCGCGCTCATTCGCGGTGGTACGGGTGGCGCGCGAGGATCGACCACGCGCGGTAGAGCTGCTCGGCGAGCAGCACGCGCACGAGCCCGTGCGGAAGCGTCAGCGCCGAGAGCGAGACCAGCTTGTCGGCGCGCTCCTTCACCGCGGCCGACAGCCCGTCGGCGCCGCCGATCGCGAGCACCGGCTGCACCGCATCGCGCATCCACTCGGACAGCATCACGGCGAGGCCCTGCGTGGAGAACGGGCGCCCGGACTCGTCGAGCGCCAGCAGCGTGGCACCCGCGGGCACCGCGGCAATGATGCGCTCCCCTTCGATCTCCTTCGCCCTCTGCGCATTCTTCCCGGCGCCGCGCTCCTCGGGCTTCAACTCGATCAGCTCCACCTTGATCTCGGGCGGCATGCGCCGGACGTACTCGTGGAATCCCTCCTGGATCCATGCCGGCATCTTGTGGCCCACCGACAGGATGGTGAGGCGCATGGGCCGCTAGGAAGCCTGTCGCGGTCGTGGCTTCTTCGCGGCGCTCTTGCGCTTCGCCGGTTTCTTCGCGGCCGCGGGCTTTTTCTTCACCGCCGGCTTCTTCGGCGCGGGCCGTTTCGGGGCGGCCTTCTTCCGCGCGGGTTTCTGCGCCGCGATCCGCGCGACCGGCGACGAGGAATTCACGACCGAGTCGAACTTGCCCCCGCTCCACAGCTCCTCGAGGTTGTAGTACTCGCGCACCGCCGGCTGCATCACGTGGGCGACCACGTCCCCGGCATCGACCAGGACCCATTCGCCCGAATCCTCGCCCTCGGTGCCGAGGATCGAGGAGCCGGCTTCGCGCAGGCGGTCGCGCACGTGGCGCGAAAGCGACTTGGTCTGGCGCGCGGAATCGGCGCTGGCGACCACGACCCAGTCGAAGATCGGGGTGACCTTGCGAACGTCGATGGCCTGGATGTCGTGCGCCTTGATGTCCTCGAGCGCGGCGATCACGAGTTTTTTCTTTGCGAGAGTGGACAGTGTCTTCATCGGGCGGTGTCGGGGACAGCGGTCTCCTGAGGGGGGGATTCGTTCGAATAGAGGTGGTGCGAGCGGATGTACTCGACCACCGGGTCGGGCGTGAGATAGCGGATCGAGGCGCCTTCGACGACCAGGCCGCGCATCGCGGTCGACGAGATCGCGATCGGCGTCATCGCGAACGTCATCACCTTGCCGGCCGGCGCCGCGAGCAGCTCGCGCAGGCTGAGCGTGATCCGCGGCCACGCTTCGCGCGGAAATGCCCCGGGGCCCCGGGTCGACCACTGGCTGTCGTCGGCGCGGATCGCGACGCCGAAATGCGCCAGGTCGAAGAGCTCCTTCCAGCGGTGCCACGTGTCGATCTTGGCGAACGTATCGGATCCCGTGAGGAAAACGAGCGAGGTTTCGGGCCCGCGTTCCGTGCGGATCTGCGCGAGCGTGTCATAGGTATAGGTGTTGCCTTCGCGCTTGAGTTCCCGGTCGTCCACGTCGAAGCGGGCATCGCGCGCGGTGGCGAGCTTGAGCATCGTCAGGCGCTGCTCGCTCGTCGCGTGGGCGTCGCGGCCGCGGTGGTAAGGCAGGCCGGCGGGAATGAACAGCACCTGGTCGAGGTGGAACGCCTCGGCGAGCTCCGTCGCGAGCCTCAGGTGCCCGAAGTGGACCGGGTCGAAGGTGCCGCCGAAGAGTCCGATCGCCGCCAATTCAGTCGCGCACGTGCCCGTCGCCCAGCACGATCCACTTCTGCGAGGTGAGGCCCTCGAGGCCCACCGGGCCGCGCGCGTGCAGCTTGTTGGTGGAGATGCCGATCTCGGCGCCGAGCCCGTATTCGAAGCCGTCGGCGAACCGCGTCGAGGCGTTGACCATCACCGAGCTCGAGTCCACCTCTCGCAGGAAGCGCTGCGCGCGCGTCCAGTCCTCGGTGACGATCGCATCGGTGTGCTGCGAGCCGTACTTCGCGATGTGCGCGATGGCCTCGTCCAGCCCGGGAAGGGTCGCGATCGAGACGATCGGGGCGAGGTATTCGGTGTAGAAATCCTGCTCGGTCGCGGCCTTCACGCCGGCGATGCCGGCGCGCTCGAGGATCGCCTTCGATTCCGGGCAGCAGCGCATCTCGACGCCCTTCTTCGCGTAGATCTTGCCGATCTTCGGCAGGACCTTGGGCGCGATCGCCTGCGCGACCAGCAGCGCCTCCATCGTGTTGCACGTGCCGTAGCGCTGCGTCTTGGCGTTGTCGGCGATGTCGACCGCCTTCGCGACGTCGGCGCGATCGTCGACGTAGACGTGGCAGACGCCATCGAGGTGCTTGATCACCGGCACGCGCGCTTCGCGGGCGACGCGCTCGATCAGCCCCTTGCCGCCGCGCGGCACCACCGCGTCGACGTATTTGTCCATCGCGACCAGCTCGCCCACCGCGGCGCGATCGGCGGTGGTCACGAGCTGGATGGCGGTTTCGGGGAGCCCCGCGGCCTTGAGGCCGAAAGCGAGGCAGGACGCGATCGCCTGGTTCGACTTCATCGCCTCGCTGCCCCCGCGCAGGATGCAGGCGTTGCCCGATTTCAGGCACAGGCCGCCGGCATCCGCGGTCACGTTGGGACGTGATTCATAGATGATCGCGATCACGCCCAGCGGCATGCGCATCTTGCCGACCTGGATTCCCGAAGGGCGGAAGGCGAGGCCGGTGACCTCGCCGACCGGGTCGGGCAATTTCGCGATCGAGCGCAATCCCTCGGCCATCGCCTCGATCGCCTTCGCGGTGAGCTTCAGCCGGTCGATGAACGCGTCGTCGCGGCCCTCGGCGCGTGCCGCCTTCACGTCGAAAGCGTTCTGCGCGAGGATCGTCTTCTCGCGATCCACCAGCGCTTCGGCGGCGGCCTCGAGCGCGCGGTTCTTCGCGGCCGTGCCGGCCCGGGCGAGCTCGCGGCTCGCAGAGCGCGCCGCCTCGCCCAGCGAAAGCACGAAGGCGTGGAGGTCGGCGGAAAGGGTGAGGTCGTTGGGCATCTGGCGATCAGGCTGCGAACTCGGCGAGAACCGGCCTGCCGGACAATCCCAGCGCCAGCTCGACGACGTTGTCCCATGGGTCGCCGGTCTCGACGCCCTTAATCATGCGGTCGATCCGGTGGGCCCGCAAGAGTTCGCGGTGGAACGACGCCGCGCCGTGGCGCCTTGCGGTGCGCGTGATCGCCGCGACGCGGTCGGGCGGCAGGAATCCGCGCGGGCGCTGGCCGGCGGCGACCGCCATCATCAGGCGCAGCTCCTCGGCGAGCGTCCACAACAGCAGCGGCAGCGGCTCGCCCTCGGCCTCCAGCGATGCGACCACGCGCGCGATGCGGGCCGGATCGTCGGCGTGGATGGCGTCGAGCAGCGCCTCGCGCTCGAAGCGCGAGACGTCGGTCACCGCCTCGCGGATCGCCGCGAGCGTGATCTCGCCGGGCGGGAGCAGCAGCGCGAGCTTCTCGACTTCCTGCCGGGCCGCGAGCAGGTTGCCCTCGACGCGCTCGGCCAGCCACTCGAGCGTTTCCACCGACGCGCGTTGCTGCTGGCGCGAGAGCCGCTCGGCGAGCCACTCGGGCAACTCGTCGCGCGTGACCGGCTTCGCTTCGACCAGCAATCCGGTGGCGGCGAGTGCCTCGAACCACTTGCTCTTCTGCTGCTTCCAGTCGAGCTCGGGAAGCATGACCAGCGTGATCGCGTCCTCGGGCAGCTTCGTCGCCCACGCCTCGATCGCGCGCGCGCCCTCCACGCCCGGCTTGCCGGTGGGAATGCGCAGCTCCACCAGGCGCTTCGAGGCGAACAGCGAGAAGTTGGCCGCGTTCGCCGCGAGCCGGTTCCAGTCCACGCCCGGCTCGGCGAAGAACACCTCGCGCTCGGTGCAGCCGTCGCGCCGCGCGGCCTCGCGGATGCGATCGGCCGCCTCGAGCGCGAGCAGCGTCTCGGCGCCGTGCAGCACGTAGAGCTTCGCGAGCCCCTTCCTGAGCTGGGCGTCGAGCTGGCGTGTCGTGATCTTCACAGCTCGCGCCTCACCGCGGCGATGTGGCGCAGGATGCGTCCGGCGAGATCGACCTGCATGTCCTTGAAGAGCAGCTGCTCCTCGACCTCCTTCGCGGTCGGGGCCGCGGCGCTGTAGGTGATGACGCGCGTGGTCGTGACCTCGGTGGGGGCGATCAGCGGATCCTCGCGCCCCGGGATCGTCACCTCGTAGCGCACCGTGAGCCGCAGCAGGAACTCGTACACGGCGCCGGTCGCGGTGATCGTGTTGACGGTCTTGTCGCGCGCTTCGGCCAGGATGCGCAGGTGCACCTCGGCGCCCGTAGCCGTGGGCAGCAGTTTCGTGGGACCGGCCGCGAGGATGCGGCGGATGTCGGTGCTCACGGTCGACGGCCCCGCAGTGGACAAGTGCAGCGTCTTCAATCCCACGGCGGGATCGCTGCGCAGCTGGAAGCCGCACGAAGCGAGGAAAAGGCAGAGGGGAAGGAGTATTCGCTTAGACAACAACGTTCACCAATCGGCCGGGAACCACGATGACTTTCTTGGGCTTGCGGCCTTCGAGGAACTTGATCACCGCTTCGTGGCGCAGCGCCAGCGCCTCAATCTGGTCGCGGTTGGCGCTCGCGGGAACCTGCAGGTGGCCGCGCAGCTTGCCGTTCACCTGGATCACGAGCTCGATCGAATCCTGCGCCAGCGCCGCCGCGTCGACCGCGGGCCACGGCTGGTCGAGCAGCTTCGTGCCGGGACGCAGCTCGCTCCACAGCGCGGTGGTGATGTGGGGAATGATCGGCGAGAGCAACAGCACCGCGTCCTCGAGCACTTCCTGC
>JANPHA010000163.1:0-7596 GCA_031424255.1 Burkholderiales bacterium | reverse complement strand
TCGGCCTACACGGTCACCGAGCTCGTCACCGACCTGAGCAAGGGCGTCTGGAGCGAACTCGCCTCCCCGGCGCCGAAGGTCGACATTTACCGGCGCAGCCTCCAACGCTCGTTCCTCGGCACGATGGACGTCTGCTATTTTACGCGCTCTCCCTGCACCTTGGGGGGGGTCGGGGAGGGGGACATGCGGAGTGACGCTCGCAAAAAACTTGGAAACGCAGATGAACGCAGATGAAGCGCAGATGAGCGGGGGATTTTTCGGGAAGATTTGTCCTCTATCCGCGTTCATCTGCGTTCCCAAGGGGGAGGGAGGCGAGCCGATCAGCCCCAGACATCGTTCGCGGTCTCGACGATGAGGCGAAGCTTCGAGGCTTGCGCCTCGCGGGCGATCTCGTTGCCGTGCACCGTGCTGGAGAAGCCGCACTGTGGGGAGAGGCAGAGCTGCTCGAGGGGGACGAATTTCGCGGCCTCGTCGATCCTGCGCTTGAGCGAGTCCTTCGATTCGAGCTCGCCCAGCTTGGTCGTGACCAGGCCGAGGACCACGGTCTTGTCCTTCGGCACGAAGCGCAGCGGCGCGAAATCGCCGGAGCGCGGGTCGTCGTATTCGAGGAAGTAGCCGTCGACATCGAGCTCGTTGAACAGCACCTGCGCCACCGGCTCATAGCTGCCTTCCGCGACCCAGGCGCTCTTGAAGTTTCCGCGGCACAGGTGCGTGCAGATGCGCATGCCCGCGGGCCGATCGGCGATCGCGGCGTTGATCAGGCGCGCATAGCGCCGCGGCAGCTCGTCGGGATCGTCGCCGCGCAGCCGCACGCCCTCGCGCATCTTCGGATCGCACAGGTAGGCGAGGTTGGTGTCGTCGAGCTGCAGGTAGGTGCAGCCCGCGGCGCCGAGCTGCCCGATCTCCTCGCGGTAGGCGGCGGCGACGTCGTCGAAGAAATCCTCGATGTCGGGATAGGCGTCGCGGCTGATCGCGTCGCGTCCGCCGCGGAAGTGCAGCATCGTGGGCGACGGGATGGTGACCTTGGGCACGCGCCGGGTGACCGACTTCAGGAACTCGAAGTCGCGCACCTGGATCGGATGCGAATGGCGCACCTTGCCGGTCACGTGCAGCACGGGCGGCGCGAAGCCCACGTCTCCCTTGGCGCTGTGGAAGTGGGCAGTGAGCCCGCCACGGGTCTCCACGCCGTCGAGCTGCTCGAGGAAGTCGATGTGGAAATACGTGCGGCGGAACTCTCCATCGGTGACCGCATGCAGCCCGAGGTCCTCCTGGAAGCGCACGATGTCGCGGATCGCGCGGTCCTCCACCTCGCGCAGCGCTTCACGGGGAATCTCGCCCTTCTGCTGGCGCTCGCGTGCCTCGAGCAATTCCTTGGGCCGCAGAAAACTGCCGACATGGTCGGCTCGAAACGGGGGTGAGTTGCGTAGTGTCATGGTCTCTTTCCGCGCTCAGACGCCGGGGTCCTTCATGTTCTCGATCTTGTCGAATTCCACGTTGAACGGCTTGCCGCCCACCAGCTCGCACTTGCGGATGTAGACGTTCTGGATCACGTCCCGGGTTGCCGGGTCGATCGTCATGGGGCCGCGCGGGCTGGTCCAGGACATGCCCTTCATCGCCTCGACCAGCTTCTCCCCGTCGGTGGTGACGCCATTGGTCTTCCTCACCGCCTGGTAGATGAGGTGCATGCCGTCGTAGCCGCCGACCGAATGGAAGTTCGGGCGCATGCCGCCATTGGCCTTCATGAACCCTTCGACGTACGACTTGTTCTCCGGGGAGGGATGGGCCGCCGAGTAGTGGTGCGAGGTGATCATGCCGAGCGCCGACGCGCCGATCGTCTCCAGCAGGTCGTCGTCGAGCACGTCGCCGGTGCCGATGATCTGGATGCCCGCCTCGCGCACCCCGCGATCGGAAACCGCCTTGAGCACCGCCGTGCCCTCGCCCGAAGGCACGAAGAGGAAGAGCGCATCGGGCTTGGCATCCTTCGCCCGCTGCACGAACGGCCCGTAGTCGGGGTTGCGCAGCGGCACGCGTATCGATTCGACGATTGTTCCACCGCCGTCGGCGAAGCGCTTGACGAAAATCTTCTCGCAGTCAACGCCCGGCGCGTAGTCGGTCACCATCGTCACGATGCGCTTGATCTTCGCCTTCGACGCCCAGTCGGCCATGGGCGCCGTGATCTGGGTCACGGTGAAGCCGGAGCGCACGATGAACGGGGAGCGTTGCACGATGATCGAGGTGGCGGCCGCCATCACGATCATCGGCACCTTCGCTTCCGTGGCCACCGGGGCGGTGGCGAGGGCGAGCGGCGTGAGCCCGAAGCCGGCGAGGAAACCCACCCCGTCGCGCGTGACGAGCTCCTGCGCGATGCGCTTGGTGATCTCGGGCGCGAGGCCGGTATCGTCGCGCACCAGCAGCTCGATCTTGCGGCCCGCGACCGTGTCGCCGTGGTTCGCCATGTAGAGCCGCGCCGCCGCCTCGAGCTGCCGCCCGGTGGATGCGAACGGCCCGGTGAGCGGGATGATGAGCCCGACCCGCACCGGATCGGCGGCCTTCGCCGCGCCCGGCAGCAGCGTGGTGAGCGCCGCCGCGGCCGAGCCCTGCAGGAAATGGCGTCGCGACCGCTTCGAAGAGTGGTGCATTGGCGTTCCTCCGGTTTTGTTGTTGTGCCCTCGAACCGCGCTACCTTACTCCACCTCCTGCGCGCGCAGGAGCCGCGCGGCTTCCTCCAGGCTCGCGTCCTCGATCTCGCGCAGCACGTTCTCCAGGTCCGCGGGGGTTTCGTCGCGCGCGAAGCGCCCGGTCAGGGCGACATCCGCGGTGAGCGCCCCGGCCTGGTACAGCGCCCAGATCTCGCCGCCATAATCGGTGTCGAGGATTTCCGGCGCGAAGCGGCCGAAGAAATTGCGCAGGTTGGCCACGTCGCGCTCGAGCATCCGCTCGGCGTGGTTGTTGCCTGCCGCGTCGACGGCCTGCGGCAGGTCGATGATCACCGGGCCGTCCGCGCCCATCAGGATGTTGAACTCGCTCAAGTCGCCGTGGATCACGCCGGCCCCGAGCATCCGCACCACCTCGGCCATCAGCCCGGCGTGCGCGGCCCGTGCCTCGTCGGCGGTGAACTCGACGTCGTTCAGCCGGGGGGCCGCGTTCCCCTCGGCATCGGCGACCAGCTCCATCAGCAGCACGCCTTCGTGGAAGTTGAACGGCTTGGGCACCCTCACGCCGGCCGCGGCGAGCCGGTAGAGCGCATCGACCTCGGCGCTCTGCCATGCCCGTTCCTGCGCCTGCCGGCCGAAGCGCGTGCCCTTGGCCATGGCGCGCGCCTGGCGGCTGTTCTTCGTCTTGCGGTTCTCGGTGTAGTCGACGGCCTGGCGGAAGCTGCGCTGGTCGGCTTCCTTGTAGACCTTGGCGCAGCGCGTCTCCTCGCCGCAGCGCACCACGAACACCATCGCCTCCTTGCCGCTCATCAACTGCCGCACCACCGAGTCGATCAGGCCATCCTCGAGCAGCGGCTGCAGCCGCTTGGGTATCTTCATGGACGACATTGTCCGCGATTTACCCGCCGGCGAGGCGAACCGCGCGAATCGGGTATTGTCTTTCCTCTATGGACCCGGCTCGCACCCCCAGGCACTTCTCGATGATCCGCGGGTTCCACCTGGCGGATTTCCTCACGCTCGGCAACGCCGCGTGCGGCATGGCGTCGGTTTTTCTCGCGATGCTCTATGTGGACAGCCACTCCCTCGTGCACTTCTTCGCGGCGGCCGCGATGGCGCCCGCGGCCTTCGTGTTCGACGTGTTCGATGGCCGCGTCGCGCGCTCGCGCAACACCCATTCCGCGCTCGGGCGCGAGCTCGACTCCCTCGCCGACGTGATCTCGTTCGGCGTCGGCCCCGCGGCGCTCGCGTTCGCGGCGGGAATGCGCGGCGGATGGGACGCGGTCGCACTGGTCTACTTCGTGTGTTGCGGCGTGAGCCGCCTCGCGCGCTACAACGTGACGGCGGAAAGCCTCTCGGGCGCCGATGCGAAGGTCCAGTATTTCGAGGGCACGCCGATCCCCACCAGCGTGGTGCTCACCGGCGTGCTTGCGTTCGCCGCCTGGAAGGAGCGGCTCGAGGATGCGCTCTACGGCGGCGCGTGGGAGCTCGGGCCGTGGACGCTGCATCCGCTCGTGCTCCTGTTCATTCTCTCCGGCACGTTGATGATCAGCAAGACGCTGCGCATCCCGAAATTCTGATGTCCGCCCCCCGGGACGCGCTCGCCCCGCGCGATTCGGCGGGCCTGCAGTTGCTGTCCTACTCGTTCGTCTTCATCTGGGCCACCGGATTCATCGTGGCGCGGCTCGCGTCTCCGCACGCCGATCCGTTCACTTTCATCACCATCCGCCACGCGTTCAGCATCGCGGTGTTCGTGATCGCCTCGCTTTTCGTGGGCGCGCGCTGGCCCACGGACGTCGCCACGTGGCGCGACGCGATGGTGGCCGGGATGCTGCTGCACGGGATCTACATCGGCGGCGTCTTCTGGTCGATCTGGCATGGGATGCCCGCGGGCGTGACCGCGCTCGTCACCGGCCTGCATCCGCTCTTCACCGCGGCGCTCGCGATTCCGATCCTGCACGAGCAGGTGAGCGCGCGGCAGTGGGCCGGCGTTGGCGTGGGGCTCATCGGAGTCGGCCTCGTCGTGGCGCCCGCGCTCGCCGCGGTCCAGGGCCTGCCGCTCGTGCCGCTGGGCGTGACGCTCGTCGCCACGCTGGCGCTGACGCTCGGCACGATCTGGCAGAAGCACTCGCGCCCGCAGATGGACCTGCGCGTGAATGCCGCGATGCAGTTCATCGGAGCACTGCTGCTCACCGCACCGCTGGCATTCTTCTTCGAAAGCCGTCGTTTCGACGCGAGCCCCGTCCTGTGGGGCGCGCTCGCGTGGGCGGTGCTGGTGATTTCCGTGGGCGCGATCTCGCTCTTGCTGGTGCTGCTCAAGCGCGGTGCCGCCTCGCGCGTGGCGCCGCTGCTCTATCTCGCGCCGCCGCTCGCCGCGCTGATCGCGGTGGCACTCTTCGGCGAGACGCTCACCCCGGTGCAGATCGCGGGAATGGCGCTGTCGGTCGCGGGCGCCTTCATGGCGCGGCACGAAAAGGAAGCGGGCTTGTGAATCCGCGCTACTTCTTGAATGCCGCCACGTCGCCGGGCTTGCGCAGCATCTTGTCGACCTCGGCGGCGTGCAGCTCCTCCTGCTGGATCATCTGGCGCGCATATTCCTCGAGCGCCACGTGATGGCCCTCGACCAGCCCGAGCAGCTCGCGGTAGAGCGCGAGAGCGTTTGCCTCGGCCTGCAGCGATTCGCGCAGCATGTCGCCGATGTCGTGCTTGTGCGAATCGAGCAGCGGGCCGATCGCGAGCGACGGATAGGCGCCCAGCGTGGTGATCCACTCGCCGACCTGCTGCGCATGCAGCAGCGACTCGTCCGCCTGCCCGCGCAGCCACGAGACGATCGGGATGCGCCCGAATCCGAACACGAGGAAGGAATAGTGCGTGTAGCGCACCACCCCGGCGAGCTCGGCCTCGAGGATGCGGTTGAGGACGGATACGACCGGCTCGGTATCGATCTTCGCCATGGGCGGGCCTCCGATGCGCGCGTTCGGGAACAGTCTACGATGAAACGTGGAATAGTCCCGCCTTGGCACCCCTGAAAGGACCGCGAGATGGCATCACGCCGCAAACCCGACAAGCCCCGTCCGAGCCGTGAGCAAGCCGAGGCCGCCGTGCGCACGCTGATCGGCTGGGCGGGCGACGACCCGGACCGCGAGGGCTTGCGCGACACGCCTGCGCGCGTGGTGCGCGCCTACGAGGAATTCTTCGCCGGCTACCTGCAGGACCCGAAGGAGATCCTCGCGCGCACGTTCACCGAGGTCGACGGCTACGACGAGATGGTGGTGATGAAGGACATCCGCTTCGAGAGCCATTGCGAGCACCACATGGTCCCGATCATCGGAATGGCGTACATCGGCTACCTGCCGGAAAAGCGCGTCGTCGGGATCTCCAAGCTCGCGCGCCTGGTCGAGGTCTACGCGCGCCGCCTGCAGATCCAGGAAAAAATGACGGTGCAGATCGCCGACACGTTGCAGGAGGTGTTGCAGCCCAAGGGGGTCGCCGTGGTGATCGAGGCGGCGCACCAGTGCATGACCACGCGTGGCGTGCACAAGCCGGGCGTGGGGCTCGTCACCAGCCGCATGGTGGGTGCCTTCCGCGACGATCCGTCGACGCGGCGCGAATTCCTCGCGATGATCGGACGCACCGGGGCGGGAACCTTCACGAACACGTGATTTGCTATGCTCCACACGCCCATCCGCAGGGCCCGAGTGGTGAAATTGGTAGACACAGGGGACTTGAACGATTGAGCCCCCGGGGAGAAATCCCCGGGGTGACGCCCGTCAAACTCGGCGAACGCCCTGGGCGGTTGCCCGCGCCAACGCCGAGCCAAGCCCCGATATCGCCGGGGAAGGTGTAGAGAGCAGACGGCGGGCACCTACGGCGCGCGAGCGCTACGGTGAAGGCGTGCTCCAGACCACGAACGCGCGCGCTGCGCGCGGCGGCGAAAGCCGAGGTGGTACGAAAATCCCCCGACCCGAAACGGTCGTGCCGGTTCGACTCCGGCCTCGGGCACCAGACTGTCGCGAAGCGCCGCGGACAGGACATTCCGTGTGCTTCCGTACAGACGCGATAGAGGCGCATCCCCAGACTCAGCCACGAGCGCTCTGCTCTCCCCATGGAGGTCCTCAATGTCCGCGTGTCCTTCTCCAGTCGACTCGTCTTTCTCCGTTGACCGGGTAGTGATCAGTGCGGAACTCGAGCCCCGCCTGAAGCGCGCTCCGGATTACGAGGGAGAAAGTCGCGCCCTGAACGAGTTGGCCGCCGAGTTGGCCAATCCGGCCGGCAATATCCTGAAAAAGCTGACGGACACGGCTCTCGCACTATGCCGCGCGCATACAGCGGGCATCAGCATCCTGGAAATGAGCGAGGGCGAACGGATATTTCGCTGGCACGCGGTCTCCGGGCAATGGGCGTCGTATGAGGGAGGAACAATGCCTCGGGAAGCGAGCCCGTGCGGCACCATCCTCGATCGAAACCACTATGAGCTGATGGCAGCCCCGGAGCGCCACTACGTCGCGATGCGCGGAGTCGAGCCGTCCATCCGCGAGGTCCTGCTGATCCCGTTCAGCCTGCTCGGCGCCCCTGTAGGCACCATCTGGGTGATTGCGCACGATGAAAGCGTGCGTTTCGACACTGAAGATGTTCGACTCATGGGCAACCTGGCTTCGTTTGCCGCGACCGCCTACGTCCTGCAGTCGACCCTCCGAATGTCGCTGGAGCAAAGAGACGAATTGATTCGCACGAACGCCCGCTTGCTCCGTTACCAGGTGCGTATTCCCGCTTCGGTGGGATGAGGGGCGATTGCGGTCGCGTAGCGCGGTTCGTATACTGCTGGTCATAGTGGACCATGTCGACGACACAACTTGACGCCCCTTGACGGTGTCCATCGCCCCGATCCTCCGGATTCGAGGCGCGAAAATGAACCGACTCTTCCTTGCACTACTCCTGCCGCTGA
>JANPHA010000162.1:0-6954 GCA_031424255.1 Burkholderiales bacterium | reverse complement strand
CGCATCGTCTGCTGGCGCGGCAACACGGTGAGGTCGCCGCCCTTCAGCAGCTTGAAGCGGTCGGTGAGGCGTTCGACGATCTTCTGCACCGAGAGCGAGCGTACGCGCGCCGCCGCGAGCTCGAGCGCCAGCGGAATGCCGTCGAGGCGATGGCAGATCGCCGCGATCGCGGTGGCGTTGAACTCGTCGACTTCGAAACCCGGAAGTGCGGCGACCGCGCGCTCGATGAAGAGGCGCGCCGCCTCGTTCTGCGCGAGCACCAGCGGCTCGAATGGCGCGCGCAGATCCGGCACCGAGAGCGTGGAGAGCAGATAGGTCGTCTCGCCTGCGACGCGCAGCGGCTCGCGGCTCGAAGCGAGGATCTTCACGTTCGGTCCCGAGGAGAGCAATTGCCGCGCAAGCTCCGCGCAGGGCTGGATCAGATGCTCGCAATTGTCGAGGACGAGGAGGATCGTGCGGTCCTTCACGTATTTCACCAGCGCCTCGAGCACCGGGCGGCCGGCCTCCTCCTTCACGCCGAGCACCGCGGCCACGGCCAGCGGAACGCGGCGCGCATCGCGCAGCGGCGCGAGCTCGACCACCCAGACGCCGTCGGGATAATCGTCGAGCACCTCGGCCGCGACGTGCAGCGAGAGCCGCGTCTTGCCGAGCCCGCCCATCCCGGTGATCGTGAGGAGCCGTCCTTGCGCCAGGAGCTTGCCGACTTGCTGCAGCTCTCTTTCGCGGCCGACGAACGAGGTGACGTCGTGCGGCAGGTTGTTCGGGGTCTTCTCGAGCGAGCGCAGCGCGGGAAAATCGACGCGCAGGCGCGGGTGCACGACCTGGAAAACGCGCTCGGGACTGCCGAGGTCGCGAAGGCGCACGGCGCCGAGATCGCGAAGCGCCACGCCGTCGGGCAGCCGATCCTCGATGATGTCCGCCACGGCTTGCGACAACAGCACCTGGCCTCCGTGTGCCGCGCTCATGATGCGCGCGGCGCGATTGACCGCGGCGCCGAAGAAGTCTCCGTCGCGCCGCTCGTCGGTGCCGAGGTGCATCCCGCAGCGCACCTTGATCTCGATGCCGTGGGTCGAACGCGAATCGGCGAGCGCCTGCTGCAGCTCCAGTGTCGCCCGGATCGCATCGACGGGATCGTCGAACGCGGCGTGCACGCCATCGCCGGTCATCTTTACCACCTGGCCACGATGATGCTCGACGGCATTGCGCGCGATCGCGTCGTGATGCGCGAGCGCCGGGCGCATGCGCTCCGGCTCCTGCTCCCAGAGGCGGGTGCTGCCTTCGATGTCGGTGAACAGGAACGTCGTGGCTGGAGGCCGGTCTTGCACGCGCGGACCCTCGGGGACGAGGTGTTTTGCGGTTACTTTACGGCATTCGGGCGATAGAATCCCGCCGTGGCGATGATGCGCAACGTGGTGGTCGTGCCGTACGACGCGAACTGGCCGGAGGCTTTCGCCGCGGAAGCGCGCGAGCTGCGGCGCGCGTTGCAGTCGGTGGCGCTCGGGATCCACCACATCGGCAGCACTTCGGTGCCAGGCCTCGCCGCGAAGTCGGTGATCGATATCCTGCTCGTCGCCGCGAGCCATGCGCGCCTCGACGCGAGCGATGCGGCGATGGTGGCGCTGGGATACGAGCCGCGCAGCGAGTTCGGGATTGCCGGGCGGCGGTTCTTCGTGAAGGGCGGCGACGACCATCGCACCCACCACGTGCACGCATTCGAGCCCGGCCATCGAGAGATCGCGAAGCACGTCGACTTCCGTGATTACCTGCGGGCGAAGCCGCACGAGGCGCAACGCTACGGCGCGCTCAAGCTCGAGCTGGCGCGGCGCTTTCCGACCGATATCGAGGCCTACATGGACGGCAAGGCCGCGCTCATCGCCGAGCTGCAGCAACGCGCCGTGCGCTGGCGGCCTTCGGGCTAGCCGCGGGTCAATTCGCCGGGCAGGGCGCTCCGAGGCTCATCCACTCCTGCCACGCCGCGACGAACTGCGCGCGCGGAATCGGCACGGGCTCGCGCCCCACGCCGGGCTCCCATCCCCAGGCGACGAGCTTGTCGTCGCGGTTGTGGACGAGCATCGCCTGCAGGTCCTTGCCGCCGGTCTCGCGCGGGTTCTTGATCTGCGCACAGAGTTGCGCCGGGGTGAGGTTGATGAACACCATCTTGATCTGCGGCGGCGGCAATCTCCAATGCGGCGCGCCCGGCGGCACGTGCGCTCCGTAGCTCACCGGCAGGTTCGCTTCCCCGTGGCACACCGAGCATTCCATCGCGGTCGCGCCAAGCCCGACCGGGCCCCGCTGCACGTTCATCGCATGGGGAATGCCCGCGTCGTATTGGAGCGGCGCGTCGCCGGGAATGTGGCAGTTCTGGCAGCGGGGATGCTGCAGCACGGCGCGGATGGTCTCGAACGCCTGGGACGCCCGGTCGGCCTGCGCGATCGCCGCGGTCGATGCGGCAGCGGCGAGGGCCGCAACAAGGAGCGAGGCGCGACGCGGGGGCAGCATTCTCATGGCGGTCTCCACTTCCCGAGGGATTGGAATGAGGGACCATGAAAAAGGGCTTGGGTTCAGTCGAGAAGGGAAAGGGTTTCTTCGCCGATCGCGAAGGCGGTGCTCATGCCCGTGCCGCTGGTCACGCTGACGAGACGCACGCGCGGGGCGAGAGTTTCGGAAAGCAACGGCTGCACGTCGGCGACGGGGTAGTAGCCGAGCCAGCGTTCGGTGATCGTCGGGGCGAGGATGTCGAGCAGCGCCTGCAATTCGTCCACGATCAGCTGGTCGACCTGCGTCGAGGAGAACGGATCGGCGGCCGCGCCATAGTGGTGCGAATCGCCCACGACGAGCGCGCCGTCGGTACCCTGCGCGACGATGAGGTGCACGCCGTTGGAAAGCGACGCGGGACATTCGCGCGCGAGCCGTTCGCGCAGCGCGGCGGCCGCGGGTTGCGAGGCGAAACCCGCGTAGCGCAGCAGGCTCAAATCCGTCATCAGCACGCTCGGCAAGCGGAAATCCGCGCGCGGCGACGCGAGACGCATCATCTGCAGCTTGCAGTGGCGCAGTTTGATGCGCTCGGCGAGCGCGGGCGCAAAGGCCGCGATGCCGGCACCCGGCGCGATGACCAGCGCCCCACCGTCAAGCGTTTCCTCGCCGCATCGAACGCGCGTGCCGTCGATCCCCAGCACCGTGGCCCCCCAGCGAAACGTGACGCCATGGCGGTCCTCGAGCCAGTGGGCGAGCCGAGGCAGGGCATCGCGCGCCTCTACGCGCAGCTCGTGCGGGCTCGAGAGTGCGCCGGCAATTGCTTCGCGGACTTGCGGCACGCGCCGCCGGGTCTCGCGCACGTCCCACAATTCGCAGCGCTCGCCCATCGCGCCCGCCGCGAATTGCTCGAGCACGGCGAAGGCCTCGGGTCGGCGCGAGACGATCACCGCGCCGCGCTGATGCACCTCGATCCCCGCCGCGTCCGCCACCTCCGCCCACACCTCGCGCGAGCGCAGCGCCCGCCGCCGGGTGGCGCCACCCTCCTGGCCGGTGACGGTGACGAACCCGAAATTGCGCACCGACGCCGAGCAGGCACGCGCATCGCGTTCGACCACCGCCACGCGCAACCCGCGGCGCGCACCCGCGAGCGCATGGGCGAGGCCGACGATTCCGGCGCCCACCACGATCAGGTCGAAGGTAGCCATGGCGGCGTTGATCTTCGCATCTCCCGGCGTCACACTCCATGCCTCCCGATGAAAAACTCACTCGCTCCAGTCACGCTCGAGGTGCCTACGACCGCTTCTCTCGACGTGTATGCGCGGATAGCACGGCGGGAGGCCGCGACTTGATCCTCGAACTGCTCGACTTCGGGGGCGTGGCCGTGTTCGCGATTTCCGGCGCGCTCGCCGCCGGGCGGAAAAGCCTCGATCTGCTGGGCGTCGTGGTGATCGCGACCGCCACCGCGATCGGCGGCGGCACAGTGCGCGACGTGCTGCTCGACCGCAGCCCGGTATTCTGGATCGAGCAGCCCCTCTATCTCTACGTGATCCTGTTCGCGGCGCTTGCCACCATCGCCTACACGCGCCGTTTCCGTCCGCCCGATCGCGCCCTCGCGGTCGTCGATGCGCTGGGCCTGGCATTCTTCACCATCAGCGGCGCGCAGATCGCGGAGGGCGACGGTCTTTCCGGCGTGGTCGTCGTGCTGATGGGCGCCATCACCGGCGTTGCGGGCGGAGTGATCCGCGATGTGCTGAGCGGGGAAATTCCGCTGATCCTGCGCAAGGGGCAGATCTACGCTACCGCCGCGATCTTCGGCGCAGTCATCTACCTCCTGCTGCAGGCGCTGATCGACCGCGCCTACGCGGCGCTCGTCGGCATGTTCCTCATCGCCGCGATGCGGATCGCGGCCATCGCGTGGAACTGGACACTGCCGGTGTTCACGCTGCCGAAGTCCGACTGAATGCAATTCGGGGGTCAGACTCCGCAATGCGAATTGCGGAGTCTGACCCCGGAATTGGTATAATTGCGGCATGAATCCGCAAGATGCGCCGCTGCAGCAGGTCCTCACGCTGCCGGGTGCGGTTGCGCTTTCACCCTTCCGCGTCGACAAGCTCCGCGCCGCGCTTCCCCGGGCGCTGGCGGATGCGATTTCGGTCGAAACGCGCTTCGTGCATTTCGCCGCCGTCTGCGCGCCGCTCTCCGCCGCCGAGATGCAGGTCCTCGAGAAGTTGCTGACCTACGGCACGGCCGCGAAGGCCGGGCCGAAGGGCACGCTGTTGCTCGTGCTTCCGCGCTTCGGCACGGTGTCGCCGTGGTCGTCGAAGGCCACCGACATCGCGCGCAACTGCGGCCTCTCGAAGGTGGTGCGGATCGAGCGCGGCACCGCATTCCACATCGCGGCGCGCGACCCCGGTCCGCTCTCGGAGCGCTCGCGCCGCGCGCTCGATCGCGCGATCCACGATCGGATGACGGAAGTGGTGGTCGAGAGCCTCGCGCAAGCCGAGAAGCTCTTCTCGCACGCGCAGCGGCAGCCGCTCACCACGATCGATATCCTCCGCGGCGGCCGCAAGGCGCTCGTGGAAGCCAACGCCTCGATGGGCCTCGCCCTCGCGCCCGACGAGATCGATTACCTGCTGGAAAACTTCACGCGGATGGGGCGCAATCCGACCGACGTCGAGTTGATGATGTTCGCGCAGGCGAATTCCGAGCACTGCCGCCACAAGATCTTCAATGCGTCCTGGACCATCGATGGCAAAGCGCGCGACAAGTCGCTCTTCCAGATGATCCGCAACACGCACCAGGAGAATCCGCGCGGCACCGTGGTCGCGTATTCGGACAACTCCGCGGTGATGGAGGGCGCGCGGATCGAGCGCTTCTTCCCCGGCGTCGATCGCGGCTGGAAGTACCACGGCGATCTCACGCACATCCTGATGAAAGTGGAAACGCACAACCACCCGACGGCGATCGCGCCCCATCCGGGCGCGGGCACGGGCGCGGGCGGCGAGATCCGCGACGAGGGCGCGACCGGCATCGGCGGCAAGCCCAAGGCGGGCCTCACCGGGTTCTCGGTTTCGAACCTCGAGATCCCGGGAGCGCGGCAGCCGTGGGAAATCTCGTACGGCAAGCCCGACCGCATCGCTTCCGCGCTGCAGATCATGATCGACGCTCCGGTCGGAGGCGCCTCGTACAACAACGAGTTCGGCCGTCCCAATCTCGCCGGATACTTCCGCGCGTTCGAATTGAAGGCCGGCGGGGAGGTGCGCGGCTACCACAAGCCGATCATGCTCGCGGGCGGCTACGGCAACATCTCGGCTGCGCATACGCACAAGCGCGCGCTCGGCAAGGGCACGGTGTTCATCCAGCTCGGCGGCCCGGGGTTCCTGATCGGGCTGGGCGGCGGCGCGGCTTCCTCGATGAGCTCCGGCCAGAACGTCGAGTCGCTCGATTTCGATTCGGTGCAGCGCGCCAATGCCGAGCTCGAGCGCCGCTGCCAGGAAGTGATCGACGCCTGCTGGCAGCTGGGCGAGGCCAACCCGATCCTCTCGATCCACGACGTCGGCGCGGGCGGGCTCTCGAACGCGTTTCCGGAGCTCGCCCACGGCGGCGGCGTCGGTGCGCAGTTCGACCTGCGCGAGATCCCGATCGAAGAGCCGGGCATGACGCCGATGCAGATCTGGTCGAACGAATCGCAGGAGCGCTACGTGCTCGCCATCGACCGCGCGCGTGTCGAGGAATTCATGCGCATCTGCGAGCGCGAGCGCTGTCTCTTCGCGGTCGTCGGCGAGGCGCGCGAAGACCACGAGCTGGTCGTCGAGGACCCGCTCTTCAGCGACCGGCCGGTGGACATGCCGCTCGAAGTGCTGCTCGGCAAGCCGCCGCGCATGCAGAGGGACGCGCGGCGCGGCCAGAAGCGGCTGCAGCCTCTCGAATTGCAATCGATGACGCTGAGCGACGCCGCGTACCGCGTGCTGCGATTTCCGACCGTCGCCGACAAGACCTTCCTCGTGACCATCGGCGATCGCACCGTCGGCGGCATGTCGGCGCGCGACCAGATGGTGGGCCCGTGGCAGGTGCCGGTGGCCGATTGCGCGGTGACGACGCTGGGATACGCGACCTGCCAGGGCGAGGCCATGGCGATCGGCGAGCGCACGCCGCTCGCGTTGATCGATGGCCCGGCCTCGGGCCGCATGGCGGTGGCGGAGGCGATCACGAACCTGCTCGCCGCGCCGATCGAGCTGGCGCGTGTGAAGCTGAGCTGCAACTGGATGGCCGCTTGCGGCGAAGCCGGCGAAGACGCTGCCTTGTACGACACCGTGCGCGCGGTCGGCATGGAACTGTGTCCCGCGCTGGGCATCGGCGTGCCGGTCGGCAAGGATTCGCTGTCGATGCGCACGCGCTGGAGCGATGCCGGTGGCACGAAGCAAGTCACCGCGCCGGTGTCGCTGATCGCGACGGCCTTCGTCACGCTCGACGACGTGC
>JANPHA010000161.1:0-24264 GCA_031424255.1 Burkholderiales bacterium | reverse complement strand
CCCGGGCACATTCAGCTCTTTTGCGGGGGGCGTTTTTTTGGGGGGTAACCACCCAAAATTTTTTTTTTATTTGCGGTGTCGCACCCCACAATTCGAGGAGATAGCGATGGACATTCTCACCGAACGCCGTGAGGCGGTCATGACGGTGATGTTCAACCGGCCGAAGCGCCGCAATGCGCTCACGTGGGAGATGTACGCGCTATTGAACGAGGCGTTGCTCGAGGCGGAGGGTGACGATTCGGTGCGCGTGGTCCTCTTCCATGGCAGCCCCGAGGTGTTCACCGCCGGCAACGACGTGGAGGATTTCGTCCAGCGCCCGCCGCTCGGCACCGACACGCCGGTGTTCAAGTTCCTGCACGCGGTCGCGAAGGCCACCAAACCCTTGGTGGCCGCGGTGAACGGCCCCGCGGTCGGGCTCGGCACGACACTGCTGCTGCATTGCGATCTGGTCTACGCGGGCGACAACGCGCGCTTCCAGATGCCGTTCACGAGCCTCGGGCTGGTGCCGGAATTCGCATCGAGCTACCTGCTGCCGCTGATCGCGGGCTACCAGAAGGCCGCGGAGATGTTGCTCCTCGGCGAGCCGTTCGGTGCCGAGCAGGGACGCGAGGCGGGATTCGTGAACCGCGTGGTGCCGGCCGCGGAGACCTTCGATGTGGCGTTGCACGCGGCGACGAAGCTCGCGGCGCTGCCGCCGAAATCGGTGCGCGTCACGAAGGCGCTGCTGCGCAGCGCGCATCGTTCAGCCATCGAAACGCAGTTGCAAGCCGAAGGGGAGCATTTCCGCGCCCTGCTGCAGGAACCCGCGGCGCGCGAGGCGCTCGCCGCGTTCCTGCAGAAGCGCAAGCCCGACGCCGCGAAATACAATTCGTAACCCGCCGGACGCATCGGTGAAATAAAATGCGCGCATGAAAGCCCATATCCGGTTTCGGCCCGCCTCGTTCGCGGCCGCCCTCGCGTTCTCCCTCGCCGCCTCCACCGCCCTCGCCGCGCGCATCGTGCCCGCGGAGCCGAGCGCCTTCGAGCGGGTCAACCTGCGCATGACGGTGGATTCGTGCGCCTTCGCGCCGGGCACCGTGCGTGTGACGGCATCCGGCAACGTGCTCACGGTGACGCAACAGTTGAACCAGTGCCTCGTCGCGGGCTCGCCTGAGGTGGCCGACGTGGGCCTGGGAGCGCTCCCGGCCGGCGACTACCGCGTCGAGATCTTCGCCTCGCCGCGTACCGATGGCACGCCCGCGGAATCGCTCGCGTTCCAGGTGCGCGAGCGCCCCGAGATCGCGATCTTCCCGCCGCCGCCGCGCCCGCTCGCCGACTACTCGGGCATGTGGTGGAGCCCGCGGGAGCTGGGCTGGGGACTCTCGATCCACCAGAGCCCTACGCACGTCGTGTTCGCGGCGTGGTTCGTGTACGGGCCCAACGGGCAGCCCGAGTGGTTCACGCTCCAGGACGGCTCATGGACGAGCTCGACCACGTGGGCAGGAACGGTGTTTCGCACGTCGGGCCCGTTCTTCGCCGGTCCCACGTACGATCCGCGCTCGGTGATCGTCGCCAACTCCGGCGCCGCGACGATCGACTTCAAGCAGCTGCCAGGGCAGGAAGACCTCGCGCGGCTCACCTACACGCTGGACGGCATCGCAACCACCAAGACCATTGCGCGCATGGTGTTCTAGAGGATATTGAAAGTCCACGAGCCCTTGGCGAAGAGCTCGGTCTGGTAGCTGCGCACGAGCGAGTCGGGAATGCGTGTGCGCGCGAAGTTGACGCCCAGGTAGAACGAGGTGCCGATGCCGCGGCGGTGGCCATACACCACGGACACCGTCTCGGTATTCTCGCGCGCGGCGACCGGCACCTCCCAGAGCGAGGGCGCGCGGCGGATGCCGACCGATTGCCAGATGGTGCGCAGGCTGTCGCGCGCGGTGAAGTGCCAGATCGCGAGCAGCTGCTGCACGCGTTGCGTGAGGATGCGCTTCGATCCCTCCACGCGTTCCTTGCTGTCGATCACGTCGTTGTCGATGCGATATTCGACCTCCGCGCGCGGGTGCGGACGCAGGTTCGCGGTGAGATTGAAGAAAGCGCCCTTGCCGACGCGATTGTTGGCCACGTCGACGCGGTCGCCGTACGCGATCTCGCTGGAGAGGCGCGCCAGCCAGGCAAAGGGATTGCTCTCGACCGAGATCCAGAACTGGTCGCGCTTGCGCAGCCCGCCCTCGGGACGCACCGCCACGAGGTTGTTGACGCGCACTTCCATCGCGATGGTCGTCGCGCGCGGCAGCCCGAAGCGCAATCCGACGTTGTTCTGCTGGTACTGCACCTTGCCGCCCGGCTCGGTCTTGTATTCCGCGAACAGGTACGGCGACACCTCGTTGAAGCCCCATAGCCCGATGAACTTGCGGGTGGTCTCGCTGTAGATGCGCCGATAGCCGTTCTGCCCGAAGAAGCCGTTGTCGGCGCGGAACTCGCGGCCCACGTCCTCGAAGTCCAGGTACTGGTCCCATTCCTTGCCGCGGTAGTTCCAGTCGAGGAGCGCGGCGTGGCCGGATTCGAGCTCGCCCTTCACGAGGCGCGCGTTCACCGCCTGCGCGGTGGTCCACGAGCCCAGCAATTGCGCCCGGAAGCGATGCTCGGTATTCGGAAACCACACGACGTCGGGGCCGGCCACGCGGTTGTAGGCGCCGCCGTCGATCGTGCGGTCGGTGGCGAGCGCGCCGACGCTGAATCCGTCGACCTGCCAGCGACCGCGCGCGAAACTCGCCGTCGACTTGAAGTCCTGCGGCGCGTAGCGGGTCGTGTAGGTATCGGGCAGCAGCACGAGGCCGCCGCCATCGTCGCGCGTCACCAGCACCGTGCCGTCGAATTTCTGGCCTCGCTGTGTCGCACGCACGCCCCACGCCGGATCGGTCACGGAGCGCGTGTAGATCGCGTTGAGCGGCCCCTGCAGGATGTCGGACCCCTCGAGGAAGAACGGGCGCTTCTCCGGGAAGAAGAGCGCGAACTGCGCGTTGCCCGCGAGCTGCGGCGTATCCAGCTCGACCTGCGAGAAGTCCGGGTTGATCGTCGCATCGACCACCACGTCGGGCCGTGGCCGCCACTTGAGATCCAGGCTCGGCACGACGTCGTTCTCGCGCCGTCGCGGCTCGCCGAGATCGCGGTTGGCGACCGTGCGCATCGTGAGGTTCGGCGTGAGCGCAAGGTGGCGCGTCGACGGAAGGTCTTCCAGCCCGGTCAGGGGCTCGTTCAGGCAGATGAAGCAGTTCTGCTCGCGCGGCAGGCGGCTCGTCGAGATCCGGTAGCGCTGCTCGCGCGGATAGTTGCGGAACACCATCACGCTCCACTCGCTTGACGGCGGATCGCCGTAGCGAAGCGAGGAAAACGGGATGCGCCATTCCACTGTCCAGCCGCCGTCGAAGCGACCGGTCGCGACCTCGAAGTCGAAGTCGGGCGAGAAATCCTCGTTGCCGGTGTCCTCGTTGTAGAGCCCGTCGCCGATCGATCCGCGCGGATTGACGCGGAAGAAGTGCGCGAATTTCCTCGCCCCCACCGGATCGACGAACAGCACGATCATGTCCTGGTCGGAGAGCACGTTGTCGCGCCGCGCGAACGGCGCGCGCAGCCGGGTGGGGTCCGGGTCGAACGCGCGCACCGCGACGTAGAGCGCCTGGCGGTCGTAGGCGAAGCGCGCCTCGGTGCGCACGCGCGCCTCGACCTCGGCCTGGGGAAAGATCTCCCAGAAGCGATCGAGCACGTTCGCGCGCTTCCACGCCCCCTCGTCCAGCCGGCCGTCGAGCACGATCTTCTCATCCGGGGCGAGCTTGTAGGCCTGCACCGCCTTCGCGGAGGGTGCGGCCGCCAGCGCCACCAGCAGACTGCCCAGCAAGGTCGGCTTTATCATTTTTTTCAGCGGGTTGACAGCTGCGCGGAGGGTATCCGCCGGGGCCGCGGACCGCAACTGCCGTGCGACCGGATGCGCCATTGGACGCATGGGATACGCTTACGGGATTCGAACGCATCATTGTGCAGTGCAACAAAGGGGTGTACATTCGCGCCACTCCAAGAAGATGAACGATTCCACCGCCGTCTCGGAACATCCGGCGCTCCAGCACCGGAAAGGGCTCCCCCTGCTCGTGCTGGGGGCCATCGGCGTCGTCTTCGGCGACATCGGCACGAGCCCGCTGTATGCGCTGAAGACCGCGTTCGGCGCCGAGCACGGCATCCCGCTCACACCCGACAACGTGATGGGCATCCTCTCGCTGATCGTCTGGTCGATGATCTGGGTGATCACCATCAAGTACCTGGTGGTGATGATGCGGGCCGACAACAACGGCGAGGGCGGCATCCTCGCGCTGCTGGCGCTGGCGCTGCGCGAGACGCGGCGCTATCCGCGCGTGCGCTGGACGATCATCGGCATCGGCATCTTCGGCGCAGCGATGTTCTACGGCGACAGCATGATCACGCCGGCGATCACGGTGCTCTCCGCGGCCGAGGGCCTCGAGACGCAGAACGCGAAGTTCTCGCCGTACGTGATGCCGTTCGCGATCGTGGTGATCGCCGGGCTCTTCATGATCCAGAAGCACGGCACGTCGAAGGTGGGTGCCTTCTTCGGGCCGGTCATGGTGGTGTGGTTCCTCGCCATCGCCGCGCTCGGTATCCTGCACCTCGCGAAGAACCCGGTGGTGCTCTACGCGCTCGAGCCGGCCTACGCGGTCGACTTCATGTTCACCTATCCGCTGCTCGGCTTCCTCGTGCTGGGCGCCGTGTTTCTCGCGCTCACCGGAGGCGAGGCGCTCTATGCGGACATGGGCCACTTCGGCAAGAAGCCGATCCGCATCGCATGGCTGCTGCTGGTCTTCCCCGCGCTGCTGATCAACTATTTCGGCCAGGCGGCGTTCGTGCTCGCGAATCCCGCCGGCATCAAGAACCCGTTCTTCATGATGGTGCCGGCGTGGGGGCTGCTTCCGATGGTGGGCCTCGCCACCGCCGCGGCTGTGATCGCGTCGCAGGCGGTGATCTCGGGCGCCTTCTCGATGACGCGCCAGGCGATCCAGCTGGGCTACGTCCCGCGCCTCGACATCACCCACACGTCCGAGCGCGCGATCGGCCAGATCTACGTCCCGTTCGTGAACTGGATCCTGTTCACCGCGGTGGTGCTGCTGGTGCTCGGGTTCAAGGATTCGGACAGCCTCGCCAACGCCTACGGCATCGCGGTCGCCGCGACGATGGTGATCGAATGCATCCTCGCGATGGTGGTCGCGCGCCTCATCTGGAAATGGTCGACGTGGATGGTGGTGCTGGTGATCGGCAGCATGCTGGTGGTCGACTTCATCTTCCTCCTGTCGAACGCCGCGAAATTCCTCTCCGGCGGCTGGTTCCCGCTGCTGATCGGCTCGGGGATCTTCACGCTGCTGATGACGTGGAAGCGCGGCCGCACGCTGATGTTCCGCCGCCTGACCGAGCAGGGCATTCCGCTCAAGCCTTTCCTCGAGGGCCTCGACGCGCATCCGCCCACGCGCGTGCAGGGCACCGCGATCTTCATGACCGCGAACGCCGAGACCGTGCCGCACGCCCTGCTGCACAACCTCAAGCACAACAAGGTGCTGCACGAGAAGACCGTGTTCCTCACGATCGTCACGCACGACGTGCCGCTCGTGCCGCTCGAGGACCGCGTGCAGTTCGAGCGCCTGATGAACGGCTTCTACCGGCTCGAGGCCTGGTATGGCTTCAAGGAGCAGCCCGACATCGACGAGATCCTCAACTCGTGCCGCGTGCGCTACGGGCTCGCGTTCGACGTGATGGACACCTCGTTCTTCCTGTCGCGCGAGACGGTGATCCCGACGAGCGACGTGCCCGGCATGGCCCTGTGGCGCGACCATCTTTTCGCCTGGATGACGCGCAACTCGGTGCGCGCCACCGACTTCTTCAACATCCCGGCGAACCGGGTGGTGGAACTGGGAACGCATATCGAAATCTGAGCATGGACGATGAGCCCGCAACTCGACGCGATCGGATCCCATAAAGCGGTAATCGCTTCCGTCGTGGTCGCGGCGATCGCGGTGACGGCGTGCGCGCTCGTCGCCATCGCATTCATGCTCGGCTGGATCCGCGCGAAGGATTTCGCCCCCACCCCGGCGAGCATCGCATTCCCGGCCCAGCAGGTGACGGGCACGGCGCCCGGCGTGGCGTTGCTGCCCGGAGAGACGCTGGTCACTCCCGATACCGCGCCCGCGCCGGGGGAAAAGGAGAAGCCGCGTCCCACGATCCCGCAATACGCCCGGCCCGCGCCCGCGACGCCCGTCCCGGCGGCCACGGCCGTCGAGCCCGCTTCCCCGAAGCCCGCGCCGCGCGCCAGTACGGCCCCGAAGCCGGTGATGCCTTCCTATGCGCGCACCGCCCCCGAGCCGGTCGAGCCGCCCGTTCCCGCGACCGAAGAAGCCGCGCCGCGCGGTAACTATTGCGTGAATTGCGGAACTGTCCTGTCGACCACCGCGAACGCCGACATGTGGGACGTGCGGGTTCGATTCGAGGATGGCACCACGCGCCTGCTGCGCTATCCCACGCCGCCGCCGTTCCGCAACGGCCAGCGAGTGCGCATGGAGGACGGCCGGCTGGTGCGCAACTACTGATGGCCGGCTCTCTCTCCCCCTACTGGAAGAAGCGCGATTTCGGCGCGACCCCGGAGCCGAAGGGCGAGGTCGCGCGCACCGGCAAGGCGCTCGCGTTCGTGATCCAGAAGCACGCCGCCTCGCGGCTGCACTACGACTTCCGCCTCGAGCTCGGCGGCACGCTGGTGAGCTGGGCCGTGCCCAAGGGACCGAGCCTCGACCCGAAGGTGAAGCGCATGGCGGTGCACGTCGAGGACCACCCGCTGAGTTACGCGGGCTTCGAGGGCGTGATCCCGAAGGGGCAATACGGCGCGGGCACGGTCGAGGTGTGGGACCGCGGCACGTGGGCGCCGATCGGGGATCCGCGCGAGGGGCTGCGCAGCGGCAAGCTCAAGTTCGAGCTGCGCGGCGAGAAGCTGCACGGGCGCTGGACCCTGGTGCGCATGCACGCCCGCGAGGGCGAGCGCCAGGAGCCGTGGCTGCTGATCAAGGAAGCCGACGACGAAGCGCGCCCCGCCGCCGAATACGACGTGACCGAGGCGCTTGCGGAAAGCGTGTTGTCGAAGCCCGCCGCGAAACCGAAAACGAAAGCGAAGGCGAAGGCGAAGGCCAGGACAAAGCCGAAGTCGAAGACGGCTTCCGCCATTCCCGCGGAAGCGGTCGAAGCCAAGCTGCCGCTCTCACTCTTCCCCCAGCTCGCCACGTTGGTGGATGCGCCACCCGAGGGCGAAGGCTGGATCTACGAGGTGAAGTTCGACGGCTACCGGCTGGTCACGCGCATCGATGGCGATGATGTGCGCCTCTTCACGCGCAACGGCAACAACTGGACTTCGCGGCTGAAGACGCTGCACGACGAGATCGCGAAGCTCGGCCTCGCATCGGGCTGGATCGACGGCGAGATCGTGGTGCTCGACGACAAGGGCCTGCCGAATTTCCAGGCGCTGCAGAACGCTTTCGATTCCTCCGCGACGAAGGACATTGTCTACTACGTCTTCGACCTGCCGTACTTCGGTGGCTACGACCTGCGTCGCGTGCCGCTGATCGAGCGCCGCGCGCTTTTGAAGCAGGTGATCGAGACCAACGCGTCGCCACACGTGCGCTTCAGCGAGCATTTCGAAGCTCCGGTTTCGCAGCTGCTCGAGGGCGCCTGCAAGCAGGGGCTCGAAGGTCTGATCGGCAAGCGTATCTATGCGCCCTACTCCTCGTCGCGTTCTTCGGCATGGATCAAGCTCAAATGCACGCGCCGCCAGGAATTCGTGATCGTCGGCTACACCGATCCGAAGGGAAGCCGCGCGGGCTTCGGCTCGCTGCTGCTGGGCTATCACGACGAGAGCGGCGCGCTGCACTATGCCGGCAATGTGGGCACCGGGTTCGACGATGCCACGCTGCGTACTCTCAAGAAGCAACTTGCCGCGCTCGACACCGCGAAATCGCCGCTCGCGCAGACACCGCGCGGCGTGAAGGGCCACTGGGTCAAGCCGAAACTCGTGGCCGAAGTCGCGTTCACGGAGTGGACGACCGAGGGCCGCGTGCGCCATCCGGTGTTCCATGGGCTACGCACCGACAAGGATCCGCAGGCGATCACGCGCGAGAAACCGAAGGAGATCGCGGCCGCTCCCGGCAAACGCGCGGCCCCCTCACGCAAGACCTCCAGCAGCAGCGAGATCGGCGGCGTGAAGGTGAGTCACCCCGAGCGCGTCATCGATCCGCAATCGAAGGCGACCAAGCTCGACCTGGTGAGCTACTACGACCGTATCGGCGAGCACATGCTGCCGCACCTGCAGGGGCGTCCCGTGGCGCTCGTGCGGGGCCCAAGCGGCATCGGCGGCCAGCTTTTCTTCCAGAAGCATGGCGACACGCTCCACATCCCGGGCATCACGGAGCTCGATCCGAAGTACTGGCCGGGCCATCCCGCGATGCTCGCCATCGACACGCGCGAAGCGCTGGTGGGCGCGGCGCAGATGAACGTGATCGAGCTGCACACGTGGAACTCGACCATCAAGGCGATCGACAAGCCCGACCGCTTCATCCTCGACCTCGATCCCGGCGAGGGAATCACCTGGAGCCAGCTGCTGGAGGCGACCGCGCTCACCCGGCAGATGCTCGACATGCTCAAGCTCGAGAGCTTCCTCAAGACGAGCGGCGGCAAGGGGCTGCACGTCGTGGTGCCGCTCACGCCGAAGTGGGGCTACGACCAGGTGAAGGATTTCTCGCAGGCCATCGTCGTGCACCTCGCGCGCGCCATTCCGCAGCTCTTCGTCGCGAAGAGCGGCGGGCGCAATCGCGTCGGCCGCATCTTCGTCGATTACCTGCGCAACGGGCGCGGCGCCACGACGGCCGCCGCATTCTCGGTGCGCGCACGGCCCGGGCTCGGCGTCTCGGTGCCGGTGCGCTGGGAAGAGCTGGAGAAGCTCACCGCCGCGGACCAGTGGAACATCTTCAATATCCACGAGCGCCTCGCCAAGCTGCGCGCCGACCCGTGGAGGGACTATGGGAAGACGAGGCAGACGCTCGACAAGGCGGCTGCGGCCCTCGACAAGGCGACCTAGCCGGCGGAGGCCTCGACCAGCTCGAAGCGCGCGCCGCCGGCACCGGTCAGCACCAGCTTCGATCCTTCGCGCGTGACGCGGCCGTTCTCGCCCAGCGCCGCGAGCATGCGTTTTTCGGTCTCGCCCTCGGGCCCGAGGCACATGCGCTTGGTGGTCACGAGCGTGCCGAGCTTCACCTCGCCGCCTTCCATCCTCCATGTGCCGCTCAACAGGTTGCAGCCCGTGAATCCGGAGACCCGGCCCTCGGTCACGAATTCGAGGCGCGGCAACGTGCGCGGGTCGGCGGATTTTTCCGCGGAGCCGATCCATCGCGTCCCCACCAGCGATGCCGGCGCAACGCTCGCGGCGGCGGGCGCGGACGGCGGCGATGCGGAAGTCGGTTCGTTCGGGGCGGCGGCGCATGCGCCCAATCCGAGCGCACACATTCCCATCAGGGCACGGGCGATTCTCATGGCTTCATCTCCTGCGGGACGGCCTTGAATCTCAACGACCCTCCCGATCCGGTCATGACCATCTCGTCGGCGGTGATCGAGTAGCTCGACACCGATTGCAGCACCTCGAGCAGGCGATTTTCCGACGCCTGCGCGGCGGGATCGCAGCCGCGCCTGCCGCTCACGATGCGGCCCAGCACGATCGCGCGCGCGCCCACCGAATCCTGGACAAAGCGCGCCGAGAGTTTGTTGCACCCGCCGAAGCCCTCCATCTGGCCGTCCCCGAAGCGCACGTAGGCGGGCTCGCCGGGAATCGGAATTTCCAGCACCACCTGCCAGCGCGTCGCGATGAACGGCTTGGGCGGCGGCTCCTTCTTCTGCGCGGCGCAGCTCGCCAGTGCGCAGAGCATCACTACCGCGAGCGCCCTCACGATTTCCCCCGCTTCGCCTGCAGCTCGGTCTCGAGCTCGGCGCCGGTCTTGTAATGCGGCACCTTGAAGATCCAGCGCTTGTACGACTGCAGGCGCCACGGGGCGTCCCTGGCCTCCTCGGCCCAGTACTGGTCGCCGAGCTGGATGTTGCGCGCCTGGTCGAGCTCCCAGTAGTCGCGCGCCTTGGCGTCGCCGAAGATGAAGAGCCGGCCGTCGACGATCTTCCACGCGAGCGGCGTGCCGCCGGCCTTGATCGCGTAGGGCATTCCGTTCGAGCAGAAGCCGCCGTATTGGGGCGTGTACTTCGCGGGATTCGCGCTGAAAATCTTGCGGTGATCCTCGCTCGCGAAGCGGTACGTGACCCCGTTGTCCTGCGCCTTGATGGCCGGATTGCCGGGCACGGGCTTGCCATCGGTGAAGTACGCCACCGGGTCGTAGCCGCGCAGCATCAGGTTCGAATCGTCGCCGTCCTGCGTGATGTTGAGGACGGTGCCGCAGCCGGACAGCAACAACAGCACGGCAACCAGCCAGGCATGTCTCATCGTGGTCTTTCCTCCGCGGTTCAATGGGTGCTCATCAGGAAATCGAGCGCCTCGCGCACCAGGTCCAGGCTGCCGGGAATCCAGGCGCCCGAGCGCGCATCGAGGCGCTCCATCTTGCGCTCGAAGCGCTGGCCGGCGAAGAGCGCGTCGACCGCGGCGTCGGGATCGACGCGCCGCGCCGGGCGCTGCGCCTGCAGGGTCAATTCGGCGAGCGTGCGGTTTACCGCGTCGGCGTCGAGAATGGACAGGGGCGCATGGCAATAGCTGCACTGCGCGTCGCGCTCGAGGTCGATCGGCGCACCGCATCCCGAGCAGCGCACCTGGGCGATATGCACCTTCAGCTGCTCGATCTCGACCCCGGTGAGCGAGCGCACGAAGTTCTTCTCGCGCAGGAACTGGAAGAACGTGGTGAGGCGCCCGTGCCCCGCCACGCAGCGATAGTAGGAGATGCGGTTGTTGCGCTGGACGTCGTGGGTGAGCTGCAGCCGGCCGCGGCAGGTGACGCAGCGCATGCTGTCGGCCATCGGGCGCGGGTGATCGTCGCGGTGCTCGTGGATCGTGCGGAAGAGCTGCAGCACCGCCTCGGGCGCGAGCTGCGCGCTTTCATACTGGTCGAACCAGATCGCCTGGCAGGGAAAGCACAGGTCGAGCTGCAGCGTGCCGAACGGCTTGCGCCCGAACTCCTGCGGGGTCATCGGCGCGGCGCAGCTCGGGCATGTGCGCTGCATTTGCGCCATCAGGGTTTTTCGGCGAGCGCCTTGAGATTCGCGAGACCCGCCTCGAAATCCGGACCGACGAGGCGGTCCATCATCAGCGCGAGGTAATGCTTGAGCGGATTGGGCCCGACGTCGCCGTTGTTGGTCCAGGTGACGCGCGTCGCCTTGCCCGCGGGCTCGAGCATCAGCGCCCCGTTGGAGGTCATCTTGTAGTCGGGAAAGAAGAGCTGGTATTCCACCGTCCGGTTCGGCTCGACGCGCGTGAACTCCATCATGCCCGTGCCCTCGGTCTTGCTCACCCACGACCAGCGTGCCCCGAGGCCGAACGGCGGGCCGGAATAGGTGATCTTCATCGCGGGATCGCGCTTGTTCCATTCCGACCAGTTCTTCCATTGGCGCGTCTCGACCACCAGGTCGTAGATCTTGTCGACGGGCGCGTTGATCTCGATCGAGCGCTGCACCGCGAACTTCGACGGCAGGGCGAGCCCCACGCCGACGATCACGAGAGCGAGCACGCCGATCGCGACGAGCACCCACTGGATTATTTTCATCGTTCTTTCTCCCCGTGCCGTAGCTTACACTGAGGGGGCTGTTCCGACCCCGGATTTCGCCATGTGCAGCCGCTACTTCCTCGACGCCGACGGCAACATCATCGCCTACACCTTCCAGGTGCCGATCCACGACCGGATCCGGCGCCGCTTCAACATCGCGCCCTCGCAGGAGGCCCCCGTGATCCGCCCCGCGAAGGACGGCACGCGCGAGGTGGCGATGCTGCGCTGGGGACTGGTGCCGTTCTGGGCGAAGGACCTCTCGATCGGCAGCAAGCTGATCAACGCGCGCAGCGAGACGGTCGCCGAGAAGCCCGCGTTCCGCCAGGCCTTCAAGAGCCGCCGCTGCGTGGTGCCCGCCTCCGGCTTCTACGAATGGACCGGCGATCCCGGCCATCGGATTCCGCACGCGATCACGATCGCGGACCGGCCGATCGTGGCGTTCGCGGGATTGTGGGAGAGCTGGAAGGATGCCGTGGGCAAGCCGGTCGAGACCTACACCATCCTCACCACACCGGCCAATCGCTTCGTCTCGGGCATGCACGACCGCATGCCCGCGATCCTCGAGCGCGACGACATCGATCCGTGGTTGAACGGCTCGACCGAAGAAGCCTGGAAAGTGATCCGTCCCTACGCCGAGGAGCCGATGCGCGAGCAGGAAGTCAGCCGCGCGCTGAACAACTCGAACAACGAGGTCTCCGGCCTGCTCCCCGCCGACTCGATTGTCGCGAACCCCGCGGCAGCTGCGGCGCGGCAGGGCGATCTCTTCTAGGAATCGAGCGTCGCCACGGTCATCGGCACCACTGCGCGCCGATTTTTCGCGACATGGCCGCGGATGATCCGGTAGATGTCCGGATCGAAATCGATCTCGCAGCGCGCGCTCGCCAGGTCCGCGAGCTCGTCCTCGCTGCGCGCCGTGCCCACATGGCACCAGCGGTCGAACACGTGCGCCTCCTCGAAGCGGCCGTCGGGATGGCGCTCGCGAATCAGGATGCGCCCGGGCCAGGGCCAGTCGATCACGCGGTAGGGGGTGAGCGCGGTCGCGAGGCGCAGGTTGTGCTGCTCCGCAGTCTCCTCGCCGAGGCAAGCGCCGCGGCACCGCTTGAGCTGGCGCGCGAAGCACGGCCCGCCGCGCTTCTCCCAGCCGAGCTGGCGCCAGCACAGGCCGTGCTCGCCCGCGACCTGCTCGAGCAGCTGGCGCACGTGCTGGCGCGTCGCGAACGGACCGAAGAGCGTCTCGGCGCCCGCATCGCGCGCGCCCCAGTCGATGTCGCGGCTCACGGCGATCTCGGGAGCCGAGCGCAGGTCGGGGATGCGGATGAAGCAGGCGTTCAACTTCCTGCGCAGCCGGTGGTTGTGCAGCGGCAGCAGGTCCTTCACCAGCCGCGCTTCGCGCAGCAGCGCTCCCATCTCGCCCGCGGTCTCGTCGACCTCGATGCGCCGGATCTCGCCCGAGATCCGGATGTCGTTCGCGGAGAAATGGTCGCCGGAGAAATGCGAGCGGATCCGATCGCGCAGGTTGATGCTCTTGCCGATGTAGATCGGCAGGTCGTTCACGCCGTAGAAGCGATAGACGCCCGGGCCTTCGGGCAATCCCTCGAGCGCATCGGGCGCGAGCTGCGGAGGAAGGCTCGGGATCTTGAGCAGGCGCTTGACCGCCGCGGCGATCTCCCCGGGGTCGCGGTCGCGATAAAGCATCTGCACGAAGCGCCACACCGCGCGGGCATCGCCCAGCGCCGAGTGGCGGCCGGTGCGCGCGGAGGTCTCGGGAGCGAACGCATCCTGCAGCCCGTGGCGCGCGATCAACGCGTCGAGCCCATGGCCGAGCGCCTCGGGATACATCCGGCGCGACAGCCGCACGGTGCAGAGCACATCCGCGCTGAACGCCATCTCGACGCGGCGGAACTCGTTCTTCATGAAGCCGTAGTCGAAGCGCGCGTTGTGGGCGACGAAGAGATGCCCCTCGAGGCGCTCATGCAATTCGCGCCGCAGCTGCGAGAACGTGGGCGCGCCGCGCACCATCGCGTTGCTGATGCCGGTGAGCACCTGGATCTCCTCGGGGATCGTGCATTCCGGATTCACCAGCGTGGACCACTCGTCGAGGAATTCGCCCTCCACCACGCGCACGATGCCGATCTCGGTGATCCGATCGCCCGTGGGCGCCGTGCCGGTGGTTTCCAGGTCCACGAAGGCGACGGCGGAAGCGAGCATCAGCGCGCGCCCCTCTTCTTCGCCGCGACGCGCCACGGCGCCGACGCGAAGCGCTGGACGAGGAATTCCACCATCGCGGCGACCTTGGGCGAGCGGTGCCGCCCCGAGGGATAGACCGCGTGCAGCGGCAGCGGCTCGCTGTGATGGACGTCCTGCAGCAGCGGCACGAGACGGCCCTCGCGCAGCGCGGCACCCACGATCACGTCGGAGAGCCGGATCACGCCGACGCCGACCAGGGCGAGCTGCAGCAGCGTATCGGCGTTGTTGGCGCTCGCGTTGCCCGCGACCTCGATGTGCTGCACCCCGCCCTCCTTCGTCGTGAACGGCCAATGGCGCAGGTTCGGCGCGTAGGCGATCGCGAGGCAGTTGTGCTGCGGCAGGTCGGCGGGTTTGCGCGGCGTGCCGTGCTTGCGCAGGTACGCGGGCGAAGCGCACACCACGCGCTCGACCTCGCAGATCTTGCGCGCGACGAGCGAGGAATCCACCAGCGTCCCCACGCGGATGCCGAGATCGGCGCCCTCCTCGATCAGGTCGACCACGCGGTCGGTGACGGTGAGCTCGACCTGCACATCGGGATGGCGCGCGAGGAACTCGGGCAGCGCCGGGGACAGCTGGTGGGTGCCGAAAGCGGTGCCGACGTTCACGCGCAGCAATCCCTTGGGCTGGGCACGAAAGCGCGCGACCTCGGTCTCCGCCTCGTGGATGTCGGAGAGGATCCGCTGCGTGCGGTGGAAGTACGCCTCGCCCTCGGGAGTGAGCGCAAGGCGCCGCGTGGTGCGGTTCAGCAGGCGCACGCCGAGCCGGTCCTCCAGGCGCGTCACCAGCTTGGAGATCGCCGAGGGCGTGAGGCCCAGGTCGCGCGCGGCCGTGGTGAAGCCGCCCAGCTCCACCGCGCGCACGAACGCGGTCATGTCGTTCGGGCCGCTCACGGGGCCTTTCGGGAGATCGGTCGCACGGGGAGGAATTGTTGCCGCTTTTTCATGAATGAGGCTCCTGCCACCCCAATTGTAGTCCATCCCGCGCGTAATGGGATCGCCTCGCCCGGCGCGCTAAAATAGTCGACCTTCCTGGAGTCGCCATGCCCCGCACCCGCGCCAAAGCACCCCCCCGGATCACCCGCGATGCCGAGCGCCTGATCGCATTCGCCAACGGGCTCAACGCTTCCGGCAGCCTCACCGAGGATCGCTTCTGGGAATCCGAGATGTCGGGGCTGGTCGCGAAGCTGCTCGAGAACGGCAACGACGCGCCGATCGATGGCGCGCTCGACCACCTCTACCAGACCAACCTCGGCGCCTACGACACGTTGATCGAGCTGGTGGAGAACGAGTCGGAGTCGGTGGTCGCGATGCAGGGCGACCGCGCGTGGCAGGGGTTGCTGATCGCCGCACCGATCGTCGCGTGGTCCAAGTACGCGATCCCGTCGGGCGCGATCGACCGCGCCGAGGCCGACAATCTTCGCGTGCAGCTCCAGGCGCACGTGCTCGCCGCGGACGCGCGCGTGACGCTCGTGCCCTATCTCTATTCGATCGACCAGTTGCCGCGGCATTTCTCCGAGCTGCGCAAGCTCGCGGCGCGCCTGGCCGACGCGGCGATCACCGGCGAGATTCCACGCCTCGACCTCGCGCGCCTGCCCGAGACCGCGCACCTGCTCGCCGATACGCGCTTCCTCGTCGCATGCGCCGCGGTCCCGCGCGGCAAGGCGCTCTTCCGCTGGCAGGAAGACGCCTCGGGCCATGCGGGCCGCGCCGGCAGCCTCGAGCAGTGGATCGCGCAGGCGCGGCCGACACTTTCGAAGCTGCTGCCCGGCTGCGTGTTCGAGTGCCTGCTGCCCGATGCGTACTACGTGAATTGCCGCGAATCCGATCGGCGCGTGCGCCCCTTCGGCATCCGCGCCGCCGTGGCCTTCCTCGAGCAGGCGCTGAAGGCGAAGCCCGCCGACCTGCAGGTCGTGGTCGCGGGATTCGGCGAGGAGCGTGTCGACGAGTACCGCGTGGCCTTCTCGCTCACCGACGAGAGCGAGGTCGCGCACGGCGTCGTCTGGCCGCTCTATGGCCGCGAGGACGAGACCGCGCGCCCCGGCCCGCTCGACGAGGTGCTCGCCCAGCTCGCCGAGAGCGGCATCACCGCGGTGAAGAAACTCCCCGGCACGTTCTCGCCCGAATACTGCGAGGACTGCGGCGCGCCGCTCTTCGCCAATACCGACGGCGAGATCGTCCACGCCGAGCTGCCCGAGGAAGCGGACGTGCAGGCCGCGCACTTCCATTGACGCGCTCTCCGAAGTACTGCGGCTCGCGAGGTTCACGGCCGGCGTGACGCTGGATGCCGCGGCGCGCGCTCCGTGGTGCGTCGCGATTCCCGCCAACGCCCTGATCGCGCGGGCGCACGTGATGCTCGAAGGCCGTTGCGAGCTTCGCGTGGGCACGGGCGATTCCATCCCGCTCAACGCCGGCGAGATCGCGTTCATTCCGCATGGCGAGGCGCACGTCATCGGCAGCTCCGTCGATGTCGATCCGGTCGCGATCTCCACGCTGCTGCGCACGCCGGTCGCCGGCGAGCTGATGCCGGTCAGCCTGGGCGGCTCGGGTGCCGCGACCCGCTGGGTCTCGCTCTCGGCCACGTGCGAGCGCCACCTCGCCGATCCACTGCTCGCATGCCTTCCCGCGGTGGTGAAGGTGGACCTGCTCGGCGCCCCGCCGATGAACTGGCTCTCGAACGCGCTCGGCCTGACACTCTCCGCGAGCGATGCGCCTCCGGTGGGCGACGGGGCGACGCGCGACCGGCTCGCCGAGCTCGTGCTGATCGAGGCGCTGCGCCGCTACGTGCACGCGCTGCCCCCGGGGGGTGCGGGCTGGGTGGCCGGGCTCAACGACCGCTTCGTCGGCCGCGCGCTCTCGCTCGTGCATGGACGGCCCTCGGAGCCGTGGACGGTGGAACGCCTCGGGCGCCACGTCGGCCTTTCGCGCAGCGCCCTCGGCGAGCGCTTCAGCGAGGTGATGGGCGAGCCGATCTTCGCGTTCCTCACCCGCTGGCGCCTGCAGCTCGCGGCCGAGATCCTCCTCACCACACCGCGCTCGATCGAATCGATCGCCCGCGACGCCGGCTACGAATCCGCGAGCGCCTTCTCCCACGCCTTCAAGCGAGTCTTCGGCAAGCCGCCGTCGATGTGGCGCAAGAAGCAGAAAAGAACGAAAAAGGCCTAGCGCAGCGCGCGGGAGAGAAACGGCAGCGACACATCCATCCGGTAATCGATGTCGGAGTGGTTGTCGTCGAACTCCTCGTAGGTGTGCGCGATGCGCGCCTGGTGCAGGCGCTTGGAGAGGATGCGCGAGCCGTACTGGATGTGGTACTGGTCGCGCGCGCCGCAGTCGATGTAGATGCCGCGCAGCGACTTGAGATTCGCGCGGTGCTTCACGACCAGGTTCACCGGATCGTTCGCGCGCCAGTTCTTCCAGCGCTCGGGGATCACTTCCCCGGTCTCGAGATTGAACGGCAGGCGAAAGCCGTTGGGTGCGCGCGGATCGGGATCGTAGGTGGCCGCCATGCACAGGTTCATGATGCAGTGGCCCTCGGCCATCGAGAGCTTGGGCTTCGCCCACACCGCCTCGAGGAAGCGGCGCACGCGCCCGTCGTCGCGGCCCTTGTCCGCGCCGCGCTCGATCCTCCTCACGTCGAGCGGCCCCGCCTTCGGCTTGCGCGGTCGATACCGGGCGAGCTCGTTCAGCGTGTTCGGCCAATCGTGCCAATAGACGAATTCGAAATACGCATCACCCGAGTGATCGGCGATCGCGCCCCACGTGCCCGGGTAGCGCATGCCGTGGATGATCGCGCCGTAGCCGCCCGAGGATTTGCCGAAGCAGCCGCGATGATCGCGCGAGGCGAGCGTGCGGAACTCGCTGTCGACGAACGGCACGATCTCCTGGACGAGGTAATCGGCGTAGTTGCCGATCGCCGGGGAGTTCACGTACTGGTTTCCGCCGAGCGCGGTGAAGCAATCCGGAAACACCAGGATCGAAGCGCCCATGCGGCGCTCGTGCACCAGGCGCGCGGCACGTTCCGGCAGGTTCTCGCTGAAGTTCTTCCACGCGATGTGCGAGAGGCCGGAGCCGGTGAAGCCGACCATGTCGACGAACACCGGGAAGCGGCGACCGCGCCCGCGCGTGCCGCCCTCGTCGTATTGCGGTGGCAGCCACACCGCGAGCTTGCGCACGCTCGGGTCGCCGAGCGGGTTGTCGCGCAGGATTTTCGAGACGTGCTCGAGGACGACGATCCTTCCGGAATCCCACTGGGGACGCTTGATCATGGGCAGTCCTTATTTCTGGTCGAGATCCAGTGTGCCATCCCAGCCGGCGGGCACGCCATCGCGCCGGTGCCGCTCGATGCGCGCGAGATACAGCGCCGCGATCGCGTCCCCGGGCGAGCGCGCCAGCAGCGCGCGCCACGACGACTCGGAGAAATCCCAGCCCTGCGCGCGGTAGGCCGCGATCGCGGCCTCGGTCTCGCGCACGAGCTCGAAGTCCGCCACGGGAGTGTAGATCTCCACGGCGTCGCGCTTGCCCTTCACGCGCACGCGGTCGACGTGGCGCAGCGGCACGCCCTCGGCCGCAAGCTGCGCCACAGCTTCCGTGAGCAGAATCTCGGTGCCATAGAGCCGGTTCACCGATTCGAGGCGCGATGCGAGGTTCACCGCGTCGCCGATCACGGTGTAGTCGAAGCGGTCCTTCGAGCCGAGATTGCCGACCACCACCGGCCCGGTGTTGAGGCCGACGCGCATGCGCAGCTCGCCGGGCCCGCCCGGCTCGCGCCGCCAGCGTTCCATCTCCGCCTGCATGTCGATCGCGGCCTGCAGCGCATGGGTCGCGTGCTCCGGATCGGGCAGCGGCGCGCCCCAGAACGCCATCACCGCGTCGCCGATGAACTTGTCGATGGTGCCGCCGTGGCGCAGCACGATCGCGGTCATGCGCGTGAGGTGCTCGTTCAGCGTTCGCGCCACTTCCTCCGGCGCGATGCCCTCGGACATCGCCGTGAATCCGGCGAGGTCGGTGAACATCACGGTGAGCTCCCTGCGTTCGCCGCCCAACGCCAGCCGCTCGGGATGCGCGGTCATCTGGGACACGACTGCCGGCGAGACGTAGAACTCGAAGGCGCGGCGGATCTGCTGCTTGCGCCGCAGCTCGTCCAGGTAAGCCGTGGTGCCGCGCGCGGCATAAAGACCCAGCAACACGCCCACCGGCAGCGACACCGCGAGCCAGCGGTCGAAGCGATCGAAGAGCATGAAGGAAGACCCGGCGAGGACCAGGGAAACGCCGAGGGCGAAGGCGCTGCTGCGCAGCGCGCTCCAGCGCTGCATGAAGGCGACGCCGGCAGCGAGCGTGAAGAGCGCGAGCAGCCCCGTCCATCCCCGGTGCAGGGGGCTGATGGTGCGCCCGGCATACGCGGAGGCGATGAACTGCGCCTGGATCTCGATGCCGGGCGCATACATCTGCGAGAAGCGCAGGAATGGCGTCGCGTAGGTATCCGCGAAGCGCTTGCCGGGCTCGGGGCTCGTCTTCAACACGAGCCCGACGAGCGCGATCTTGCCGCGGAAGGCATCTTCGGGAAGCAGCTTCGCGGCTTCGAGCGCCTGGTAATACGACACGTAGCCGATATCGGCGGTATCGATGTAGCGCACCATCGCGCGCGGGCCGGGCCGATCGGGCGGATAACCGGGCTTGCCTTCGGACTTCAGGTGGCGGTCGAGCGCGACACGCCACAACGCGTCCGGGTCTTGCGGGAACTGGCGCACGACCTGGTCGCGCCCGACCTCGATCGACGCGATCCCGGTCGCGGCGCCCGCTTCGCGCAACGCCTGCAGCGGCTCGACGCGCTGCAGTCCGCGGAAGTGCGCGGTGTCCTGGAACACCACGTCGCCGGCGAGCACCACGCGGCTCGAAGCGCGGATCGCGCGGGCGAGCGCCGCATCGGCCTCGGGATGCGAGGGCTCGCTGAAGACGACGTCGAACGCGATCACGGTCGCACCGGCTCGCGTGAGCTCCTCCACCATGCGCGCGTGGAGGTCGCGCGGCCACGGCCACTGCAATCCCACCTCGGAGAAGCTCGGCTCGTCGATTCCCACCACGACCACGGGCGCCGCGCCGACCCGCGGCGTGGCCGCGACCGTGAACACATCGAAGAGAAGATCGTCGAGGCTGTCCCAGACGCGCGCGAGGTGCAGCACGGCGGCGATCGCCGCCACGAGGATCGCGACCCCGGCGGTGCGCCCGAGATCGCTCGCGGCCGCGCCGCGCAGGCGCTCAGAAATTGAGGACAAGCGTGACGGTGTACTGCGTCGGCTTTTCCTTGTGGAAGGCGTTGTCGACGCCGAAGCGCAGCCGCACGCGCTTGTCGAACGATTCCCAGAAGATGTCGCCCGCGCCGTCCCACCCCGCCCTGAACGGGACCTGGTTCGCCTCGTCGGTGTAGCGCAGCGAACGATACACCAGGCGCGTGGTGAAGAAGATGCGATGCGGGCTCACGAACGTGAGGCCGAAGGCGCCCGCGTTCTTCGGGTGGTAGGCGATCATGCGGCCGGGGAAATTCGCTCCGGTGTTGCGCGAGGTCGTGTACTGGTATTTGACGTTCAGCGAGAGCACGTCGGTGAGGACGTGGTTCACCGCGGCCCCGGAGGTGGTGATCCTTGCGCCATCGAACTCGGGCGCGCTGATGAACTCGTAGAGGTCGGCCGCGCCCAGCCTGCCATAGTCGAAATCGCGCAGCTTCGAGAGGTTCTCGTCCTCGCTCACGAGGAAGGGCGAGAAGGTGAAGCGCAGGTTCTCGATCTTCTTGTGGTCCACGAAGGCGGTGACGAAAGTCCGCGGGGATGCCTCGGCCTCGATCTGCGCCCGCGTGCGCTTCTGCCGGCCGCCGCGCGCCACCAGGCGATCCTCGATCGGGATGCCGGCCGTCGCCACCGGCCCGAGCGTGCTGGTGCCCATGGGCCGGATCCAGTCCTGGTAGGCCGCGCGCAGCAGCACCGCGTCGCTGAACCGAAAGCGCAAGCCCGCACGCGGCGTCACCTTCCGCAGGCTGCGCTCCTCGGTCACGGTGGGGTTGTGCAGCACGAATCCGATCGAGTCGATGAAACCGGTGTCGTCCTTGTCGAGGACGCGACGGTTATCCTGCCACCACGCGTCGGCCTGCACACGCAGCCGCGTTCCGAAATCGACCGTGTCGGAGACGTACGCGTTGCGCGAGCGCTCCGTGAACTGCAATGCGGTGAGCAGCGACACATCCTCGCCCGGCCCTTGGATGAAGTCGTCGTGGAGCTTCTTGTGAACGGTTTCGAATCCCCACGTGAACTGGTGGCGGCCCGCGTCGAAGGTGTGGCGCACCCCGTACTCGGGCACGCGGCTCACGAGCCGGTCCGAGATGCCGTCGCCGAGAAGCGTGCCGCGCGAACGGTTGTCGTTGCGCAGGACGCCGGCTCGAACCCAGAGCTGCGACTGCGGCGAGAAGCGGTAGTGCATGCCCGCGCTCGCGGCGCTCGTGAGGAAGCGTTGCGTGAGGTCGAGCGTGGAGGCACTCGTCACATCGTCGGACTTGGTGTCGAACCCGTAGAGGAAAAGCCCGAGCTCGTGGGTCGGGCGCACGCCCACCGCGCCGGTGAACGCGCGCCCGTCGCTCGGCCCGCGCAGGGCATCGCTCGTGAAGTTGAAGCGGGTCGATTCGACGTCGATTAGGTAGGCGACCGGCATGCGGGCGTAGGCCATGCCGTTGAAGCGCCCGATCCCGATGCGCGCGTTGACGTCGTCGGACGACGAGTAGCCCCCGATCAGCCGCCCATAGTTTCCCGGCCGCGCGACGAGAGACTGGAAGCGGTTGCTCGACCCGAACACCGTGGGATCGGTGAGGAAGCCCTGCATGAGCTCGGAGTTCTTGTTGAATTCTCCCGGGTAGCGATCCGACAGGAACAGGTGGCTGCCGGCCCAATACGGGTAATACGATTCCTGCGCGCGGCTCTGCGCCCACTCCTCGAGCCCGAAGAACGACAGCGAGCGCCCCAGGTTGGCGCCACCCTGCCGGTCGTTGGCGATCTGGTTGAGCGATTTGAGGTACGGCAGGCGTTGCATCCCGCGGCGCGCCGCCTCGATCGCATCGGCCGCCCTGAAGAGGTCGGTGTGAATCATGCTGGCGAGCAGATAGGGGATCGGGTCCTTGTCGTCGAGCTCGCTCGCGCGCTCGAGCTCGCGCAGCGCCAGAGCGCGCCGGCCGAGCTGGTAGTTGGCCACCGCCGCGAACACGTGCGCGCGCGCGAAGCGCGGCTCGAGCATGCTCGCGCGCAGGAAGTTCTCGAGCGCCGCTTCCGGCTGGCCGCGCTTGAGCTGCATCACGCCCAGGCCGGTGAGCGCGACGTAGTCCGCGGGGTTCGCCTTCAAGGCGGCGCGGAACGCGGTGTCGGCATCGCCGAAGCGGTCGGCGAACGTCTCGAGCGTTCCCAGCTCGCCCTGATAGCCTGCGCCCCCGGGGTTGCGCTCGAGGGCCGCATTGAGATGCACGCGCGCCGAGGCCACCGCCTCGCGCTCGGAATCGACCACTCCGATGCCATGCCAGGGGCGGTCGTCGGCGGGGCGCTCGGCGCGCGCCGCCTCGTATCCCGCGCGAGCGGCCCGGCCCTCGCCCTGCGCGCGCGCCGTGTCGGAGGCGGCGAGGCGCACTTCGAACGCGGGCCGCGGCGCCGACAGGGCCGTCGCCAGCCGGCGTTGCGCGGCGTCGAAATCGCCCGCCGCGAGGCTCACGCGCACGAGCTGTGCCACGAGGCGCGGGTCGTCGCGGAAACGCGCGAGACCCTCCAGCGCATAGGCGTTGGCGCGGTCGACCTTCCCCTGGTACATCATGAGGTCGCTCGCGATGAGGTAGGGCGCGGGTTGGCGCGCGGAGCCGATCGCGGCGATGCTCGCGTCGAAGGCTTCCTCGAAGCGCTCGGCGCGAACCAGGATCGCGATGCGGGCAAGCCGCACGAGCTCGGCATCCTCCGGCGCCGGGGCCGACGACAGGCGTGCCGCCGCCTGCTCGGTGTCGCCGCGGCGAACCATGTCGAATACTTCGCGCAGTTGCGGGGATGCGCCGCTCGCATCGATATGGCGCAGCGGATCGACCGAGTAGGCGGTGACCCATTGCACGCGATCGCGCGGATTGGCGATCAGGATCTTGGTCGGCGCCTGTCCCGGAATCGCCTGCGCGGATTCGTTCTTCGCGACGGTGACGCGGCCGAAGTCGTTGAAGAACTCCACCTCGCCGCTGAACACGGTGAGCAGCGAACGCCCGCCGTCGAAGACCTCGATGTCCCAGTCGGTGCCGCGAATGGCGGCCGTGGCCGACGGCGTCTCGAGATACAGGTTGGCGGGCGCGGCGTTGGTCTGCGACCAGCTGCGCCCCTGCTCGAGGCGCAGCACGGTGCGCTCGCCCGGCGCCGTGGCCGACGCCTTGATCTGCAGGAGCGTCTTCTCGGCGAGCCGCACCTGGGTCTTGTCCTGGAAGAGCAATCCCATGCGGCTGTAGGCGCCGGTGCGCACGAAGTTGCTGGGGAAGAGCTCCTGGTGCGGCGTCGCGAGGCGCCACGCGGCCTTGTCGTCGGGCCGGCTCTCCCCCTGCCCCTGCACGCTCACCACCTCCGCCGCGCGCTCGGCCGCGCCCGCTTCGAGCACGGCGACGCACAGCAGCACGACCCAGCATGTCCGGTACGCCGTGGAAATCGCAGCCATGCGCCCCTCCCTGTCGTTGGTGCGAATGCGGATCCCGCGACCATGCTATCAGGAGCAAGCAAACGGGGCGCCGCGGCGCCCCTTCGAGAAAAATCGGACCCCGTACTGTAACCGGGCCGGGATTACGCCGTGACGCGTCGCTTGTATTCGTGCGTGCGGGTGTCGATCTCGATCCGGTCGCCGGTCGCGCAGAACGCCGGCACGTTGACTTCGAACCCGGTGGAGAGCTTGGCGGGCTTGAGCACCTTGCCGGACGTGTCGCCGCGCACCGCGGGCTCGGTGTAGATCACCTCGCGCACGACGGTGGTCGGCAGCTCGAAGGAGATGGCGCGGCCTTCGTAGAAGAGGGCCTCGCCCACCATGCCGTCCTCGATGTAGTTCACCGCGTCGCCGAGGTTCTCGGCCTCGATGTCGATCTGGTTGTATTCCGGGTCCATGAAGACGTACATCGGATCGGCGAAATACGAGAAGGTCACTTCCTTCTTCTCGAGCATCAGCAG
>JANPHA010000160.1:0-6672 GCA_031424255.1 Burkholderiales bacterium | reverse complement strand
GTGCCACTCCGCCAGGATTTTGGCGACCGCGAGCGGGTGGGTGATGTAGGGCTCGCCGCTCTGGCGGTACTGGCCCGAATGCGCGGCGCGCGCGACCTCGTAGGCCTCCTCGATCTGCTCGACGTCCTTCGGCTTCAGGTAGCCAAGGGAGGCGGTCAGCTCATCCGGCCCCGGCCCCGGCAGCGCCGTGCCGGTGACCTTGATGCCGCTTGCGACGGGTTGGACGCCGAGCGCGGGCATGGGGGTCGTCCGCTCGGCGTATCCGGGTCCTAGAGCACCGGCGGGGTCGGCACCGGCGGATTCAGCAGCTCGCGTCCCATCTTGGCGCCGGCGATCTCGCGCAGCGCGATCACGCAGGGCTTGTCCTTGTTGGGCTCGACGAGCGGGGTCGCGCCGAGCGCGATCTGGCGCGCGCGGTTGGTCGCGGCGAGGGTCAGCTCGAAGCGGTTGGGGAAGAACTTGATGCAGTCGTCGACGGTGATGCGGGCCATGGAGATCTCCGGTTACTTGAATTCGGCGAGCAGGGGTGCCAGGCGAACGGACTGCTGGGCCTGCGACACACGCGTCGCACGCACCACCGATTCCACGTCCGTTAACGCCGCCTCGAAGCGTTCATTAACAATTATATATTCAAATTCAAGAACATGGGAGATATCTTCGCGAGCGCTCGCCATGCGCCTGTCAATCGTCTCACGGGAGTCGGTTCCGCGCGCTTCGAGCCGCTTGCGCAGCTCCTCGAGCGAGGGCGGCAGGATGAAGATCCCGACCATGCGCGGGAAGAGCTCGCGCACCTGGCGCGCGCCCTGCCAGTCGATCTCGAGCAGCACGTCGTGATCGCCGGCGAGCTCGTTTTCGATCCAGCGCCGGCTCGTGCCGTAGAAGTTGCCGTAGACATTGGCATGCTCGAGGAAATCGCCCGCGGCCACCATCTTCTCGAACTTCGCGTGGTCGACGAAGTGGTATTCGCGGCCGTCGGCCTCGCCTTCGCGCGGCTTGCGCGTCGTGTACGAGATCGAAAGCCGGATGTTGGGCTCCTCCTTCAGCAGCTCGTTCACGAGGCTGGTCTTGCCCGCGCCGGAGGGGGCCACGATCACGAAGAGGTTGCCGCGCGAGGGGACCGCTTTCATTCGATGTTCTGCACCTGCTCGCGCATCTGCTCGATCAGCACCTTGAGCTCGACCGAGATGCGCGACATCTCGTTGGCGACCGACTTCGAGCCGAGCGTATTGGCCTCGCGATTCAACTCCTGGCAGAGGAAATCGAGGCGCTTTCCGCAGGCGCCGCCCTTGTCGAGCACGCGGCGGAATTCGGCGACGTGGGTCACCAGCCTCGCGATCTCCTCGTCCACGTCGATGCGCGCGGCATAAAGCACGATCTCCTGGTGCACGCGCTCGTCGGAAGGCGACGCGGCCGCCTCGGCGATCTTCGCGGCGAGCTTCTCCTGGAACGCCTTCACCGCGCCGGGCATGAGCGGGCGCGCCTCCTCCACCAGCGCCGCCATGCTGGCCAGGCGCTCGCGCAGCACTTCCTCCAGCTTCGCGCCCTCGCGCGCGCGCGTCTGGCTCAACTCCTTGATCGCCTTGTCGACCAGCCCCAGCACCGTTTCCTTCATCCGGTCGGCGGACAGCGACTCGTCGGCGAGCACGCCGGGCCAATGCAGGATCTCGGAGATCGACATCGGGCGCGCGTCGGGGAACCTCGCCGCGACCTCGTGCGCGGCCGCGTGCAGCGAGGCGAGCGCCGCGGAATCCGGGATCATCGAGCGCGAGGCGCTCGCGACCGGCGTGAAGGTGATGCGGCAATCGGCCTTGCCGCGGGTGAGCCGCGCGGCCAGCGCCTCGCGCATCGCCGGCTCGAGCGGACGCAGCTCCTCGGGAATGCGCGACTGGAACTCGAGGTAGCGGTGGTTCACGGTTTTCAGCTCCACCGCGAGGCTCCCCTGGGCCGTGTCCTGCGCGGCCGAGGCAAAGCCCGTCATGCTGTAGATCATGTGATTTTCCCGGTTGCCGCGCAGGCAAGTGCGGAGGATTCGCCTTTACAAGGCGCAGGGTAGTGCCGACAATTGAGAAATTATATCGGAAGCCCCCGGCCCTAATGCCCCAACAGGCGAATCAGCCGTTGCCCGCCGGCTACGTGCTGAACGGCTATCGCATCGAGAAGCCCCTGTCGTCCGGTGGTTTCAGCATCGTCTATCTCGCGCGCGACGATACCGGCACGCCCTTCGCGATCAAGGAATACCTGCCCTCCTCGCTGCCGCTGCGCACCGAAGGCGTGGACGTCACGGTCGACGAGGCCAACCTGTCGATCTTCCGCCACGGCCTCAAGTGCTTCTTCGAGGAGGGCCGGGCGCTCGCGATGATCTCGCACCCGAACGTGGTGCGCGTGGAGAACTTCTTCCGCGCCAACGAGACCTGCTACATGGTCATGCAGTATGTGCGCGGGCGCACGCTGCAGTTCCACATCCAGCGCCATCGCCACGAGTTCACCGAGACCTTCATCCGCCGGCTCTTCATCCATTTGATGAACGGGCTGCGCGAGGTGCACTCGAGCAAGCTGCTGCACCTGGACATCAAGCCCGCGAACATCTTCATCGCGATGGAGGGCCGCCCGGTGCTGCTCGACTTCGGCGCCGCGCGCATCACGCTCTCCGAGGAGGCGATGAAGCTGAAGCCCATGTACACCGCCGGCTTCGCCGCGCCCGAGCATTACCGCTTCAAGCCGGGCGAGCTCGGCCCGTGGAGCGACATCTACTCGGTGGGCGCCACGATGTACACCTGCATCGCGGGCACCCCGCCGCAGGCCGGCGACCAGCGCGAGCAGAAGGACCGGATGATCCCGCTGCGCACCCTCGCGCGCCAGCAATACTCCGACGACCTCTACGACATCATCGAGTCGAGCCTGTCGCTCGACCACATGAAGCGCCCGCAGACCGCGTTCGACCTGCAGAAGCGCCTGATGGAGGATCCGCCGGCGGAGGAGAAGCGCGGCAGCTTCCTCGAGACCATGAACAAGCCGATCTCGAAGCTGTTCTCGCGCTAGGCAGTGACTCGGCCTCCTCAACCACTCCGGAAGATGAAAATCAACGTGTCGACCTCCGTCGCTCCCTCCCGCCCCAAAGCAATACATACGCCAAGTCGGTAGCGACCCATGCGCTTCACCATCTTCCAGGACAGCAAGATCGGCGACCGCAAGGAGAACGAGGACCGCGTCGGCTATTCCTACAGCCGCGACGTGTTGCTGCTGGCGATCGCCGACGGCATGGGCGGCCACGAGCAGGGCGAGGTGGCGGCCGAGATCGCGGTCTCGGAGATCACCCGGCGCTTCCAGCAGGAGGCGCGCAACCGGCTGAAGCGCCCGTTCGACTTCCTCGTGTCCGCGATCCAGTCGGCCCACCGCGCGATCGTCTCCCACGCCGTCGAGCACAACCTGCTCGAGTGCCCGCGCACGACGGTCGTCGCCTGCATCGTGCAGGGCGGCCGCGCGTTCTGGGCGCATGCCGGCGATTCGCGCCTTTATGTGCTGCGCAACGGCGAGCTCGTCGCGGCGACGCAGGACCATTCGAAGGTGCAGCAGCTGATCGACGCCGGGTCGATCACGCGCGAGATGGCCGCGCGCCATCCCGACCGCAACAAGATCTTCAGCTGCCTGGGCGGCGTGGTGCCTCCGGTGATCGACGTGGGGCGCGATTTCCCCCTCGAGATCGGCGACACGCTGATGCTCTCCACCGACGGCTTCTGGAGCCAGATCCCGCCGAGCATCCTCGGCTCGATGCTGAAGAAGCAGACCGTGATGGAGCTCATGCCCGGGCTGCTCGCCGAGGCGCAGCGCCGCGCCCAGGGCGAATCCGACAACCTCTCGGTCGTGGCGATGACCTGGGAGAACCAGGAAGACCCGCGAGTGGCCGACACGCAGAGCCTCGACGACGAGCAGTTCGCGACCTCGACCAACACCACCCAGCAGCTCGGCACCGGCACGCCCTCCGACGACGTCACCGACGAGGACATCGAGCGCGCCATCGCCGAGATCCAGAGCGCCATCAAGAAAGTCCCGCGTTGACCATGCCCCGATCGTACGACCGCGCCCCCGATCAGCTTCGCCCCGTCCGTTTCCAGCGCCGCTACACCCGCCACGCCGAAGGCTCCGTGCTCGTCGAGATGGGCGAGACGCGCGTGCTGTGCAACGCGAGCGTGGAAGAGAAGGTGCCGGGCTTCATGAAGGGCAAGGGCAGCGGCTGGGTGACGGCCGAGTACGGCATGCTGCCGCGCGCGACGCACACGCGCGGCTCACGCGAGGCCGCGGTAGGCAAGCAGTCGGGGCGCACGCAGGAGATCCAGCGGCTGATCGGCCGCAGCCTGCGCGCGGTGACCGACCTCGCGGCGCTCGGCGAGCGCCAGATCACGATCGACTGCGACGTGCTGCAGGCCGACGGCGGCACGCGCTGCGCGTCGATCACCGGCGCGATGGTGGCACTCGCCGATGCGATCGAGGGGCTGCGCAGGCAGGGCACGATCGCGACGCAGCCGATCCGGGATTTCGTCGCCGCGGTCTCGGTCGGCATCGTCGACGGCAAGCCGGTGCTCGATCTCGACTACGCCGAGGATTCCTCCTGCGGCACGGACATGAACGTGGTGATGACCGGCAACGGGCATTTCGTCGAGATCCAGGGCACGGCCGAGGGCGAGCCTTTCACGCGCGAGCAGATGTCGCGTTTGCTCGATCTTGCCGGAGCGGGTATTTCCCAGCTCATCTCACTTCAACGCTCCGCTCTTGGTCAGGCGGGAAACGCAGATGAACGCAGATGAGCCCGACGAGTGCAAATGCAGAGGCCGCATACAAACTGTTGGGTTGCAATCTGAAAGGTTTGCGCAGTATTCCGGCTGATTCCCTCCTCACAGGTCATCTGCGCTTCATCTGCGTTCATCTGCGTTTCCAGGTTTTCCTGTGAACCGAGTCGTCATCGCTTCCAACAACCCCGGCAAGTTGCGCGAGCTGTCCGCGCTGCTGAACCCGTTGGGAATCGAGACGATCGCGCAGTCGGCCCTGGGCGTGACCGAAGCCGAAGAGCCGCACGATACGTTCCTCGAGAACGCGCTCGCGAAAGCGCGCCACGCCGCCACGATCACCGGCCTCGCGTCGCTCGCGGACGATTCCGGCCTGTGCGTCCCGTTCCTCGCGGGCGAGCCGGGCGTGCATTCGGCGTATTACGCCGGGCGCGAGGGCGGCCGCGAGGAGCGCGACCGGCGCAACAACGACAAGCTCGTCGCGGCGCTCGCGCGCGCGCTCGACCGCTCGGCGTTCTACTACTGCGTTCTGGTGCTGATGCGCGCGCCCGGCGATCCCAGCCCGATCGTGGCCGACGGCAGCTGGCGCGGGCAGATCGTGCTCGCCCCGCGCGGTCGCGGCGGCTTCGGCTATGACCCGCACTTCCTCACCGGCGAGCGCGGCCTCACCGCGGCCGAGCTGCGCCCCGACGAGAAGAACCGCGTGAGCCACCGCGGGCAGGCGCTCGCGGCGCTCGCCGCGAAGCTCGCCGCCGAACGGATCCGATCGGCCCCCGCATCCTGACCGGGCCTCAGGACGGCCGCGCGCGGCGGATGATGATTTCCTCGTAGAGCTTGAGCCAGCGGTCCTGCTTGTCGATCGCCTCCTCGGGATCGATCGCGCGCACCGGGGTATCGCCGAGCGGCGAGCGCACCTTGCTGCTGGACGGCACGAAGCTGCGCTCGGCGAGGAGCGACTGGCCTTCGCCGAGGAAGAAGTCGAACAGCAGGGCAGCGCAGAACGGATGCGGCGCCTTCGCGTGCACCGCGACCACGTGCAGTTGCGCGATGGCCGGCGAGAGCAGGATCCAGTCGATGCTTCCGCCCTTCGCCTTGAGCTGCGGCGGCTTGTAGTTGTAGACCGTGAGCGCGAGCGCAATCTCGCCGGAGGCCACCAGGTTCGCGAGCAGCGTATGCCCCTTGCGCACCGAGACCCCGTTGGTGCCCACGATGTCGCGGAATAGCTTGACCGCGTTGTCCTCGCCCATCGCGTTCAGCAGCGTGCCGAACCAGGCCTGGTCCTCGGCCTCGATGCCGAGGCGGCCCTTCCATTTCGGGTCGAGCAGGTCCTGGTAGGTCCTCGGCAGCTCCTCGCGCTTCACCCGCTCGGTGTTGTACGCCTGCACGAAGACGTCCATCGTGGAGGTCGCGTACTCGCGATGCGCCGGCAGCGTGCCCGGGCGCATGTCGGCGAAATGCGGCGAATCCATCGGGCGCAGCATCTTCTCGCGCCGCAGGGCCTCCATCTCCGGCGCGTTGTTCTCGATCATGTCGACCTCGTGCTTGCCGGCGCGCGTCTCGCCGATCACGCGCTGCACCACGTTCTCCGAGCTCGAGCGCCACTCGCGCACCTTCACGCCGTATTTGCGCGTGAACGCGTCGAACACCGGCTTCAGGTCTTCGGTCTGGCTCGAGTGGTACACCATGAGCTCGCCTTCCCTGCGCGCGCCCTCGACGAGCGCCTTCATGCGCGCCTCGCCCTTGAGCTTCATCGCCGCGGCGAGCGGATCTGCTCCGGGCGACTGGGCGGCAGCGGGAAGGGCGAGCGCGATCGACAGCAGGCAACCGAGCCACGGGTGCGGCCTCATCTCTCCTCCCGTTGTTGTCGCCGCCGATTCGGCGGCGCGCGCCC
>JANPHA010000159.1:0-5027 GCA_031424255.1 Burkholderiales bacterium | reverse complement strand
GCGATCGAGAAGGTCACCGCGAGCGGCGTGCATACGCCCGACCTGGGCGGCAAGGCAAAGACCGCCGATGTCACCGCCGCGGTAAAGGCGCTTGTTTCCGTGGCCGCTCTTCACACCGCATGATGCATGAGGAGAGAATGGGGCCCGACCCCGCTCTCCCCATGGCCCATCTCGAGCTGCGCAACCTCACGAAGCAGTACAACGGAGTGAAGTCGGTCGACCGGCTCGACCTCGCCGTTGAGCCGGGTGAATTCATCTGCCTGCTCGGCCCCTCGGGCTGCGGCAAGACGACGACGCTCAGGATGATCGCGGGATTCCTCGAGCCCGACGAGGGGGCGATCCGCGTCAGCGGGAAGGTGATCTCGGCGCCCGGCAACGTGGTCCCGCCCGAGCGCCGGCGCATGGGCATGATCTTCCAGAGCTACGCGGTGTGGCCGCACATGACGGTGCGCGAGAACGTCGCCTACGGGCTCAAGATGCAGAAGATGCCGCCGGAGAAGCGCCGCGAGCGCGCCGACGCGATGTTGCGCGCGATCAAGCTCTTCGAGCTCGCCGAGCGCTATCCCGCGGAGCTCTCCGGCGGCCAGCAGCAGCGCGTCGCCCTCGCGCGGGCGCTCGCGCCCAACCCCGATATCCTGCTGCTCGACGAGCCGCTCTCGAACCTCGACGCCAACCTGCGCGGCGACATGCGGCTGGAAATCCGCCGGCTCCACGACGAGTTCCACAACACGTCGATCTACGTGACCCACGACCAGGTGGAGGCGATGACGATGGCCGATCGCATCGTCGTGATGAACGCGGGACGCATCGAGCAGATCGGCACGCCGCAGGATGTCTACGACCGCCCCAATTCCCGGTTCGTCGCGCGCTTCATCGGCGGCAGCAACGTGATCGACGCGCGCCATGTGAGCGGCAGCGAGGCGGCGATCAACGGGCATGCGATCCACGTGGGCGAGGGCGAGTTCCCGGGGCCGGGCAAGGACATGGGGGTGTGCGTGAAGATGCACGATCTCGAGCTGCTCGCGGGCGCGGCCGCGGCGGGCAACAACGTGATTCCCGGCGTCGTCCGCAGCCACGCCTACCTCGGCAGCCATCGCGACTACGTGGTCGACATCGGCCAGGATCTGACGATCACGGCACCGGCGACGCTCGAGATCGCGCCCGGCACGCCCGTCCATGTGCGGTTCCGCGCGGAGCGATGCCGCGCCCTTTCACGATAACGCAGGAGGAGAAAAAATGATGTCGCTCGACCGGATGGGCCTCGCGGCCCTGGCAATGGCATTCGCGGCGCCCGCTTTCTCGCAGGAGACGACCGCGGCGATGGTGGCCGCGGCCGAAAAGGAAGGAAAGGTGGTGTGGTACACCGCGGTCGATGTGAAGGTCGCGGAGAATCTCGCCAAGGTATTCCGCGCCGAGTATCCGAAGATCGAGATCGAGGTCGAGCGCTCCGGCTCCGAGAGAGTCTTCCAGCGCGTGAACCAGGAGTACCAGGCCAACATCAAGAACGTGGACGTGGTGAACTCCTCGGATGCCTCGCATTTCATCTTCTGGAAGCAGCAGAAATGGCTCGCACCCCACACGCCGCCGGACGTGAAGCGCTTCCCGGCGCAATACCGCGACCCCGAGGGCTACTACGCCACCTGGCGCGCGACGCTCTCGGTCATGGGCTACAACACCAACCTGGTGAAGGAGAGCGAGGCGCCCAGGGGCTACGCCGACCTGCTCGACCCGAAATGGAAGGGAAAGCTCGCGAAGTCGCACCCGAGCTACAGCGGCACCAGCCTCACCGGGACCTTCGCGCTCAGCAAGGCTCTCGGCTGGGACTACCTCGAGAAGCTCTCGAAGCAGGGCGTGCAGCAGCTGCAGTCGACGACCGCGACGCCGAAGAGCATCGCGAGCGGCGAGCGCGCGGTGATGGTCGACGGCAACGAGTACAACATGTTCATCGAGATCGACGCCAAGAGCCCGGTGAAGATCATCTACGCGAAGGAAGGCACGCCGTTCGTGACCTCGCCCACCGCGATCTTCGCCGCGGCGCCGCATCCGAACGCCGCGCGCGTGCTGCAGAACTTCCTCTACACCGCGAAGGCGCAACAGATCCTCGTGAACGAAGGCGGCGCGCGCTCGGTGCACCCCGACGTGACGGAACCCGCCAGCCGCACGCCGCTGAAGGACATCAAGCTGCTGCCCGACGATCCGATGGCGATGCTGCCGCAGATCGCGGAGATCAAGAAGAAGTACACGGCACTGTTCGGAAACTGACGTTGGAGGCAGAACGTCCGCGGGGCATCGATTGGACCACGCCATTTTCAATCGCGATGGTGGTGTTGCTGGCCGTGCTCGTGCTGATGCCGATGTTCTGGCTGCTGGTCACGAGCCTGCGGGACAGCGACAAGGCGTTCACGCTCGAGCACTACCGGCATCTGTTCGTCGATCCGGCATTCGTGAAGCCGCTGGTCACGACGCTGTGGACCTCGGCCGCGGTGGGGGCACTCTGCGTCGCGGCGGCGGCGCCGATGGCGTGGCTCGTGGCGCGCACCGACCTGCCGTTGAAGCGCTTGCTGCGCATGCTGATCCTCGCCTCGTTCGTCACGCCTCCCTTCCTCGGCGCCTTCGCCTGGGTGCTGCTCGGAGGCCCGAACGCCGGCCTCGTGAACCAGTGGTACTACGCGCTCTTCGGGTTGAAGCCGTTCGAGGACGCGGCGCTCATCAACATCTTCTCGGCGTGGGGCATGGTCTTCGTGATCGCGCTCTACACGTTTCCCTACGTGTTCACGTTCGTCGCCAACAGCCTCGACCTGATCCCGAGCGACCTCGAGGAGGCCTCGGCGATCCTCGGCGCGGCGCCGTTGCGCACCGCCGCGAACATCACGCTGCCGCTGGTGATGCCGGCCCTTCTTGCCGGCTTCCTGGTCGCGTTCCTGCAATCGATGACGCTCTTCGGCACGCCCGCGATCCTGGGACTGCCCGCGGGCGTGGACACGATGACGACGAAGATCTGGAGCCTCTTCCAGTTCCCGCCGCAACCCGGGCTCGCCGCGGCGGCTTCGCTGCCATTGCTGATCATCACCGTGGTCCTGCTGCGCACGCAGGCGGCGATCATGGGACGCAAGGGGTACTCGGTGATCGGCGGCAAGAGCACGGCCACGCGCCGCATCGAGCTCGGGCCGTGGAAGGTTCCGGCGCTGGGCCTCTTCGTGTTCGTGCTCGGCTGCTCGATCGTGCTGCCCTACGGCGTGCTGCTGCGCACCGCGTTCGTGAAGAACTGGTCGGGCCCGGTCGTGGGCAACTTCTCGCTCGAGCACTGGCGCTTCGTGTTCCTCGAGTTCAGCCAGACCAAGGTGGCGCTGATGAACACGTTCATCCTCGGCGCATCGGCCGCCACCGTCGGCACGCTGCTCGCGACGACCATCGGCTACTTGAGCCTGCGCAAGCTCGTGCCCGGCCATCGCTACCTCGCGTTCCTCGCGACGGCGCCGGTGGCGATTCCCGGGATCGTGCTCGCGGTCGGCCTCTTCCTCAGCTATACGCAACCGCCGCTCGTGCTCTATGGCACGCTATGGATCATCTTCCTCGCCTATCTCACCAAGGAGCTGCCCGTGGGCTACCAGCAGGTGGCGGCATCGCTCAAGTCGGTGCACCCCGAGCTCGAGGACGCCGGACGCATCCTCGGCGCGACGCGGCTGCGCGCGCTCTTCGACATCACCGCGCCGCTCATCCGCAACGGCGTCATCGCCACCTGGATCTTCATCTTCATCGGCTCGATCCGCGAGCTCTCGGCCACGATCCTGCTGTTCACCGCGAAGACCAAGACGATCTCGGTCACGATGTTCGACCTGCGCGAAAGCAACGACTGGGGGCCGATCGCGGTGCTCGCCATCACCATGCTCGCGATCACGTTCGCGATGATCGCGGCGATTACCCACTTTACGGATCGGAGACTAGCGTGACGCCGTTGATAGGGATGATGTTGGGAGACGCGACCGGCATCGGTCCGGAGCAATCCGCGCGCGTCCTGGCCGATCGGCGTCTCGCGGACGCCGCCCGCCTTGTCGTGATCGGCGATGCCCGCGTCCTCGCGCAAGGCGCGCGCGATGCCGGCGTCACGCTCGCGACCAAGGTCTACGCAACACCCGAGGAGGTGGATGGGTCGCGCGACGAGGTGCCGGTCATCGACCTTCGCAACCACGACCCCGTGGCGCTCGCGCGCGGCGCGGTTTCCGCGGAATCGGGGCGCATCGCCGGCGAGACGCTCAAGTACATGATCGACCTGGCACTCGAGGACCGCCTCGACGGCATCTGCTTCGCGCCGCTCAACAAGGGCGCGCTGCACCAGGGCGGCTGGAAATTCAACGACGAGCACCAGATGTTCGCGAATCTCACGCGGCACCAGGGCTTCTTCGGCGAGATGAACGTGCTCGACGGCCTGTGGATGTCACGCGTCACCTCGCACGTGTCGCTGCGCGCGGCACTCGACCAGGTCACGCCACAGCGCATCGACGAGGCCCTGACGCTCGCCGACCGCACGATGCGCGGCGCCGGCATCGACGCTCCGCGCATCGCGGTGTGCGCGTTGAATCCCCACGGCGGCGAGAACGGCCTCTTCGGCCGCGAGGAGATCGACGTGATCGCCCCCGCCGTGGCCCGCGCGGCGGCGCGCGGCATCGGATGCCGGGGCCCCTTCCCCGCCGATACGGTCTTCATCAAGGCGTTCAACGGCGAATTCGACGGCGTGCTCTCGATGTATCACGACCAGGGGCAGATCGCGACCAAGCTGAAGGGCTTCAACCGCGGCGTCACCGTGACCGCCGGCCTGCACACCGTCTTCACCACCCCTGCGCACGGCACCGCGTTCGACATCGTCGGCCAGGGCGTGGCCTCGACCGGCGCGCTCGAGCAGGCGGTGCGGCTCGCCGCCCGCCACCGCGCCAACCGCAACTACCAACCCCGGACCGCCCCCCCAGCCAGCCCCAACTGGCGCGCCCGCCGAAACCGGGCAAGCCCCCGCGGGCACCGACCGGGGGGCC
>JANPHA010000158.1:0-1945 GCA_031424255.1 Burkholderiales bacterium | reverse complement strand
GGTGCGCGCGGGGATCGCGCCGCCCAGCCTCAAGATCTCCTCGGCCATGGCGCGCTGGGGGAGCTGCAACTCGCGGCGCGAGGTGCGCCTCGCATGGCGCCTGGTGAAGGCGCCGCTGCATCTGGTCGACTACGTGATCTGCCACGAGCTCGCGCACCTATTGCACATGAACCACTCGCCGCGCTTCTGGGCCGAGGTCGGGCGCCAGTGCCCCGACTACAAGCGCCTGCGCGCCGAGCTCTTCGCCACCGACCATCTCTATCGCTCGTTCTGAAGGAGGCACCATGCGCCTGCTGCACACCATGATCCGCGTCGGCGACCTCGACAAGTCGATCGGCTTCTATACCGGCGTGCTCGGGATGAAACTCCTGCGCCGCAAGGACTACCCCGACGGCAAGTTCACGCTCGCCTTCGTGGGCTACGGCGACGAGAGCGACACCGCGGTGATCGAGCTCACCCACAACTGGGACACGAAGTCCTACGACCTGGGCAACGGTTTCGGCCACCTCGCGGTCTCGGTCGACGACGCGTACAAGGCGTGCGCCGCGGTGAAGGCGCAGGGCGGCAAGGTGACGCGCGAGGCCGGCCCGATGAAGCACGGCACCACCGTGATCGCCTTCGTCGAGGATCCCGACGGCTACAAGATCGAGTTCATCCAGCGCCCTTGAGCGACCGGCGCGAGCGATCGCCTTCCTTCGACGACCTGGGGCCGCCCGCTGCGCAGGGCTCGCCGGTGAACGGGATGACCGACGCGCAGTGGGTCGCGCGCCGCGAGAAGGGCGAGCGCAATTTCCGCATCGTGTTCGGCGTCATCGTCGGCGCTGCGGTGGGGCTGCTCTCCGTGTGGCATTGGGGCATCGTGCGCTCGCGCTCGGGGTTGGCCACGCTCCTCGTCATCGGCGGCTCGATGCTGCTGTTCGCCGCGCTCTTCGCGCAGCGCCGCGACAACGAGGCCCTCGGCCACGCGGCGTGGATCATCTTCCCGGAATGGAGCGTGGCCGAGCGCTTGCCGTGGTGGGCGATCGTGGCCATCCTCGCCACCGGCGTTGCGCTCCTCGCGATCCTGGCTGCGATGGTCCTGCTCGCTCACCTGCGGTAGTCAAGGCATTGAACCACGAAGGACACGAAGGGCACGAAGGAACGGCAAGGAGTGGCTGATCCGGGACTGCTTTGCGTAGCCGGCTCCCCGAACGATCTTCCTTCGTGCCCTTCGTGCCCTTCGTGGTTCCCGCTTTAATGCTGCAGCGACAAGTCGACAGCATCTGAAATGGCGATGAACTCCCCAACCGAGAGCGTCTCGCCGCGCCGCCGTGGATCGATCCCCGCCGCCACGAACGCCGCGTCGTTCACCAGCGCGCGCACCGAGTTGCGAAGCGTCTTGCGCCGCTGCGAGAAGGCCGCCATCACGATCTTCGCGAAGAGCTCCTCGTCGCGGGCGCGCGGGCGATCGGCCGCGAGCGGCTTCACCAGCACAACTGCGGAATCGACTTTCGGCGGCGGCGTGAAGGCGCCCGGGGGCACGCGAAACAGGAGCTCCATCGCGAAGCGGTACTGGAGCATCACCGAAAGGCGGCCATAAGCCTCGGTGTCGGGCGCGGCGACCATGCGCTCGACCACTTCCTTCTGCAGCATGAAGACCGCGTCGCGCAGCCGGTCGGCGATGGCGGCGACGCGAAACAGGATCGGCGTGGAGACGTTGTACGGGAGGTTGCCCACGACGCGCAGCGGCGCGGGGAGCGTGGCGAAATCGAAGTCGAGCGCGTCGGCGCGGTGGACCGTGAGCTGGCCCGCGGCAAAGCGCGCGGCGAGATCCGCAGCAAGGTCGCGATCGATCTCGACCACGTGGAGATGCGAAAGCTTGGGCGCGAGCTGGTCGGTGAGGATGCCGGTGCCGGGGCCGATCTCCACCATCGAGTCGGACTCCCGCGGCGCGATCGCATCGGCG
>JANPHA010000157.1:0-2683 GCA_031424255.1 Burkholderiales bacterium | reverse complement strand
CCGCCTGGAGCTTCGCCGGCGACTGGGTGATGTACTGGCAACTCCTCACCGGAAAGATCCCCTTTGAAGAACGAAACCCTGGAACTCGCCAAGGCGCTGATCGCGCGTAAGTCGGTCACGCCCGCCGACGAGGGCTGCCAGCAACTGATCATCGAGCGCCTCGTGCCCCTCGGCTTCAAGGCCGAGACGTTCTCGATCGGCGGCGTCACCAACCTGTGGATCCGCCACGGCGCTGTCAAGCCGCTCGTGGTGCTCGCGGGCCACACCGACGTCGTGCCCTCGGGGCCGCTGGAGAAGTGGCAATCCGATCCGTTCGTGCCGACGATCCGCGACGGCAAGCTCTTCGGCCGCGGCGCCGCCGACATGAAGACCTCGATCGCGGCGTTCGTGATCGCCGCCGAGCGGTTCGTCGCCGCGCATCCCGGCCATCCGGGCTCGCTCGCGCTGCTGATCACGTCCGACGAGGAAGGACCTTCGGTCGACGGCACGGTGCGCGTGGTCGAGGAGCTCAAGCGCCGCGGCGAGACGATCGACTACTGCATCGTCGGCGAGCCATCTTCGGTGGAGGTGTTCGGCGACACGATCAAGAACGGCCGGCGCGGCTCGCTCACCGGGCGGCTCGTCGTGCAGGGCGTGCAGGGCCACGTCGCGTATCCGATGCGCGTGAAGAATCCCGTGCACCTCGCCGCCCCCGCGCTCGCGGAGATGGCGGTCACCACGTGGGACGAAGGCAACGCGTATTTTCCGCCGACCACGTGGCAGATCTCCAACATTCACGCCGGCGTCGGCGCGCAGAACATCACTCCCGGATCGCTCCAGGTCGACTTCAATTTCCGCTTCTCCACCGAGAGCACGCCCGACGGCCTCAAGGCGCGCGTGAAGGAGATCCTCGATCGCCACGGCCTCGATCACGCGATCGACTGGGTGCAGGGCGGCAAGCCCTTCCTCACGAAGCGCGGCCGGCTGGTGGAGTCGCTCGGCGCCGTGGTGAAGAGCGTGACCGGCGTCACCCCCGAGGTGAACTGCACCGGCGGCACGTCCGACGGGCGCTTCATCTTCGATATCTGCCCGGAGGTCGCGGAGTTCGGCCCGGTGAACCGCTCGATCCACAAGGTGAACGAGGCGGTGGCGCTCGAGGAGATCGAGCCGCTCGCGCAGATCTACCGCCTCGCCGTCGAGGACCTGCTCGGCGCGAAATAGCGTGGCGGCGAAAGGCGGGCAGGAACACCGGAAGCTGCGCACGCTGCTCGCGTACGGGATCCGCAAGTTCGAGACCGCGGGGATCGCCTACGGGCACGGCACCACCAACGCGCTCGACGAGGCCGCATGGCTGATCCTGCACGCGGCCGGGCTGCCGGTGGGCGAGCTCGATCCCCATCTCGACCACGTCCTCCCCGAAGCGCGCTACCAGGCCGCGAAAGCGCTGCTCGAGCGACGCGTGCGCACGCGCAAGCCCGCGGCCTACCTGATCCACGAAGCCTGGCTCGGCCCGCACCGCTTCTACGTCGACGAGCGCGTCATCGTGCCGCGCTCCTTCATCGCGGAGCTGTTTGGGGACAGACCCCGGTTTGCGCCGTTGCCTGGTTTGGGGTCTGTCCCCGGTGTTCGGAATGTCCTCGACCTCTGCACCGGCTCCGGATGCCTCGCGATCCTCGCGGCGCTGACGTTTCCGGATGCGACGGTGGACGCGGCGGATTTGTCGGAAGACGCGCTCGCGGTGGCCCGGCGCAACGTCGCCGACTACAAGCTCGCCCGCCGCGTGCGCCTGGTGAAGTCGGATCTCTTCACCGCGCTGCGCGGTCGCACCTACGACCTGATCCTCTCCAACCCGCCGTATGTGAAGGCGGCGTCGATGCGCAAGTTGCCCGACGAGTATCGCAGCGAGCCCTCGATGGCGCTTGCGAGCGGCAAAGACGGGCTTGACCACACGCGTGCGATCCTCGGCGAGGCGCACGCGCATCTGAATCCCGGCGGCAAGCTGGTGGTGGAGATCGGACATAACCGCACGGCGCTCGAGCGCGCGTTCCCGCGGCTGCCGTTCGAGTGGCAGCGCACGAGCGCGGGCGACGATTTCGTGTTCGCACTGCCCCGAAAAGCACTGCCGTCTGCCTCCGGCGACAGCTCAATGCGCGTCTTATCAAGGGGGTGCGATTAACACATGTAAATCCGTCTCCGAATCCCGACAGCCATTGGGAAATCCGTACCGGTGCCGCGCGTACAAAATGCTGATTGCATGGAGGGAAGTTAACAAACGGTAAGTGGCACGTCGAATGCCTTTACGTTGGCATCAAAGAGTTCGTGAAGTCCGAACGAACGTAAAGGGAGAACATCATGAAGAAGTTGACCTATGTCGTCCCGGTCGCGGTCGTCCTTGGCGCGACCCTGCTGCAGACCCCGATCGTCTCTTCTCAAACCATCACGGTTTTCAGGGCCCAGGATCCCGGCGTGCGCGGGGGCGCACCGGGAGCGGGAGGCCCCATCAACGGGCTCAGCGCGAACGAGCTCATCACCTTCAACGCGGGCCTCGACGATTTCTCCGAGCTGGAGGACGCCGCCGAGGGCCTCGGGCCGACGATGAACCTCGACGGCTGCGGCGGCTGCCACGCGCAGCCCTCGGCCGGCGGGACGAGCCCGTCGGTCAATCCGCAGGTGGCGTTCGCCACCAAGGGCGGCGCCACCAACG
>JANPHA010000156.1:0-13922 GCA_031424255.1 Burkholderiales bacterium | reverse complement strand
CGCTGGACGAGGGCGAGGCGCTGCTCAACCCGCCGGTGATTGCGCCCGAGGCGAGCGAAGTCGCCGCGCTATCGGGCGAGGGCCGGCTGCTCGTCTTCCCGCTCGAGGAAGTGAAGGAGCTCTCCGGCGGCGGCAAGGGCGTGATGGCGATCAAGCTGCACGAGGGCGAAAAGATGATCGGGCTGCAGCCGGTCGCGGGAACGTTGAAGGTCGCGGCGTTCGGGCGCGGCGACAAGCGCACGACGATCGAGGTGAATGCGAGGGCGCTCGAGCACTATCGCGGCGCGCGCGCACGCACCGGGCGCGTGCTGCAGGGCTCGTTCAAGCGGGCCGAAGGCTTCGAGTAGCGGCTACGCTCAGGACCGGCCGAGGGCGCTCCGGTAGGTCTCGAGGTCGGCCTGGTAGCAACCGCAGGCCACCTTCTCGAGCCCCTTGCGGTCGAGGATCTCCACGGCGCCGCGCTGATAGCGGATCAGCTTCAACCGCTTGAGCGAGCTCGCGGCCGTCGTCACGCCCACGCGCCGCACTCCCAGCATCGAGGCGAGAAACTGGTGCGTGATCGCGAAGTTGTCGGAATGCGCTCGATCGGCGGTCATCAGCAGCCAGCGCGCCAAGCGCGCCTCCACCAGGTGGAATCGATTGCATCCCGCGGCGCGCGCGAGCTGGCCGAAGCGCGCGTACACATAGTTGCCGAGAGTTCGCCGCAGCGTGGGGTTTCCCTCGACTTCCTTGCGGAAGCGGATCGCGCTCATGCACAGCGCCGGGCCCGCCCCCTGCACCAGCGCGTGGTCCTGTGACACGCTGATCCCCATCACCAGCGGGATCCCGAGCATGCCCTCGTTGCCCACCAGCGCGACCTCGAGCTTCCCGCCTTCGGGCACCGAAGTGAGGATCGAGATGATGCCGCCGGTCGGAAAATGAATGTGGCGGATATCCGAGCCCGGCTCCGAAAGCTGGTCGGCGAAAACCAGATCGACCGGATCGCACTTCGAGATGAACTCGTCGCGTTCCTTGCGGGGGAGCAGTGCGAGCAGCTTGTTGGGTCTTGCGGGCAGCGGAGTCTTCATGCCGGTTGCATTATCCCGATGGGGCTCGGGGCGTCAAATTTCCGCGGCGATTGTTCGCCAACGCACATACATCGAGGCCTCCCTGTCTCCGGAACCGGACATCGTTTGCCAAGCGGGTGCCGCTTCGGCCACAATTTTTCGCCTCGCACCGGGCGCCGCGCGAAAGCAATCGTGGACAACTACATCGACATCAACGACGACGACGAGCTCTATGGCTGGGCCAGGAGGCTGGGAATCACGCCCGACGAGCTGGCGCGGTTGATCAACGCGCTCGGACCCTCCGCCGAGGCGATCCGCGCCGCGTTGAAGAAGGAAGCGCTCGAGCGCAACGGCGGCAAGGACTCCGCGTAGGAAAAGACCGACAAAGCCGTACCAGAGTCCGGCCTACAGACGAAGTGCGCAAAGCAGGGGAACAATCGCAGTAGCCAACAATCCGCCCGCGCACGACGATGTCGATCCACCCCGCGAACGAGGAGCACCCGACCTGGAGCTGGCAGGATCGACTCGATTCGGCCGCCTCCGAAGCGGACGTCGTGGCCGCGGCCCGCGAATTCCTCGCGCAGTTCAACCCGCAGGAAATCTATTCGCTGCCCCCACCCTGTCGCCCCGAGAAGCTGGTCGATGCGAGCGACGTGACGTCGTACGCCTTCGTGCTGGTACGGCACGGCTCCTGTCTCGAGGCGCAGCCCGCCGCATTGCTGCAGAAGATCGCCGCATTCTTCTCCAACGCATCGACGCGCCTCTCCGAGATCATGGCGCGCTCGGGCGCGACCGCCTGAGTCCCCGCCACCTACATCTGTAACGCCGCAATTCCCCCCGAAGTGATGCCGGTCACAGCCCGCGCCGCGGCCCTGCTCCATAGTGGCTTCAGGCAGGGCACACACAACCAACTCGCTCAGGGGACGCAAATGACGAACTGGAAACGCGCCGTGGCAATCGCAGCTCTCACCCTCACGATGCCCCTGCACGCTCTTGCCGCAGGCGCGATCGCCGTCGATGACGAAGACCGCGGCGAGGCCGGATACGGCTGGGTGATCGGCGCGAAGACGATGGACGATGCCGGCCCTGCCGCGATGGCCGAATGCTTCGAAGGCGGAAACAAGGCGTGCCGCGTCGCGCTGCGCTTCGAAGCCTGCGGCGCCTACGCCGCTTCCTGGAGGTTCTCCAACGCCGGCCGCGGCGCGACCAAGGCGGAAGCCATCGCGAACGCGCTCAAGAACTGCAAGGACTGCAGGGTCGTGGTCGCCGATTGCGAGACCGCCTCGTTCCCGCAGTCCAGCCCGAACGTGCATACCGCCGCCTCGCGCTGACCCGGCGGCAGCTCAAAAACGAGAAGCCCCTCGCGAGGGGCTTCTTTCATTGCGCCTTCTCAGCGCGGGGCGATATTGCCGCTCTCGTCCGAGACGATGATCTCGACGCGGCGGTTCAGCTGCCGGCCCGCGGCGGTGTCGTTGCCCGCGACCGGATAGGACTCGCCGTATCCCTTCGACGTGATGCGATCGTTGCTGACGCCCATGCCGAGCAAGGCGGTGCGCACCGAATACGCGCGATCGTTCGACAGCTCCTGGTTGCGGCCCATGCCGCCGGTGCTGTCGGTGAAGCCCTCGATCATGACCTTGCGCTGCGGATACTGCTTGAAGAAGTTCGCGAGCTTCTGGACATTGCGCATTCCGCCCGACTTGAGCTGCGCCTGGTTGGTGTCGAACAGGACGTCGCCGAGCGTGATGACCATGCCGCGCTCGGTCTTCTTCGCTTCCATGTCCTTCAGCTGCGCCTCCAGCTGGCGGTTGCGGCCTTCCGCATCCACGGCCTGCTGGCGGGCGGCTTGAGCGCTCGCCTGCGCATCGTTCGCCGATTGCCGTTCCGCGGCGGCCTGGAGTTGCGCGGCTTCGGCGCTGCGCTGCGACTCCTGCGACTGGCGCTGCGCGGCCTCGGCGCTGCGCTGCGATTCCTGCGACTGGCGCAGCGACGCTTCCGATTGGCGTTGCGCGGCTTCCGACTGGCGTTGCGCGGCTTCCGCACTGCGCTGCGCCGAATCGGCTTCGCGCGTGCGCGCTTCCAGGCGAACCTTGTCGCGCTCCGCGCTGGCGTTTGCGACGGCGATCTCGGCCGCCCTTTGCGCGGCGGTCTCCTGCGCGATGCCGACCTGTTGCCTGGCGACGTAGGCGAGGTGATCGACGACGGCATCCTTCTCGCCCTTGCCCTGCGCCTGGTTGGCCTTGTCGAGCGAGTCGCCCGCCTGCCTGAGCTCGCCCGCGGCGAGGGTCGTGACCTGCGGATTCATTTGCGCGTTGTTGTAGGCATTGCGTGCCTGCGCCAGCGGCGAGTCGGCGGCGGGCATCGAGCTGCAGCCCGCGAGCGCCGCGACGGCGATGATTGCGACGGGCAGAAAACGTTGGTTCTTCATGTTGATTCCTCGATGGCCGGTTATTTGGTCTTGCGGCTGAGCTCTTCGCGCAGGACGCGGTTGTCTTCCTGCAGGGCATCGGCGGATTTCTGCGCCTTGGCCGACTCCGCCTTCTTCTCGGCGAGCCGCGCGTCGGATTGCGCTTCCTGGGCGAGGCGCCCGGCGATCTCGTAGTCCTCCTTGCCCATCGCGCGGTTCGCGCGGTCCATCTTGTCCTGCGCGTTTCTCATCTCCACCGGCGCGTACTCGTTGCCGCCGGCGCTGACTGCGTTGGCGATCGCCGATTTCGAGACGGCCATTTGTTCCTTCGGCGGGGGAACGCCCGCGCAGCCCGCCAGGATGACGACCGCGCTGGCGATCGCGCCGATCGCCGGACAAGTCCGGTAACCCCAAAGATTCTTCATTGTGTTTGCCACTCCGTAGGTGAAGCAGGGCTCGAGTCGCCCTCGTCGCGCGGATTATCGGCCGAGGTTGGCGCGGGGTCTGTACGTTGAGGCACAGAGGAGAATGCCGAAAGGATCGATACTGGGGTAGACTTCTCGCCCGACAGGGAGCGTTCATGAATCGGTACTGGCGGCGGAGCACCGGATTGCTGGCAATCCTGGCACTTGCCTTTGCGCAGCTGGCGGGGTCCGCCTATGCGTGCCCGATGACCTCCAGCGCGCAGATGCAGGCGGCTCAACCTGCGCATGCCGTTCCCTGCGACCGGGCCGATCCGGATCGGGCAAACCTCTGCGAGCGGCATTGCCACGATGAGGGGCAATCCCCGAACGCACCTTCGGGCCTACCGGCGGCCTTCATCCCCGCCTTCATCGCGACACTCCAGCTCCCGCCGTTGCGCGCGCCTTCGACTGCCGTCGACGAACCCGCGCTGCTGCACGCGACCTCTCCCCCCGCGACAATCCGCAACTGCTGCTTCCGGATCTGATTCCCTCTTCCGGCAGGGCTTGCCGCCAGTAGCAGCGGCCGCTCCGCCTGTTGCCCATGGCGAGCGCGAGCTCGATCTCCATTCCATGTCCGGAAGAAGAACCAGATGAAATCCCTTGTTGCGTTTCTCGTGTTCGCGGCCATCCTCCCGGCTGTGCCGGCGGCATTCGCCGTCCCTCTGTCCTTGCCCGATGCGCAGCGCCGGGCCGTGGAGCGCTCGCGCCAGCTCGATGCGCACGACGCGTCGATCGCGGCCTCGCGGGAAATGGCACACGCCGCCGGCCAGTTGCCCGATCCCGTCCTGAAGCTGGGCGTCGACAACGTCCCACTGGATGGGAGCGACCGATTCAACCTCACGCGCGATTTCATGACCATGCGGCGGGTCGGCGTCATGCAGGAGGTCACTCGCTCGGAGAAGCGCGATCTGCGGCGCGAACGCTTCGAGCGCGAGGCGGAGAAGACCCTCGCCGACAAGGAAGCCACCACCGCGGCGATCCAGCGCGACACGGCGTTGGCGTGGCTCGACCGGTTCCATCTCGAGGCGATGATAGCGACGTCGGAAGAATACGTGCGCGCCTCCGCGGCGGAGGTCGAGTCCGCGGACAGCGCGTATCGCGCCGGTCGCGGCACCCAGGCGGAGGTGTTCGCGGCGCGCGCGGCGCTGGCGCTGGCGCAGGACCGAGGCGCGGATATCGGGCGGCGATTGCGCGCCGCGCGAACCGAGCTCGCGCGCTGGATCGGAGGCGATACCGCCGAGCCGCTGGCGAAGTTGCCCGACATGTCGAGCGTGCGGCTCGGTAGCGAGGCCCTCGAGGCGCATCTCGGAACCCATCCCGAGATCCTCGCGCTGGACAAGCAGGCGGAGGTTGCCGCGACCGAGGCGCGCCTCGCGAGCGCGGGCAAGCGGCCCGACTGGACCTGGGAAGCCGCCTATCAACAACGCGGCCCGGCGTATTCGAACATGTTCTCCGTCGGCGTCTCCGTGCCCTTGCCGTGGGATCAAGCGAACCGGCAGGACCGCGAGGTCGCATCGAAGCTCGCGTTGGTCGCGGAGGCCCGGGCAAGGCGCGACGAGGCATTGCGCGCGCACGTGGCCGAGGTGAGCTCCATGCTGGAAGAGTGGCGCGTCGGCCGCGAGCGGCAGGTTCGCTATCGCCGGGAGATCCTGCCCTATTCGCGTGAACGCACGACGGCATCGCTGGCGGCCTACGCCGGCGGCAAATCGAGCCTGAACGACGTGCTCGCCGCCCGGCGCAGTGAATTCGACATGCGCCTTCAGGCCCTGCAGCTCGATCTCGAAGTCGCGCGCGTTTGGGCGCGCATCAATTTTCTCCTCCCCGACGCGAGCCTGCACGCGATTGCACAGGCGTCGCGTGCTCCTGGAGACCTGCCGCGATGAACGCGAAAAATGTCGCATGGGCCGTTCTGGCGGCGCTGGCACTCGCAGCCGCCGGCTACGGCATCTACACCGCCGGAATGAATCGCGGCATGGAGATGGGATCCGCGTCTTCGGCTGGCGGGGCCGGCTCGAAGGAGGCCCGCAAGGTGCTGTACTGGCACGATCCGATGGTGCCCGGCCGGAAATTCGAGCAGCCCGGCAAGTCGCCATTCATGGACATGCCGCTGGTCCCCGTCTATGCCGATGCCGCGGGCGAAGATGGCAGCGTTCGCATCGATCCCGCCGCCCAGCAGAACCTCGGCGTGCGGATTGCGGATGTCACCACGGGCGCCGTGGCTCCCCGCCTCGAAGCCGTCGGCAGCGTCGCCTACAACGATCGCGATGTCGCCGTGGTCCAGGCGCGCAGCGCCGGCTTTCTCGAGCGGCTCTACGTTCGCGCGCCGCTCGATCCGGTGCGGCAGGGGCAGGCCCTCGCGGATCTCTACGTTCCCGACTGGATTGCCGCGCAGGAGGAATATCTCGCCGTGCGGCGCATGGGAGCCGATGCTCCGGCAGGACTGCTGGATGCCGCGCGCCAACGCATGCGGCTCGCCGGGATGACGCAGCCGCAGATCGCCCTGGTCGAGTCCGACGGAAAAACCCATCCCCGGCTCACGGTCACCGCGCCGATAGGCGGCGTCATCACCGAGTTGAATGCGCGTGACGGCATGACCGTGATGAACGGAGCGCAACTCTTCCGCATAAATGGCCTGGGAACGGTGTGGATCAACGCCGAGGTTCCCGAGAGCATGGCGCAGCTGGTGAGCCCCGGAATGCAGGCCGAGGTGCGATCTTCCGCGTTTCCCGACAAAGTGCTCCAGGGAAAAGTCACCGCCATCCTTCCCGAGGTGAACCCGGCCACGCGCACCTTGAAAGCGCGCATCGAGGTGGCGAATCCTGGAGGAAGACTCGTGCCTGGCATGTTCGCGCGGGTCGCTTTCGCCTCGCGCGAGAAACGGGATGTCCTCGTCGTTCCCTCGGAAGCGGTGATTCGCACCGGCACGCGCGATCTCGTCATGGTGGCGCGCCCCGAAGGCAAGTTCGCGCCGGTGGAGGTCGAAGTCGGCGCGGAAGCGGGCGGACAGAGCGAAATTCGCAAGGGCCTGCATGCCGGCGACAAGGTCGTCGTCTCCGGGCAATTCCTGATCGATTCGGAGGCGAGCCTCAAGGGCGTCGAAAGGCGGGTGCCACCCGATGCTTCCGGCAGCCCGATGCAGACGCACAAGGGACAGGGAAAGGTCGAGAGCATCACCGCAGGCGAGATCACGCTGTCCCATGGGCCGATCCCCACGCTGCAGTGGCCGGCGATGACGATGGGATTCAAGCCTCCTGCCTCGGGCTTGCCTTCCGGCCTCAAGGCCGGCGATGCGGTGGCGTTCGAGATTCGGCAACTGCCCGACGGGCAGTTCGGCATCGTCGCGATATCCCGCAGCCCGGGAGCCTCGAGGTGATCGCGGGGCTGATCCGGTGGTCGATCACGAACCGCTTCCTGGTGTTGCTCGCCACGCTCGCGGTGGCCGGGTGGGGAATCTACTCCGTGGCAGCCACCCCGCTCGACGCGCTGCCCGACCTCTCCGACGTGCAGGTGATCATCCGCACGACGTATCCCGGACAGGCACCGCAGATCGTCGAGAACCAGGTCACCTACCCGCTGACCACCACCATGTTGTCGGTGCCGGGCGCGAAGACGGTGCGCGGCTACTCGTTCTTCGGGGATTCCTTCGTCTACATCCTGTTCGAGGACGGCACGGACCCCTACTGGGCGCGATCCCGGGTTCTCGAGTACATGAACCAGGTGCAGTCGCGCCTTCCGGAGCAGGCGAAGACCTCGCTCGGCCCGGACGCCTCGGGCGTGGGCTGGGTCTATGAATACGCGCTCGTCGATCGCACCGGCCGCATGGACCTGGGGCAGCTGCGGGCCTTGCAGGACTGGTTCCTCAAGTACGAGCTGAAGACCGTCGCCAACGTGGCCGAGGTGGCAAGCATCGGCGGCATGGTGCGACAGTACCATATCCTGCTCGATCCCGACCCGATGCGCGCATATGGAATCACGCACTGCAAGGAGATCGACGCGGTGAGGAAGGAAAACCACGATACCGGCGGCTCGGTGCTCGAGATGGGCGAGGCCGAGTACATGGTGCGCGCTTCGGGATACCTGCGGTCGCTCGCCGACTTTCGCGCCATCCCGCTCACGGCAAGCGACTCCGGAGTGCCGGTGCGCCTCGGCGACGTCGCGCGCGTGCAGATCGGCCCCGAGATGCGTCGCGGAATCGCGGAGCTCAACGGCGAGGGCGAAGTCGCGGGCGGCGTGATCGTCATGCGGTCGGGCAAGAACGCGCTCGAGACCATCGATGCCGTGAAGGCCAAGATCGCATCGCTGAAGGACGGCCTTCCGCCCGGCGTCGAGATCGTTGCGACCTACGACCGGTCGAGCCTGATCAAGCGCGCGGTGGACAATCTCACGCGCAAGCTCATCGAGGAGTTCATCGTGGTCGCGGTCGTCTGCGTGGTGTTCCTGCTGCACCTGCGCTCCGCGCTGGTGGCGATCGTCTCGCTGCCGCTGGGCATCCTCGCGGCCTTCATCGTGATGCGTTACCAGGGCGTCAACGCAAACCTCATGTCCCTGGGCGGGATCGCGATCGCGATCGGCGCGATGGTCGATGCCGCGGTGGTCATGATCGAGAACGCGCACAAGCACCTGGAACGCTGGCGGCAGGACCATCCGGATCGCCCGATCGGCGCCGACGAGCGCTGGGTCGTCATCGGCGAGGCCGCGGCGGAGGTGGGCCCGGCGCTCTTCTTCTCGCTGCTGATCATCACGCTGTCGTTCATTCCGGTGTTCACCCTCGAAGCGCAGGAGGGACGCCTGTTCGCTCCGCTCGCCTATACGAAGACCTATGCGATGGGGGCGGCAGCCGGCCTTTCCGTCACCCTCATTCCGGTCCTCATGGGATACCTGTTGCGCGGCCGCATACCGGACGAGCACCGCAATCCGATCAATCGGGGGCTCATCGCGCTCTACCGTCCGCTGCTCGACGCAGTGCTGCGGTTTCCCCGCACGACGCTGCTGGTCGCGGCGGTCGTGGCGATCGTGAGCATCTGGCCGGCGACTCGCCTGGGGGGCGAATTCATGCCGCCGTTGGACGAGGGCGATGTCCTCTACATGCCTTCGGCGTTGCCCGGCATTTCCGTATCGAAGGTCGCCGAGTTGCTGCAGCAAACCGACCGGTTGATCAAGACAGTTCCGGAGGTCCAGAGCGTGTTCGGCAAGGCGGGGCGCGCCGAGACGGCCACCGATCCGGCTCCGCTGGAGATGTTCGAGACGACGATCCAGTTCAAGCCGCGAGAGGAATGGCGCGCCGGGATGACGCCCGACAAGCTGATCGAGGAGCTCGACCGGGTGGTGAAGGTGCCCGGACTTTCCAATATCTGGGTGCCTCCCATTCGCAACCGGATCGACATGCTGGCGACCGGGATCAAGAGCCCGGTCGGCGTGAAGGTGGGCGGCACGGACCCGAAGGAAATCGACCGCATCACCGGCGAGATCGAGCGGATCGTGAAGACGGTCCCGGGCGTCACGTCGGCGCTCGCCGAGCGGCTCACGGGCGGGCGCTACGTCGACGTGAATATCGACCGCGACATCGCCGCTCGTTACGGGCTGAACATCGCGGACGTGCAAAGCGTCGTGTCATCGGCGATCGGCGGAGAGAACATCGGCGAGACGGTGGAGGGATTGCAACGCTTTCCGATCAACGTGCGCTATCCGCGCGAGCTGCGCGATTCCCTCGAGGGTTTGCGCAACCTGCCGATCCTGACCGAGCGCGGGGCGCAGATTCGCCTCGCCGACGTCGCCAGGGTCTCTATCGCCGACGGGCCGCCGATGCTTCGAAGCGAGAATTCGCGCCTCTCGGGCTGGGTATACGTCGATATTCGCGGCAGGGACCTGCGCACGGCGGTAAGCGACATGCAGAAAGCCGTTGCGCAGCAGGTGAAGATGCCCGCGGGTTATTCGATCTCGTGGTCGGGCCAGTTCGAATATCTCGAGCGCGCGACGAGCCGCCTCAAGGTCGTGGTGCCCGCGACGCTGCTCATCATCTTCGTGCTGCTTTACCTCACGTTCGGCCGGTTCGACGAAGCCTTGCTGATCATGGCCACCCTGCCATTCGCGCTGGCCGGAGGGTTCTGGCTGCTCTGGCTGCTCGGCCACCACCTCTCGGTCGCGAGCGGCGTGGGATTCATCGCGTTGGCGGGCGTTTCCGCGGAGTTCGGCGTGATCATGCTGCTGTACCTCAAGAATGCATGGCACGCGCGCGTGGCCAAAGGTCGCGAGAGCGAGGACGACCTGCTCGACGCGATTCGCGAGGGAGCGGTCCTGCGAGTGCGGCCGAAGGCGATGACCGTCGCGGTGATCATCGCGGGATTGTTGCCCATCATGTGGGGCGGCGGCACCGGCTCCGAGGTGATGCAACGGATCGCGGCGCCGATGGTGGGAGGAATGCTCACCGCTCCGTTGCTGTCGCTATTCGTGATTCCCGCGGCCTACCTGCTGCTGCGCCGCAGGCGCGCGAAAGATGTCGAGGCGCGCGCGCGGGTTTCCGTCCAATGACGGGCGGAGGAATTCCGGCAGCGCTCGGCGCGGCGCTCCTCTTCGGCGCGGGAACGCCGCTCGCAAAGGTGTTGCTGGGCCCGCTGGGCCCGTGGATGCTGGCGGGAATCCTCTATCTCGGCTCGGGACTCGGCCTGGCGTTGTTCCGGATGTTTCGCCACGACCGGGGTGCGGCATTGGCGAAATCCGATGTGCGATGGCTCGCCGCGGCAATCCTTTTCGGCGGCGTGGCAGGACCGGTGCTGCTGATGTGGGGTCTCGCGCGGATGCCGGCCACCGAGGCCTCGCTACTGCTCAATGCGGAGGGCGTCCTCACGGCGCTTCTCGCGTGGTTCGTCTTTCGCGAGAATTTCGACCGCCGGATCGCCTTCGGCATGTTGCTGATCGCAATGGGCGCCGTCGCGCTCTCCTGGCCGGGCGAGGCGCGGTTCGACTCGCTCTTGCCGGCGCTTGCGGTCGTGGCGGCCTGCCTGGCGTGGGCTATCGACAACAATCTCACCCGCAAGGTGTCGCTTGCCGATGCGACCCTCATCGCGATGCTGAAAGGCCTTTGCGCCGGATCGGTGAACGTGGCACTGGCATTCATGGCGGGCGCGACGCTGCCCGCGCCGTCGATCCTCGCCGCGGCAGGCGCACTCGGCTTGTTGAGCTACTGACTGAGCACCACCGGCACTGGCATGAGCACGAACCCCTCGAGCACGAGCATGACCATGTCCACGACATCCATCACCAGCATGCCCACGACGCCATGACGCCTGGGGGCACGCCCCACGTGCATCGGCATCGGCACGAGCCGCTACACCATGAGCACGAGCACTTTCCCGACGCCCATCATCGCCACGATCCCCCGGACCGGGGATGACAAGGAAACGCTTCATGGTTTCTCCTCGGCCAGGTTTTCGAGGTGACGCGTTGGCGGCCTTGTGTGCGGCTTCGCACATACACGCGCCGCGCCAGGTCCTAAGCTCGGTGGATCCGCCCGGCGTGAGTGGCGTCGACTTGAGGGCCGCGACCATGATGCAAGACTTCCTGGAGACGAATCGCGTGGAGTTGATCGCGCGTTGCCGGGCGAAGGCCGCCCGCAGGATCGCGCCGCGCCCGACACCCTCCGAGCTGGAATTCGGGATCCCGATGTTCCTGAAGCAGCTCATCGAGACATTTCGCGCCGAGCAGACGCCCGACGCATTGGCGCGCCACAAGACATCCGGGGGCTTGCGGCCCACGCTCGCCCTTGTTCCGGCGGAAATAGCGTCCACCGCCGCGAAGCACGGGGACGAGCTGCTTCAACATGGCTTCACGGTCGACCAGGTGGTCCACGATTACGGGGATCTCTGCCAGGCCATGACCGAGCTCGCCATGGAAAAGGAGGTGTCGATCTCCGTCGACGAATTCCACACCTTCAATCGGTGCCTCGACGATGCCATCGCGGATGCCGTCGTCGGATTCTCCCGCAAGGGGAGCGACGCGCCGGAAGAGACGGCCGGCCGCTACTCCGGCGAGCCGCTCGAGTTTTTGAATAACGAGGTGCGCAACCTGCTCGATTCGGCGATCACCTCTTACGCCGCCATCAAGGCGGGCTCCGTCGGACTGCAGGGTTCGACTTCCGCCCTGCACGAGGCGACCCTGGTCGCCCTGCGCAACCTGATCGGCAGCGCCCCCGTGGACGCGACCGCCGCGAACGACGGGCACGCGCAATAACGAAGAGCTACTTCAAGCGCGTTCGCCCGCGACCCGGCCGGTCTCCACCGGAAGCCCGGCGACCCGCCACTCGGGCATCCCATCCCGGAGGCGCCGGGCCTTGATCCCTTTCTTGCGCAGCAGCTCGACCGCCTCGTAAGACATGAGGCAGAACGGGCCCCGGCAATAGGCGATCACCTCCCGGCGCTTGGGCAACTCGCGCAGCCGCTTCTCGAGTTGCTCGACGGGGATGTTCACGGCGCCAGGCACGTGGCCCGCGGCATATTCCACTGCGGGGCGAACATCGAGCACCGTCACCAGTCCCTTGCGCGCGCGGTCGAGCAACTCCGCCGCGGGAACCGGCTCGAAATCGTCCTTCGAGAAGAAATAGAGCCTCACGATGCGCTCGATCTCGGCGTCGTGAGCCGCGCCAACCTGGGCAAGGCAACCGAGTAGCCCCATCACCTCGTCGCTCGCGACTCGATAGAAGACGAACTGGCCTTGCTTGCGGCCGACGATCAGGCCCGCCTGCCTGAGCTTCTGCAGGTGCTGGGATGCATTCGCCACGCCGGTGGCCGTAAGCGTGGAAAGGTCGTCCACGCTGCGTTCACCCTGCGCCAACAGCTCCAGCAACTCCAGGCGCACGGGGCTGGAGAGCGCATTGCCGATTCGCGCGAGCTGCGTGAAGACGTGGCGTTTGGGGGATTGGCTTGACATGGCTCCGTTCCGGGACCTATCATTCAATAGATTGCTTGAATACTAGAATAACTCGACAGCCCGCAGTCTACCAGAGCATTCAACGTCATGATCCCCACTGCTGCCGTCACCTACGAGCCCTTGCTTCGGTTCACCGCATTCGTGGGCGTCTTCGTCCTGATCGCGGTTTGGGAGGCGGTCGCGCCATGCCGCGCGCGCCAGTTCGCTCGCCGCACCCGCTGGCCTCACAATATCGCCCTGTTGTTGGTGGACCTGGCCGTGGTGAGGGTGCTGGTCCCCGGTGTCGCCATAGCGGTCGCCCTGGCGGGCGAGCGGAACGGGTGGGGTCTCTTCAACGTCCTCCAGCCCCCGACCTGGATTGCCATTGCCCTTGCGGTCGCGTTTCTCGACCTCGCGATCTATTTCCAGCATGTCGCCTTCCACGCCGTGCCGACTCTCTGGCGGCTGCACCGCGTACATCACACGGACCTCGACTTCGATGTGACCACCGGCACGCGCTTTCACCCCCTCGAGATTCTCGTATCGACCGCAATCAAGTGTGCCGCGGTCGCCGCCATCGGCGCGCCTGTCGTGGCGGTCCTTGCGTTCGAGCTTCTCCTCAACGCCTCTGCGATGTTCAACCACGGGAACGTGCGCATTGCGCGGGGAATCGACCGCTGGCTGCGCTGGTTGGTCGTGACCCCCGACATGCACCGGGTCCATCACTCGGTGGTGTTCAACGAAACCTCCAGCAACTTCGGATTTACCCTACCCTTGTGGGACCGGCTGCTGGGAACCTATCGCGCGCAGCCTGCGCTCGGGCACGAGAATATGACGATCGGGGTCGACGCGTTCCGAACCGCGGAAGACCTTCGCATCGATCGGCTTCTCATCCAGCCTCTCCTCGACAATCCGGGCGGATATCCCATCAATCGCCGCGACGAGCCCTACCGAATCCCATGAGCGTCGCGCGAAGATCGGACGTCTCGCGAAATGAAAGGTGCGACCCATGAATACGGAATTCACTCCCCTCGGGGCGATGGCAGGAGGCGGGCTCATCGGCCTGGCCGCAATCGCGCTGCTTGCATTGAACGGGCGCATCGC
>JANPHA010000155.1:0-2093 GCA_031424255.1 Burkholderiales bacterium | reverse complement strand
CGGGATCGCGCAGGCGGGCCTCGACGTCGCCACCGCGTACGCGAAGGAGCGCAACGCCTTCGGCGGCCCGATCGCGAGGCTCGGCGCGATCCAGCAGAAGCTCGCCGACATGCAGACCGAGGTCGAGGCGGCGCGGGCACTGACGCTGCGGGCGGCGCGGCTCAAGGCCGCAGGGCTTCCGCACACCGTGGAGGGCGCTCAGGCCAAGCTCTTCGCCAGCCGGGTCGCGCGGCACTGGACCGGTGAGGCCATCCAGGTGCTCGGCGGCTACGGCTACACGAAGGAGTTCCCCGCCGAGCGCTATTTCCGTGACGCGAAGGTCACGGAGATCTACGAGGGCACAAGCGAGATCCAGCGCCTCGTGATCGCCCGGGCCCTCCTCGGGGACGTCGCTCGCGACGCCTGACGGCAGGTTTTCAGCTCTCGATCCGGGGGTCTTTGGCCACCGTGTCAAGCCTGACGCGGGCGTCACTCTGATGCGTAGTATCCGCGCCATGGCCACGACTCCCCGGAGCACCGGGACCCCGCAGGCAGGCGAGCGCGACGCCTCGTTCACGACGCTGTCCGGTGACCCGATCGCCCCGCTCTACACGGCGGCCGACCTCCCGCCCGCGGAGTCGATCGGCATGCCCGGCGCGTACCCGTTCACGCGCGGGGTCTACCCGTCGATGTACCGCGGCAGGCTGTGGACGATGCGCCAGTTCGCCGGGTTCGGAACCGCGGAGGAGACGAACGAGCGCTTCCGCTACCTGCTCGATCACGGGCAGACCGGGCTCTCGACCGCGTTCGACATGCCCTCGCTGATGGGGCACGACTCGGACTCCGTGCGCTCGCTCGGCGAGGTCGGGCGCGAGGGCGTCGCCGTAGACACGGTGGACGACATGAGCACGCTCTTCCAGGGGATCGACCTGGGCGAGGTGAGCGTGTCGATGACGATCAACGCGCCCGCGGCGATCATGCTCGCCTACTACGTGGTCGCGGCCGAGGAGCAGAACGTCCCCGCCGACCGTCTGGCCGGGACGATCCAGGCCGACATCCTGAAGGAGTACATCGCGCAGAAGGAGTGGTGCTTCCCGATCGACCCCGCGATGCGCGTGCTGGGGGACATGATCGAGTGGTGCACCACCGCGATGCCGCGCTGGCATCCCGTGTCGATCAGCGGGTACCACATCCGCGAGGCCGGATCGACCGCTGCCCAGGAGCTCGCCTTCACGCTCAAGGACGGCTTCACCTACGTCGAGCAGGCGATCGAGCGCGGCCTCGACGTCGACGACTTCGCCGCGCGCCTGAGCTTCTTCTTCAACGCGCAGATCGACTTCTTCGAGGAGATCGCCAAGTACCGCGCGGCCCGCCGGATCTGGGCGCGCGAGCTGCGCGACACCTACGGCGCCAAGAGCGAACGCTCGCTGCTGATGCGCTTCCATACGCAGACGGCGGGGGTCAGCCTGACCGCCCAGCAGCCGCTGAACAACATCGCCCGGACCGCGATCGAGGCGCTCGCGGGCGTCCTCGGCGGCACCCAGTCGCTGCACACCAACAGCTATGACGAGGCGCTCGCGCTGCCGACCGAGGGCGCCGTCCGCGTCGCCCTGCGCACGCAGCAGATCATCGCCCACGAGACGGGCGTCGCGAACACGATCGACCCGCTCGGCGGGAGCTACTTCGTCGAGGCGCTGACCGACCGGATCGAGGCCCAGGCCTACGACTACTTCCGCCGGATCGACGAGCTCGGCGGCATGGTCGAGGCGGTCAAGCAGAATTTCCCGCAGCGCGAAATTGCGGACGCGAGCTACGAGCTTCAGCAGGAAATTGATGCTGGGCGGCGCATTGTCGTAGGTGTGAACGCGTACACCGAGGACGGCGACGGCGACCCGACGTCGATCCTGAAGATCGATGAGGCACTGGAGCGCAAGCAGGTGGGCCGCGTGCAGGAAGTGCGTGCGCGCCGCGACGGAACGGCCGTGGAGTCCACGCTGGCAGCCCTCCAACAGGCGGCCACGACCGGCGCCAACCTCATGCCCCCGATGCTGGAATGCGCCCGTGCCCACGCCAGCGAAGGTGAGATCGTCGACGCGCTTCAGCAGGTCTTCGGG
>JANPHA010000154.1:0-9588 GCA_031424255.1 Burkholderiales bacterium | reverse complement strand
AGGGGCTCCCGCTCAAGTTTACTTGCCACAGCCCGTGCTTCCGCTCGGAAGCGGGCAGCTACGGGAAGGACACGCGCGGCATGATCCGCCAGCACCAGTTCGACAAGGTGGAGATCGTGCAGATCGTGAAGCCCGGGCAATCGGAGGCGGCGCACGAGCAGCTCACCGGACATGCGGAGGAGATCCTGAAGCGCCTCGAGCTGCCCTATCGCGTGATGCTGCTTTGTACCGGAGACCTGGGCTTCTCGAGCGCCAAGACCTACGATCTCGAGGTCTGGCTGCCCGGACAGAACGCCTATCGCGAGATCTCCTCGTGCTCGAATTTCGAGGCCTTCCAGGCGCGGCGCATGCAGGCGCGCCACCGCAACGAGAGTGGCAAGGTCGAGCCGGTGCATACCATCAACGGCTCGGGACTCGCGGTCGGGCGCACGCTCGTCGCGGTGCTCGAGAACTACCAGAACGCGGATGGCTCGGTCACCGTGCCGCAGGCGCTGGTGCCGTACATGGGGGGTGTCACCCGCCTCGCGAAAGCGTGACGCGCATCCTCGTCATTCGCCACGGCGAGACGCAGTGGAACGTCGATGCACGTATCCAGGGCCACGGCGACAGCCCGCTCACGGCCGCGGGCCGCGAGCAGGCCCGGGCCCTCGCGCGGCGCCTTGCCGGCGAGCAATTCGACCTGCTGGTCTCGAGCGACCTCGGCCGCGCGCGCGAGACGGCCGAATGCGTCTCGCAGGCTTCAGGCCGCGAGATCGTGCTCGACAAGCGGTTGCGCGAGCGCAGCTTCGGCGTCGGCGAGGGCCTCACCTACGGCGAGATCGATCACGAGTATCCCGATGCCTTCTCGCGCGTGCGCGAGATCGATCCCGACTATGCGATTCCCGGTGGCGAGAGCCGGCGCGCGTTCCACGAGCGCGTGACCGGCGCATTCGAGTCGCTCGCGCGCGAGCATGCCGGGCGCACCGTCGTCGTGGTCTCCCACGGCGGCGTGCTCGCCACGCTCTATCGCCACATCCACGGCATCGATATCGGGTCTCCTCATCGCGTCGCCATCGCCAATGCGTCGTACAACGCGCTCGCGCATGATGGCGCGGCCTGGACGATCGAGACCTGGGGCGACACCGCTCACTTGCCGGCGGCGGTGGCTTTCGAGGAGACCTGAGGGTTTTCCGCGGGTGGCGGAGCCAGCATCGGCGCCGCGCGCGGCTCCATGCGCACGAGGATGTCGTAGTAGTTGCGCACGTTGTCGACCAGCTGCAGCGCCTCGAAGCCGCGCGCGTAGCCGTGCTTCAGGTTCTGGAACGTTTCCGGCTCGGCGAGCTTTCCGAGGATCTGGCGCACGTCCTGCCACTTGTCGGGATTGAGGCCGCTTTTCTGCGCGACGATGCGCGCGTCCTCGAGGTGCCCGAGGCCGAGGTTGTAGGCCGCGAGCGCGAGGTAGGTGCGGTCCGGCTCGGCGATGCGGGGAACCAGCGCTTCCTTCAGCAGCGCGAAGTAGCGCGCGCCGCCGACGATGCTGTCGCGCGCATCGAGGCGGTTCTTGATCTGCAGCCGGTCGGCGGTCTCGTCGGTGAGCATCATCAGGCCGCGCACGCCGGTGGGTGAGGTCGCGCCCGCGTCCCAATGCGACTCCTGGTAGCCGATCGCCGCGAGCAGGCGCCAGTCGACGCCGCTGACACTCTCGGCCTCGATGAAATGGGGCTTCAACTTCGGCAGGATCTCCGGGATCCGTGCGAGCAGCGTGCCGGAATCGATCGCGTTCATGCGCAGCGCGTGCCCGTAGTAGCGATCGATGAGGCGCTTCAGCGTGCCGTCCTTGCGGATGCGCTCGAAGAACGCCTTCGCGGCATCGAGCAACGGCCCCTTTTCGACGGTCGAGAAGAGCCACGCGTACTCCACCGGCTTGCCGACGTTGAACGCGACGTCGAGCTCGGGGAAGAAGCGCCGGGCGAGCGTGAAGCGCGTCGATTCGACCATCGCGTAGTCGAGCCTGCCGTCGTCGACCTGGTCGAGCAGATCCACGGTCGAGGTTCCCGGGGGCAGGCGTTCGATCGGAAAGGCGAGGCGCGGCTGATCGCCGAGCAGGTACTCGCCCACCGACTCCTCGATCACTCCGATGCGCTTGTCGGCGAGGTCCTGCAGCGACTTGGGCATCGTCTCGCCGGTTCGCCCGACGATCTGGTGCAGGGTCGTGAGGTACGAAGGGCCCCATGCGAGGCCGCCGGGAAAATCGAAATGCCGCGGCAGCGCGGCGGCCGACAGATGCGCCTGGCCGTAGCGCAGCACCCGGTCGATCTTCGCCGGGTTGTCGATCACGATGAACGACGCCTTCACCTTGAGATCCTGGGCGAAGAGCGTGGCGAGGTCGTATTCCAGCCCCGAGGGCAATCCCTGCGCGTCCTCGAAATACGTGGACGGGCCGTTCACGGTGAGAACGATGAGCTCGCCGGACTGTGAGGAGGGCGGGATCGGCTTGGGCGCCTCTTCGCAGCTGGCGGCAAGGATCGCAAGGACCGCCAGGACGCGGCGTGCCGTCATAGGGGGAGAGTTTAAGCGATAATGAGGCCCCGCAAGCGACCCGCCCCATGCCCAAAGTCTTCGCCATCGTGCCCGCCGCCGGACAAGGCACGCGCATCGGGGATGCAGTTCCGAAGCAATACATCCCGATCGCCGGCAAGCCGATGATGTTCCATTCGATCGACGCGCTCGCCGCGGTGGGGCGCATCGAGCGCGTGTTCGTCACGCTCTCCGCGCTCGACCGCCACTGGAAAGAGCACGACTGGAGCGCCTTTCCCGACAAGATCGAGGCGGTGTTCGCGGGCGGCGCGCATCGCGCCGGCACCGTTCTCAATACCCTCGTGCATCTTCAGGATCGCGCGCAGAAGGACGACTGGATCCTGGTCCACGACGCCGCGCGCCCCTGCATCCTGCCGGAGCTCATCGACCAGTTCCTCGACGAGATCGCCGACGATCCGATCGGCGGGCTGCTCGCGATGCCGCTTGCCGATACGCTCAAGAGCGCGGATGAGCAGCAGCGCGTGGCGGCGACCATACCGCGGCTGAACCTGTGGCGCGCGCAGACCCCGCAGATGTTCCGCTACGAGATGCTGCGCCGCGGCCTCGAGCACAAGCCCGATGCGACCGACGAATCGCAGGCGGTGGAGTCGCTCGGCGGCTTCGCGGGACCGCGGCTGGTGCAGGGCGAGAACAGCAACATCAAGGTCACCTTCGCCGAGGATCTCTTGCTCGCCGAGATGATCCTCAAGCGCCATGGGCGCGTGCCGCTATGACGCTGCGCATCGGCCAGGGATTCGACGTCCACCAGCTGGTCGGGGGCCGCAGGCTCGTGATCGGCGGCGTGGAGATTGCCCACGACAAGGGGCTCCTCGGCCATAGCGATGCCGACGTGCTGCTGCATGCGATCTGCGACGCGCTGCTCGGCGCCGCCGCGCTGGGCGACATCGGCAAGCACTTTCCCGACAGCGACGCGCGCTTCAAGGGCATCGACAGCCGCGAGCTGCTGCGGCGCGTGGCGCAGCTGCTGCGCGCCAACACGCACCGCGTGGCCAACATCGATGCCACGATCATCGCCGAGGCCCCACGCATGGCGCCGCACATTCCCGGGATGGTGGCCAACATCGCCGCCGATCTCGGCATCGATCCCCGCTTCGTCAACGTGAAGGCGACCACCACCGAGAAGCTCGGCTTCACCGGCCGCGGTGAAGGCATCGCCGCGCAGGCGATCTGCCTGATCGAATAACTCTCCCTCTTCCTTGGGAGAGGGTTTGATTCGATTGGCCCGAGGAAGGTCGTCCCCGTCGCGAGGGCCGGTTCGAACGCCGTCGCTTGCGCTCCGGTTCCCTCGCTACCCGCGAATGAACGGGGTTCGCAAAAAGGTGCTCGCCGAAACCCTTGTTGATATTTCCAGGTGGTAGCGAGGTCGGTCTCGCTTTTTGCGAACCATGCTCCGTTGACTCGCAGGTCCGCTCGGCGTCCTCAACGGCCCTCGCGACGGGGACGACCTTCCTCGGCCAATCGCTAGCCCCTCTCTTCGCGCGGGCGCGCTCAGCGCCGGAATTGCGCGAGCACGGACGAAGTCCACGTGAGCCGCTCGATCAACGTGCGCAGGAACTCGCGATTGAAGCGCAGCTGGCAGCCTTCCGAGAGCGACTCGAGGTGGGTCGACTGGATCTTCAGGAGCTGCACCTCGGACACCGAGATGATCGAGGCGGAGCGGCGCGCCCGATCGCCCGACAGGTAGGCCATCTCGCCGAAGCAGTCGCCTTCCTTGAGGACGTTCAGGAGCTTGCCGTCCTTCACCACCTTCACCTGCCCGCCGACGATGATGAAGAAGGCCTGCCCGACCTCGCCTTCGAGCAGCAGGTTCTCGTCGCGCATGTGGGTTTCCCACACCGCGCCGCGCAGCACTTCCCACAGCTCGGCATCGCGGAACTCGCGGAAGAAGGGCAGCGAGCGCAGCTTGTTGAATTTCTCCGTCGAGCTGATCTCGTGGGAGTAGCGCTCGAGCTGCGGGAACGTGTTGGCGAGCTCGCTCGCCATCTCGAACCACGAGCCGTAGCGCACTTTCGGGTCCTTGTGCATCGCCTTCTTCACGATCTCCACCAGCTTCTCGGGGAGGTCGGGGCGCAGCGACTCGATCGGGATCGGGTCCTCGTTCAGGATCTTGTTGATCATCGCGACCGAGTTCTCGGCGCGGAACGGAAGCTTCCCGGTGAGCAGCTCGTACATCACGACGCCCAGCGAGTAGATGTCCGATTGCACGCTCGGGCCTTCCTCGTTGATCTGCTCGGGCGACATGTACGCGGGCGAGCCGAGGAAGCCCTCGATCTGCGTGTGGGTGGCGTGCGAGATCTTCGCGGTGCCGAAGTCGCTGATCTTGATGTCGTCGCGCTCGCTCAGCAATATGTTGGCGGGCTTGATGTCGCGGTGGATGACTCCGTTCTGGAAGGCGTAGTCGAGCGCGCGGCACATCTTGAAGATCACCAGCACCGCCTGGCGCACCGGCAGCAGGTTGGTCTCGGTGCAGAATTTCTTGAGCGACCCGCCCGGGACGTACTCCATCACGATGTAGCGCTGGTCGCCCTCGACCACGGCGTCGTACACGCCGACGATGTTGGGGTGGATCAGCTTGCCGGCGAGCGAGGCCTCGTTCAGGAAGAGCTTCTCGAAGCGCTTGGCTTCCTCTTCGCCCATGTCGAGGTCGGTCTTGTGGATCTTGACCGCGACCTTGCGGTCGTTGAACGGGTCCTCGGCGAGATAGACGTCGGCGGACGCGCCCACTCCGAGATCCGAGAGGATGTTGTATTTGCCGATCTTGAGAGGGCGCTCGGGCACAGTGTGCAACGCGGGGGACAGCGTCGGAGGAATTCTTTTTTCGAGTTTAACCGATTCGCAGTGCCCGGGCCTAGCCGTGAGCCCGAATGATCGACCGCGCGAGGCCGAGGAGCCCCGCGCGCGTGATGTCGCTCACCGCCACCGGAGTCGCGGTTTGCGCATCGCGGTAGTTGCGCAGCAACGAGCGCCGGTACGCCGGATCGTAGTGGCTTTCCAGCAAGTCGCGCACCAACGTGTCCCACTCCCCGTGCGCGAGATGGGATTTCCAGCCGTCGATACGCTCGGCCCCGTGCAGCGGGCGCAGGCATTCGAGCTTTTCCACCAGGGCTTCGGGGTGGGAGACGAAATGGGAGTAATCCTCCAGCAGCAGCGCGACGCGGGTGGCTTCGTCCGCCTCGAGCCGGAAGCAGCGCGCTTCGCGCATGCGCGTGATGAGCCCGTCGGGCACGCGCAGGTTGCCCACCTTCTTGCTCTCGGACTCCACGTACACCGGGCGCTTAGGATCGAAGCCGGAGAGCGCGGTCCAGATCGCGGTCTCGAACGATTTCTGCGAAGGCTGGGGCGCGTCGGGCAGCTCGCCGAGCACGGAGCCGCGGTGAGCGGCCAGCACCTCGAGGTCGAGCACCTGGGCGCCGGCCTCGCCCAGCGCTTCGAGCAGGCGGCTCTTGCCCGAGCCGGTGGCGCCGCACACGACGTGCAGCTTGTAGCGCAGCGGCATCTCGTCGAGGTCCGTGACCACCTGGCTGCGGAATGCCTTGTAGCCCCCCTCGAGGCGCAGCGCGTCCCAGCCGACCTGGCGCAGCACGTGGGTGAGGGAGCCGGAGCGCCCGCCGCCGCGCCAGCAGTAGACGAGCGGGCGCCAGCCGCGCGGGCGCCCGGAGAAAAGCCGCTCGATGTGTATCGAAATGTTTCGCGCGACGAGGGGTGCCCCGGCGCGCTTGGCCTCGAACGACGACTGCTGCTTGTAGATCGTGCCGATGCGCGCGCGCTCCGCGTCGTCGAGCACCGGGGTGTTGATCGCGCCCGGAAGATGGTCGGCGGCGAACTCGGCGGGCGAGCGGGCGTCGAGCACGTCGTCGAACTCGCGCAGCTGCGCGAGGGTGAGGGGCGTGGCGACCACGGATTCGGGCCGGTCGCGATGAAACGGCAGCTCGGTCACGGCGCCGCTTTCTTAAGCAGCGGCTCGAGCGCGCGCCAGACGTTGTCGAGGAGCAGCGATTGCGCGGGCGCGGTGGGATGCAGCTGGTCGGCCTGGAACATCTCGGGCTTGTCGGCCATGCCTTCGAGGAGGAAAGGCACGAGCGCCACGCGCTGCTTCTTCGCGACATCCGCGTAGAGCTCGCGGAACTCGCGCGCGTAATCGATGCCATAATTCGGGGGAATCATGATGCCCACGAGCACGGGTTCGGCGCGCGCGGCCCGTGCGAGCCGGATCATCTGCTCGAGATTGGATCGGATGGCGGCCACCGGTTGTCCGCGCAACGCGTCGTTGGCGCCGAGCTCGATCACGGCGATCGCGGGCTTGTGGCGCTTCAGGTCCGCGGGCAGGCGGCGCACGCCGCCGGCGGTGGTCTCGCCCGAGACGCTCGCGTTCACGACTTGCCAGGGCAGGTGCGAGCGCGCGAGGCGCTCGCCGAGCAAATGAACCCATCCCTGCTGGGAAGCGATGCCATAGGCGGCCGAGAGGCTGTCCCCGAATACGAGTACGGTGCGCGCAGCGAATGCGGGCGCCGCGGCGAACAGCACGGCGACGAGCGCCGCGCGGATCAAGGCGAGAAAACGTGAGCGCACTGAGGGAAACCCATCATCGGTTGTCCGCCGACACGGCGGTACGACCTGTCATTGTGAAGGCAGAGGGACTGACCAAACAAGTCACCACGCCCGACCACGAGCTCACCATCGTGAAGAACGCCACCTTCGAGATCGCCGCGGGTGAAGCCGTGGCGATCCTGGGCGCTTCGGGTTCGGGCAAGTCCACCCTCCTGGGATTGCTCGCGGGCCTCGACGTTCCCTCCGCGGGCCGCGTCTGGATCGCCGACGAGGACCTCTTCGCGCTCACCGAGGATGGGCGCGCGCGCCTGCGCGGGCGCATGGTGGGCTTCGTGTTCCAGTCGTTCCAGCTGCTCCCGGCGCTGACCGCGCTCGAGAACGTGATGCTGCCGCTCGAGCTCGCCGGCGGCGCGGATGCCGCGGCGCGCGCGCGCGCGGTGCTGGGGCGCGTCGGCCTCGCCGAGCGCCTCGGCCACTATCCGCGCCAGCTCTCGGGCGGCGAGCAGCAGCGCGTGGCGGTGGCGCGCGCCTTCGTGACCGAGCCCCGGCTGCTCTTCGCCGACGAGCCCACCGGGAATCTCGACTCCATCACCGGCGAGCACATCATCGACCTCCTGTTCGAGATGAACCGCGAGCGCGGCACGACGCTGGTGCTCGTCACGCACGACACCGAGCTTGCGAAGCACTGCGACCGGCGCATCCATATCGCGGCCGGCGAGATCAGCGGCGAGGATTGATGAAGCAGGTCGCGATCGCGATGCGGATGCTGCGCCGCAACTGGTCGGCGGGCGAGCTGCGCGTGCTGCTGCTGGCGCTCTTCATCGCGGTGGCGAGCGTCACCACGGTGGGCTTCTTCGCCGACCGTGTGCAAGGTGCCCTCGACCAGCAGGCCAACGAGTTGCTCGGCGGGGATCTCGTGCTGATCGCCGACAAGCCGGTGTCGCCGATTTTCGCAGCGGCTGCAACGGGCGCCGGCCTCGCGATGGCCGAGACGCGCACGTTCCAGAGCATGGTGTCGAGCCCCGGCGGAGTGAACCTCGCCGACGTGAAGGCCGTGACCAGCGGCTTTCCGCTGCGCGGGCGCATTCGCATCGCCGACGCGGTTGGCTCGAACGAGCGCGAAGTGGAGGGCGGGCCGGGGCCCGGGGCGGTGTGGATCGCGCCCGCGCTCACCGCGCGCATTGGCGTGAAGGTGGGCGATACGCTGCAGGTGGGGCGCGCACCGCTGAAGGTCACCGCGATCATCGCGCGCGAGCCCGACAGCGTTCTCGACTATTTCGGCATCGCGCCGCGCGTGCTGATGAACATCGCCGACCTCGAGGCCACCGGTCTGGTGCAGGTGGGCAGCCGCATCTCCTACCGCCTGCTGGTCGCGGGCGCACCGCCGGTAGTGCAGCGCTTCCGGACCGAGATGGCGCCGAAGCTCGGCCGCGGCCAGCGGATGGAAGGTGTCCGCGATGCGAGGAGCGAGGTGCGCGTGGCGCTCGAGCGCGCGCAGCGCTTCCTCGGCCTCGCGTCGCTGCTCTCGGTGGTGCTCGCCTCGGTGGCGGTGGCGCTCGCGGCGCGCCGCTTTTCCCAGCGGCAGGTCGATGCCGCGGCGATGATGCGCTGCCTCGGCGCGACCCAGGCCGATCTCTTCGCCGTGCACGCGTGGCAATTCGTCGCGCTCGGCATCATCGGGTGCGTGCTCGGCTGCATCGCGGGCTACGGCGCCCAGGCGATTCTCGCGCGCTGGCTCGGCTCGTTCTTCACGGTCGCGTTGCCGCTGCCGGGCCTGCTCCCGGGGCTGCGCGGCGCGGTGATCGGCTTCGTGCTGCTGCTCGGGTTCACGCTTCCGCCGCTCATGCGCCTGCGCAACGTCTCGACGATGCGCGTGCTGCGCCGCGACATGGCGCCGGCCGAGCCGTTGAGCCTCGCGGCGTTCAGCCTCGGCCTCGCCGCGCTCTCCGGCCTCATCCTGTGGCAGGCGGGCGATCTCAAGATGGGCGCGATCACTCTCGGAGGATTCGCGGCGGCGCTGGTCGTGGCGGCCGCGGCGGGCTACGGGATGATTCGCCTGGTGGCGCGCGCGCGCGGCGCGGCCCAGGGCCCGTGGCGTTATGGCCTCGCGAACCTGCGGCGCCGCACGTGGGGCAGCCTCGTGCAGATCATGGCGCTCGGGCTGGGACTGATGGCGATGCTATTGCTGACACTCGTGCGCACCGAGCTGATCGCCAAGTGGCAGGAATCGATGCCGGCGGACATGCCCAACCGCTTCGCGATCAACATCCAGTCCGACCAGCTGGCCGACATCAAGAGCCTGTTCGCCGGCCAGAAGCTCACGCTGCCCGATCTCTACCCGATGGTGCGCGGGCGCCTGGAGCAGATCGGCGATCGCAGCGTGGCCGCGGGCAAGTTCACCGACGAGCGCGCCAAGCGCCTGGTCGAGCGCGAGTTCAACCTTTCCTGGAGCGAGCGCCCGCG
>JANPHA010000153.1:0-2270 GCA_031424255.1 Burkholderiales bacterium | reverse complement strand
CGGTGATCGGCTCGAAGAACGTGCCCGCGCCGGGGCCGGGCGCCGCGGCCTACTCGGCCTCCAAGGCCGCGCTCGCGCAGCTCGCGCGCGTGGCGGCGCTCGAGTGGGGCGCCGACGGCATCCGCATCAACATGCTCAATCCCAACGCGGTCTTCGACACCGGCATCTGGACCGAGGAGGTGCTCGCCGGGCGCGCGAAGCACTACGGGCTCACGGTCGAGGCCTACAAGAAGAACAACGTGCTGCGCGTGGAGGTCACGAGCCGCGACGTGGCCGAGCTCGCCGCGGAGCTGTGCGGCCCGCTCTTCGCCAAGACCACCGGAGCGCAGGTGCCCATCGACGGTGGCAACGAGCGCGTGATATGAACTCCCTCTCCCCTGGGAGAGGGCCGGGGAGAGGGTCGGCGTAAACTGCCGGTGTGAAGCAAGCCAGGCGATCGCTGCGCCACCGATTTTTGGTTGCGCAGAGGAAAGTCGGGACTCCATAGGGCAGCGTAGCGGGTAACTCCCGTCCACCGTGAGGTGAGGATTAGAGGAACAGAGACGAATCGGCAAGGGGCAACCCGAGCCGGGTGAAACGGCCAATCTCTACGCGGAGCAACACCAAATAGGCAGACGTTGACGTGGCCCACCGAGTCTGCGGGTAGGTGGCTCGAGCCCTGCGGCAACGCAGGGCCTAGAGGAATGATCGTCATAGCCCGCAAGGGCCGTAACAGAATCCCGCTTATCGGCTTGCTTCACACTTCCCTTCCCATGGACGAAACGCGTCATCGCGTGGCGACAGTGTCGTTGTCCTGCGACGGATCGCGCATTTCGTTTCTGTGACGCAGTTCACAGCCGCGCCCGCAAGCCCTTGATCTTCCTGCGCGGCTGCGCGCGGCCGCGAATCAGGCACGGGATTTGAGTCGGAATGGGCATGACAAGAAAACTATCCGGCGCACATCGGGGAGACTTGGATGCGAAGTGCGCATGTACTGGCCGGCTCGCTGCTGGCCGCATTGGCTCCGCTCGCGACGGCGCAGTCCCAGGGGGACGAGCGCGCGGTGCGCGAGCACGTCGCGACGGTGGCGAAGATCGCGGCTGGATTCGTGGTTTTCGCCGGATCCGGGGACAACGCCGTTGCGCTGGTCGAAGCGCTGCGTGAGGGGCTGCCGGTAAACCTCTCGTACGCCCGCGCCGATACCGAAGGCGAGCTGCCGGCGGTCGTGACGATCGAGCCGCCCACGGGACCCATGGACTGGAACGACGTGCGCATGGCGCTGATGCTCGCGCGCGACGCGATGATCGGCATCGGAATCTCGCGCCCCTCGGGCGAGCAGCTGCACGCGGTGCTCATGGGCGGCGAGGTGATCGCGCCCAGCGGACGGCCGGTGGCCTTCCGCGGCGTGCTGCAGATGCGCGCCGAAGGGCTCAACTGGGGCCGGATCGCCTCCGAACGCTACCAGCGGCAAGCTATCTCGCGGGTGGAGTAGCCGCGAGGGCCGTCCAGTCGCCCGCTTTCACGCGGGCGACGATGTTCCAGCGCCGCTCGCCCTCGCCGCGGATCACGGCGGCCTCACCCTCGGCCAACTCGGGATCGCCCGCGAGCGCCTGCAGCTGGTTGCCGTGGCTCACGATCACGCGTACCTCGCCCCACGGGCGGCGCAGTCGCGAGAAGCCGCTCGAGGTCGGAGTAGTCGAGGCGCCCCGCGTGCATCGAACCCAGCACGTCGCGTGAGGCGCTCGCGCGGCCCGCGATGAGGTGCGCGGTCTCCATCGTTCGGCAATAGGGACTCGCGAGCACGTCGCCAAGCGTGACCCGTCTCGTCGATGTTGCGCTGCTGCGCGCAGTCCTCGTAGGGCGCGTCCTTGCGATCGGCCTGCGCATGGTTCGTCGCCGCATGGCGGAAACAGACCGTGACCGCACGGTTTTCAACGTTTCCACGAGGGCGCGTGCGAGAAAAACGGCGCTGCGATGCACAAGAGAGTGATGCTGCGCTGCAGCACATTCATGGCGAAAGACCCTCCGTCTCTTAGGACATTACTTTAAGACGAAATTGTAAGTATTTGATTACATTATATTTCAGTGTCACAGAAAGCGGTCTAGGAATGCGCGCTAACCCCTTGTCGCACAAGAAAAAATTGCCAAGAGGATCGCTTGACTCCCTGTAGCGCGTTCTCTACAGTGTCGACAAGTGGGAAAACGTGGGGGGAAGGGTGTTCCAAGGGGCTACGCAGATCAACCTGGACGCGAAGGGCCGCATGGCGGTGCCGACGCGTTCGCGCGAGCCC
>JANPHA010000152.1:0-1956 GCA_031424255.1 Burkholderiales bacterium | reverse complement strand
ATCGTGAGCGCGCCGTCGCGGGCGCGGCGGCCGACATCGGTGATGGTCTTCTCGATCTCGGCGAGCGACTTGGCGTCGGCGTCGCGCACCACCGGCACGACGAGGCCCTTCTCGGTGCCGACCGCGACACCGATGTGGTAATAGTTCTTGTAGACGATGTCGGTGCCGTCGATCTCGGCGTTGACCTCAGGCACTTCCTTCAGGGCCTGAATACAGGCGCGGGAGAAGAAGCTCATGAAGCCGAGCTTCACGCCGTGCTTCTTTTCGAACAGCTCCTTGTACTGGTTGCGCATGTGCATCACGGCGCTCATATCGACCTCGTTGTAGGTCGTGAGCATCGCCGCGGTGTTTTGCGCATCCTTGAGACGGCGCGCGATGGTGAGCCTTAGCCTCGACATCTTGACGCGTTCCTCGCGCGTGCCATCGGTGGCAGCCGTTGGAGTGCGCGGCGCGGGCGCAGGCGTCGCAGGAATGACCAGCGCCTTCGGCGCTTCGGCCACCGTGGGGGCAGGCTTGTCGAGGTGCGCAATGACATCGCCCTTGGTGATGCGCCCGTCCTTGCCGGTGCCGGAAACCGCTGCCGTGTCGACCTTGTTTTCTTCCACCATCTTGCGCACCGCGGGAGACAGCGGCGCATCGGATTTCGCGGTGGCAGCGGGAGCCGCTTCGACTTTTTTCGCGGGCGGCGCCTCGGCAGCATTCGCCGGCGTTGCACCGGCGGCACCTTCCTCGATCATGCCGAGAAGGGCGCCCACATTCACCGTCGTTCCCGGTGCCGCATCGATCGACGACAATTTCCCCGATGCCGGAGCCGGCACTTCCACCGTCACCTTGTCGGTTTCGAGTTCGACCAGCGGCTCGTCGGCCTTCACCGCGTCGCCGGCCTTGCGGAACCATTTTGCAATCGTCGCCTCGGAGACCGATTCACCCAGGGCCGGTACGCGGATTTCTTTCGCCATTTCTGATTGTCCCTTAAGCTTTGCTGTCGCCGAGCGCTTCCTCGAGGAAGGCTTTCATTTCCCGCAGATGGCGGCTCATCAGTCCCGTCGCGGTGGAGGCCGAGGGCGGCCGGCCGGCATAGCGTGGCCGCGCCTTTGCGGCGCCGATGAAATCGAGCACGCGTTCGATGTTGGGCTGTGCGAAGCTCCACGCCCCCATGTTGTAGGGTTCTTCCTGGCACCACACGAATTCGGCCTGCTTGAAGCGCGACAGGATATTGATCAGCGCCTTGTGCGGCCACGGATAGAGCTGTTCGATGCGGATGATGTAGATGTCGTTGATGCCGCGCTTTTCGCGCTCCTCGTAGAGATCGTAATAGACCTTGCCGGAACACAGGATCACCCGGCGCAACTTGTCGTCGGGCACCAGCTTGATGACTTCGCCCGGCACCATCTCCGCATCGTCCCACAGCAGGCGGTGGAAGGTCGTGCCCGCATCCATCATGGCGAGCGTCGATGTGGCGCGCTTGTGGCGCAGCAGCGACTTCGGCGTCATGATAAGAAGCGGCTTGCGGATGTCGCGCTTGAGCTGGCGCCGCAGCACGTGGAAATAATTGGCGGGCGTCGTGCAGTTCACCACCTGCATGTTGTCTTCCGCGCACATCTGCAGGAAGCGCTCGAGCCGCGCCGAGGAATGCTCCGGCCCCTGCCCCTCATAGCCATGCGGCAGCAGGCACGTGAGGCCCGACATGCGCAGCCACTTGCGTTCGCCGCTCGAGATGAACTGGTCGAACACCACCTGCGCGCCATTGGCGAAATCGCCGAACTGCGCTTCCCAGATGGTCAGCGCATTGGGCTCGGCCAGCGAATAGCCATATTCGAAACCCAGCACCGCTTCTTCCGACAGCATCGAGTTGATGGCGTCGATCTTGATCTGCTGGTCCTTCACCAGGTGATTGAGCGGCGTGTAGCGCTTCTCCGTATCCTGGTCGACCAGCACAGCATGGCGCTGCGAGAA
>JANPHA010000151.1:0-2205 GCA_031424255.1 Burkholderiales bacterium | reverse complement strand
CCCGGGTCGTGAGCACCTCGTAGGCCACGTTGGGCGTCGTCACGAGCAGGTCGAGGTCGAACTCGCGCTCCAGCCGCTCGCGCACGACGTCCATGTGCAGCAGGCCGAGGAAGCCGCAGCGGAAGCCGAAGCCGAGCGCCTGGCTCGTCTCGAGCTCGTAGACCAGCGAGGCGTCGTTGAGGCGCAGCCGGTCGAGCGCGTCGCGCAGATCCTGGTAGCCGTCGGCGTCCGTCGGGAAGAGGCCCGCGAAGACCATCGGCTTGACGTCGAGGTAGCCGGGGAGCGGCTCGGTGGCGCCGCCCTTCGTGTGCGTGAAGGTGTCGCCGACGCGCACCTCGGAGACGTCCTTGATGCCGGTGACGATGAAGCCGACCTCGCCCGCGTCGAGCGTCGGGATGGGCTGCAGGCTCGGCGTCATCACGCCGATCTCCTCGATCTGCATGCGCACCTTGCTCTGCAGGCCGATGATCTCGTCGCCCGCCTTGAGCGTGCCGTCGACGACGCGCACGAACGCGATCACGCCGCGGTACTGGTCGTAGGTGGAGTCGAACACGAGCGCGCGAGCGGGCGCCTCGAGGTCGCCGCCCGGCAGGCCTGGGCGGTGGAACAGCTGAAATTCGCGGCGACCGCCAGCCGCCGCCTTGGCCTGACGGCACATGCCAGCTTTTCCGGTGCACTTGCCTGGCCTTATGTCTATCCTTGGCCGCAGCGACCGGCGGGACTGATCGAAGACGCGTTTGCCGAACTTGCCCGCCGGTGGCGTCCCATCCTCGACCATTTCGACCACGAAGGCGTCGATGTGGCCTATGAAATCCACCCGGGCGAAGACCTGCACGACGGAGTGACCTTCGAGCGCTTCCTCGAAGCAGTGGGTAATCATCCCCGGGCCAATATCCTCTATGACCCCAGCCACTTCGTGCTGCAGCAGCTCGATTACCTGGCTTTCATCGATATCTACCACGAGCGGATCAAGTGCTTTCACGTGAAGGACGCCGAGTTCCGGCCCAACGGCCGTAGCGGCATTTACGGCGGCTATCAGGGTTGGGTGGATCGCCCCGGCTGTTTCCGCTCACTGGGCGACGGCCAAGTCGATTTCGGCGGAATTTTTTCGAAAATGGCCGCCTATGATTTCGCCGGCTGGGCCGTGCTCGAATGGGAATGCGCGCTCAAGCATCCCGAACAGGGCGCGGCTGAGGGCGCACCTTTCATCGCGAAGCACATCATTCGCGTGACCGACCACGCCTTCGACGATTTCGCCGCAGGCAGCGCCGACCGCGAGCTTAACCGACGGATCATGGGCATCGAGGGAGCGGACGCATGACGCAAATGGGCTGGAACAGGCGCGGGCTGATCGGCGGTGCCGCCCTTGCAGCCGTCGTGATGGGCGTGCCGGGCGGCTATTATCTGCTGAACCGGCTGGACCCTGCGGAGGCACCGACAGACCGCCAGCGCGCGATGATGCGCGCTGTCGCCGACCATGTCCTGCCGCGCACCGCGACCCCCGGTGCCGGCGACACGGGGACCGGCGATTTCGTACTCGTCGCACTTGCGCATGGGCTTGAAGGGACGCGCCAGCCGGTCGACACCAAGGCTTCGCCTGTTCTCGTGGCCGACTTCCTGCGCACCGATTCCAGCCTGCGCTACACCGACTGGCTCGCGCACGAACTGGACAGCCGTGCAGGTGGCGACTGGCTTGCGCGCGCGCCCGACGACCGGGCGAATATGCTTGCCGCGCTCGACGCTCGCGCCTTTGCACAAGGTGCCGACGCGCATCCGTGGCGCAAGATCAAGGGTCTGATCCTGACCGGCTATTACACGGCGCAGGCAGGTGCATCGCAGGAGCTTCAATACGAGCTCACACCTGGCCGCTTCGACCCCAAAATACCGCTGCTGCCGGGCGCCCGTGCCTGGTCGAGCGACTGGACGGCAGTGGATTTTGGCTGATGGCAGACATGATGGAATTCGACGCGATCGTCGTCGGCTCGGGGATCACCGGCGGCTGGGCCGCCAAGGAACTGACCGAGGCCGGGCTGAAGGTCTTGATGCTCGAGCGCGGGCGGATGATCGAGCACCAGTCCGGCTATGAGACCGAAACCAAGGCGCCATGGGAATTGCCGTTCCGCGGCATCGGCGATGCCGAGATTTATGCCCGCGAGTTCCCGGTGCAGATGCTCAACCGGCACTTCAACGAATTCACCCAAGGGC
>JANPHA010000150.1:0-1574 GCA_031424255.1 Burkholderiales bacterium | reverse complement strand
GCATTCATGGGTGACGGGGAGATGGACGAGCCAGAGTCGCTGGGCGCGACGTCGCTCGCGGGCAGGGAGCGCCTGGACAACCTGGTCTTCGTCGTCAACTGCAACCTGCAGCGGCTCGACGGGCCGGTGCGCGGCAACGGCAAGATCATCCAGGAACTCGAGATGGACTTCCGCGGGGCCGGGTGGAACGTGATCAAGGTGGTCTGGGGCTCGCGCTGGGATGAGCTGCTCGCGGCGGACGAGGACGGGCTGCTGCGCCGGCGCATGCTGGAGGCCGTCGACGGCGACTACCAGACCTACAAGTCCCGCTCGGGCGCGTATGTCCGCGAGCATTTCTTCGCCCACCCGTATCCGGAGCTCCTGCGGATGGTCGAGCACATGTCCGACGCCGAGATCTGGCGCCTTGACCGCGGCGGGCACGACCCGCAGAAGGTCTACGCGGCATACGCCGAGGCCGTGGCGCACACCGGTCAGCCGACGGTGATCCTCGCCAAGACGATCAAGGGCTACGGCATGGGCGAGGCCGGCGAGGGTCAGAACATCACGCACCAGCAGAAGAAGATGGACGAGGCCGCCCTGCTGAAATTCCGCGACCGGTTCGACCTGCCGCTCAGCGACGACGAGGTCCGTGAGGGCTCGTACTTCAAGCCGCCGGACGACGCGCCGGAGATGGCGCTGCTGCGGGAGCGCCGCGCCGCGCTCGGCGGGTCGCTGCCCGCCCGGCGCACGAAGGCCGAGCCGCTGCCGACGCCGCCGCTCTCCATGTTCCAGGGCCAGCTCGACGGGTCCGGCGAGCGCACGATCTCGACCACGATGGCGTTCGTGCGGATCCTGTCGGCGCTCCTGCGCGACAAGGAGATCGGGCCGCGCGTCGTCCCGATCGTCCCCGACGAGTCGCGCACGTTCGGGATGGAGGGGATGTTCCGCCAGCTCGGGATCTTCAGCCAGGTCGGTCAGCTCTACCAGCCGGAGGACGCCGACTCGCTGATGTTCTACCGCGAGGACAAGGCCGGGCAGATCCTGCAGGAGGGCATCAACGAGCCCGGCGCCTTCTCCTCCTGGATCGCGGCGGCGACGGCCTACTCGAACCACGGGATCCAGATGGTCCCGTTCTACATCTACTACTCGATGTTCGGCTTCCAGCGAGTCGGCGACCTCGCCTGGGCCGCCGGAGACTCGCGCGCCCGCGGGTTCCTGCTCGGCGGCACCGCAGGGCGCACCACGCTGAATGGCGAGGGGCTCCAGCACGAGGACGGGCACTCGCACCTGCAGGCCGCGCTGATTCCCAACTGCGTCGCCTACGACCCGACCTACGCGTACGAGGTCGCGGTGATCATCCGCGAGGGCATGCGCCGGATGCACACCGAGCAGGAGGACGTCTTCTTCTACCTGACGCTGATGAACGAGAACTAACAGCACCCCGCGATGCCCGAGGGTGTCGAGGACGGGATCCTGCGCGGCGCGTACGCGCTGCGCGAACGCGAGGACGCGCGCGTGCAGCTGATGGGGTCGGGGACGATCCTGCGCGAGGTGCTGGCGGGCGCAGACCTGCTCGAAAGCGACTTCGGGATCGC
>JANPHA010000149.1:0-1676 GCA_031424255.1 Burkholderiales bacterium | reverse complement strand
GGGTTCGATCCGCATCAACGGCGAGGAAGCGATCAAGCTGCCGCCGCACAAGGTGGCGCGCCTCGGCGTCGGTTATTGCCCGGAGGAGCGCGGCATCTTCGCCAGCCTGTCGGCCGAAGAAAAACTGATGCTGCCACCGGTGATCGGTCCCGGCGGCATGAGCGTGGAAGAGATCTACGCGATGTTCCCGAACCTCAAGGAGCGCGCCTCCAGCCCCGGCACCCGGTTGTCCGGCGGCGAGCAGCAAATGCTGGCGGTGGCCCGCATCCTGCGCACCGGCGCCCGCCTGCTGCTGCTGGACGAGATCTCCGAAGGCCTGGCCCCGGTGATCGTGCAGAAGCTGGCCGAGATGATCCGAACGCTCAAGGCCAAGGGCTACACCATCGTCCTGGTCGAACAGAATTTCCGCTTCGCCGCGCCGCTGGCCGACCGCTTCTACGTGATGGAGCACGGCCGCGTCGTCAGGCAGTTCGAACAGCGCGAGCTGGCCAACAACATGGCCATGCTGCAGGAATACCTGGGCGTGTAGCCCCTAGCCTCTTGCCCCTCATTTTCACCAGGAGACGTTAATGAAACTCAAGACCCTCGTTGCAGCACTGGCCGTCGGCCTCGGCAGCTATGCCGCCCTCGCCCAGACCCAGACCGGCCCGGTGCGCATCGGCATGATCACCGACATGGCGAGCCTGTACGCCGACATCGACGGCCCCGCAGGCGCCGAGATGGTCAAGTGGGCGGTGCAGGATTTCGGCGGCAAGGTGCTGAACCGCCCGATCGAAGTGGTCTCGGCCGACCACCAGAACAAGGCCGACGTGGCGAGCTCGAAAGCGCGCGAATGGATCGACAAGGACAACCTGGCGATGCTGATCGGCGGCACCAGCTCCGGCACCAACATCGCCATGGCCACGGTCACCAAGGAAAAGAAGCGGCCCTTCATCTCGATCGGCGCCGGCTCGGCCCGCCTCACCAATGAGGATTGCTCGCCCTACACCGTCCATTACGCCTACGACACGGTGGCCCTGGCCAAGGTGGCCGGCAATGCGCTGGTCAAGGCCGGCAACAAGAACTGGTTCTTCCTGACCGCCGACTACGCCTTTGGCTACTCGCTGGAAGGCGATGCATCGAACGTGGTGAAGGCCAATGGCGGCACCGTGATGGGCACCGTGCGCCATCCGCTCAACGCCTCGGACTTCTCGTCCTTCCTGTTGCAGGCCCAATCGTCGGGGGCGCAGATCCTGGGCCTGGCCAACGCCGGCGGCGACGCGATCAACTCGATCAAGGCCGCCAACGAATTCGGCATCACCAAGAAGATGAAGCTGGCCGGCCTGCTGATCTTCATTAACGACGTGCACTCGCTGGGCCTGAACCTGACCCAGGGCATGTACCTGACCGACGGCTGGTACTGGGACGCCAACGCCGAGACCCGCGCCTGGTCCAAGCGTTACTTCGAGAAGATGAAAAAGGAACCGTCGATGCTGCAGGCAGCGGACTACTCGGCCACCATGACTTATCTGGGCGCGGTCAAGGCGATCGGTACCGACGACAGCGAAAAAGTCATGGCCCAGCTCAAGAAGACCAAGATCAACGACATGTTTGCCAAGAATGGCGAGATCCGTCCGGATGGCCGCATGGTGCACGATATGTACCTGATGCAAGTGAAGAAGCCGGCGGAATCGAAA
>JANPHA010000148.1:0-16010 GCA_031424255.1 Burkholderiales bacterium | reverse complement strand
AATCATATCTAAGACAATCATCGCTGAAAGTTTCGTTATTTCATTTGTGTTTTAATGAATATACACATCCTGCTCGCCGACGACAATGTCGATTTCGCCAACAGCCTCGCTCCGTTGCTGGTGGCGCGCGGGCACGAGGTGCGCGTCGCGCGCGATGGCGCGGAGGCGCTGCGGGCGGCCGCCGATTTCAATCCCGACTTCGCGTTCCTCGACATCGGCATGCCCAAGGTGCACGGCTACGAGGTGGCGCGGCGGCTGCGCAGCGATCCCGGCACTTCCGAATGCGTGCTGGTCGCGGTCACCGGGTGGGGGCAGGAAGACGATCGCAACCGCGCGCGCGAAGCGGGTTTCGACCGCCACCTGGTGAAGCCCGTCGGGCCGGGCGAGATCGAGACGATCCTCAACGACTACTGAATCGCGGCGTGCGCGATCAGGCGCTCGAGCGTATCGATCGAGGCCGGCTTGGTGAGGTGATGGTCGAAGCCGGCTTCCTTCGACAGCCGCCGGTCCTCCTGCTGTCCCAGCCCGGTGATCGCGATCAGGAGCACGGATGCTCCGCGCTGGCGGCGAATCTCGCGCGCGACGTCGTGGCCGTGGAGCTTTGGCAAGCCGACGTCGAGCAGCACGACGTCCGGCTTGAACGCGCTCGCGGCTCCCACGCCCTCGACGCCGTCGTACGCCGTGCGCACTTCATGCCCGCGGGAGCGAAGCAGGACCGCGAGCGTGTCGGCCGCATCGCGGTTATCGTCCACGACCAGGACGCGCGCACGCGGCCCCGCGGAGGCGATGACGGGCTCCGGCTCCTGTTGCGGCCGCGCGCGCGCCTGCGCTAGCAGCGGCAGGCGCACGGTGAACTCGCTGCCCTTGCCGAGCCCCTCGCTGAATGCCTCGAGCGTTCCGCCGTGCATTTCGACAAGGCGACGCGCGAGCGTCAGCCCGATGCCGAGTCCGCCCTGGGCGCGGTCGAGAGAGCGATCGACCTGCGTGAAAACGTCGAAGATCCGTGCGAGCATGTCGGGCGGGATGCCGATCCCGTTATCGCGCACGCGGATCACGGCGAGATCGCCTTCGCGGTCGACATTCACCCAGATGCGCCCCGGCGGATCGGTGTACTTGGTTGCATTGTTGATCAGGTTCGCGATCACTTGCGACAGGCGTGTCGGGTCCGCGTCGACATGGATCGGCTCCATCGGCATCGATACCGAGAGCTGGTGGCGCGACTCCTCGATCAGCGGGCGGCACGCCTCCATCGCGCTTCCCACCGCCGCGGAAAGCGGCATGCGGTCGCGGCGCAGCTCGATCTTGCCCTGGCTCACGCGCGAGACGTCGAGCAGGTCGTCCACCAGCCGCGACATGTGCTGCACCTGCCGGTCGATCACGTCGCGCGCCCATTCCAGCTCGGGAACGGGCGGGCCCTTCGCGCGCAGGATATGCACCGAGTTGCGGATCGGGGCGAGGGGATTGCGCAGCTCGTGCGCGAGCATCGCGAGGAACTCGTCCTTGCGGCGGTGCTCCTCGCGCAGCTGCTCGAGCAGCTCCGATTTCCTCTGGTCCGAATCGCGCAGCGCGGCGACGAGCGCATGGTTCTCGATGGCGATGCTCACGCGGTGCGCGAGGTCCTCGGCCACGCGCAGCTGCGCCTCGCTGTAGACGCGCCCCGAGTCGGTCATCACGAAGCTCATCGCGCCGCCGATCCGGCGCTGCAGGCGGATGGGCACGCACACCCACGAGCGAAAATTGAGCTGCTTCAGCATGGCGAGATGCGTGGCATCGTGGGCGAAGGAGGCGAGTGTCTCCTCCGTCATGTTTTCCGACCAGCACGACGAACCGGTCCGCAGCACCTTGCCGGGACCGATCGGATCGTCGGGGCGATAGGGGTAGCGCTCGCGCATCGCGTGCAGCAGCCGCACGCGTTCGGGATCCTGGTTGCTCACTTTCAGCCGCTCGACGCTGCCGTCCTCCGCGGTGAGGAAGATGCCGCACCAGTCGGCGAACGTGGGGATCGCGAAATCCGAGATGCGCCGCAACGTCTCGCGGTAGTCGCTCAGCTGCGCGAGCTCGCTGCTCGCGCGCGACATGAACGCCGCGATTTCCTCGGCCCGCTTGCGCTCGTCGATGTCGGTGGTCGCGCCGAACCACTGCGTGACGCGCCCGCTGGAATCCTTGAGCGGAACCGCGCGCGACTCGAACCAGCGGTACATGCCGTCGCGGCGGCGGATGCGCACCTCCAGCCGGTGCTCGGTGCCGTGCGCGACCGCATGAAGCCAGGCCTCGCGCGAGCGCTGCGCATCGTCGGGGTGGACATTGCCGGAGGCGATGATCTGCTCGCGCCCGTCACGTTCGATGCCGGTGTAGTCGAACCAGCGATCGTTCACGTAGCGCACGTGACCCTCGCTATCGGCGATCCAGGTGAAGGCGGCGATGGTTTCGGCGAGCTGGCGAAAGCGCCCGGCGTCGTCGCGCGGCGCCGCGCTGTCGGCGGATCCCACCTGCGGGCTGCGCGACTTTCCGATCGAGACCTCCGTCATCGACGCTCCAGGCCCGGGCGCGAAGGCGCAGGGTAGGGCCATAGTAGCGTTCCCGCCGGGCGAATCCCGTCAGACTCGTCTTACACGGCGGGATTCGGCGGGCCCTCCACGACGAGCGGCCTGGCGCGGCCCGCGAGCACCTTGTCGATGCGGCGGCCGTCCATGTCGACGACCTCGAAGTCCCACTCCTCCCAGGTGATGCGGTCGCCCTCGCTCGGCAGGCGCCCGAGCTGCAGCATGAGCAGCCCGGCAAGCGTGTGGTAACGGCCGCTATCCTCTTCCGGCACGCTTTTCAGGTGCAGCTTGTCCTTGAGCTCGGGGATCGGGATGAGCCCGTCGAGCAGCCAGGATCCGTCCTCGCGCTGGATCGCCCACGCGTCCTCGACCTTGCGCGGCTTGAATTCGCCGGTGATCGCTTCCATCACGTCCTTCAACGTGACCATGCCGAGCACCTCGCCGTACTCGTCGACCACGAACGCGATCTGCGTGCCGGAGGAGCGGAAATTCTCGAGCAGCTCCATGCCGGTGAGGCTCTCGGGAACGAACACCGGCGTCTGCAGCCCGGTCGACAGATCCGGCTTCTCGCCCTTCAATGCCTTGGCGAGGAGGTTGCGCGCGGTGACCACGCCGATGATCTCGTGCAGCCCGCCGCGCGTCACCGGGAAGCGCGTATGCACGTTCGATTCGATGCGCCTGGCGTTTTCCTCCCACGGCTGGGTCGCGTCGAGATAGACGATGTCCGCGCGCGGCACCATCAGCGAGCCCAGCAGCCGGTCGTCGAGCCGCAGCACGTTGCGCACCATCGCGTGCTCGTGGTGCTCGATCACACCCTGGTCCGAGCCTTCCACCAGCAGCGCGTGGATCTCCTCCTCGGTGACGCCGGGCGCCTGCTGCTGCGTGACGCCGAACAGGCGCAGCACGAGATAGGTCGAGGCGGTGAGCAGCATGACGAACGGCTTCGCGCCGATCGAGAGCCAGCGGATCGGGCGCGCGACCACGCGGGCGATCGCCTCGGGGTTGAGCTGGCCCAGGCGCTTGGGCACGAGCTCGCCCAGCACGATCGAGAAATAGGTGATCGTGACGACCACGATCGCGGTGGCGGCGTATTCGCTCGGCTTGGCTTCCATGCCGTGGGACTGCAGCCACAGGCTCAACGGATGCGACAGCACCGCGTCGCCGACGATACCGTTCAGGATGCCGATCGAGGTGATACCGATTTGCACAGTCGACAGGAACCGCGTGGGCTCCTGGCCGAGCTCCACGGCTACGCCAGCGCCCTTGTCGCCTTCGTCGATGTAGCGCTGCAGGCGCGCCTTGCGCGAGGTGACGAGCGCGATCTCGGACATGGCGAAGGCGCCGTTCAGCAGGACCAAGACGAACAGGAGGGCGATTTCCACGGCGATGTCCTCGATGCTTCGACGTGCGGAAGGCGCGGCGCACGGGGGGGAGAATGGTCCGCCATTGTAGGGGATGCGCCCCGGGCGTCCTTGCCAGCGGCGGCCCAATGGTGGTTAAGTAGCGCACAACGATCCATTGCACGAGGACATTTCGACCGTGTCCGTCACACCGAGCGCACCAGCCCCATCGCAGGGATCCCGCGTGAGCGAGTCTTCCCGGGTTCATGTCGCCATCGGCCTGTTCTGCGCCGCGGTGATCGCGATCGTCTGGATCCTCACCTGGATGCACGTCGGCGAGGAGCGCTCGCAGGACGTGGTCGATGCCGAGAAGCGCAACGCGAAGCTCGCTCTCGCCCTCGAGGAACAGACCATCCGCACCCTGAAGGGCACCAACCAGGCGCTCAGCTTCGTCAAGCACGAGTTCGAGCGCGCGCGCGCGCGGCCCGACATCGAGGCACTGGTAAACAAGGGCTCGCTCGACGACAGTCTCTTCGACCGCATCGAGATCGCCGACGAGCACGGCAACCTCGCCCCGGCCGGCGACGCCCGCCCAGTCAACCTGGCCGACCGGGATTTCTTCAAGTTCCTGCGCCGGCAGCCGACCAACGAGCTGTTCATCGGCAAGCCGACGCGGGAGACCTCGCCCGACCGCTGGGTGATCCAGCTGGCGCGCCGGCTCGACAAGCCCAACGGCGAGTTCGCGGGCGTCGTGTTCGCGAACGTCAATACGGCCTACTTCACCCGCCTGTACCAGCGCGACGACCTGGGCGAGCAGGGGCTCATCACCCTCGTGGGCCACCGCGACGGGATCGTGCGCGCGACGCGCATCGGGGACGCGGGCAGGTTCGAGCAGGACGCCCACACCAGCCGGCTGCTCGCCGAGCATGCGCGCAGCCCGATCGGCAGCTTTGTCGGATCCGATCCCGCCGAGGGCGTCGCGCGCTTCTACAGCTACCGCACGTTACGCGAGTATCCGTTCATCGTCGCGGTGGGTACGTCGATCGCGGAGACGCTCACGCCATTCCAGGAGCACGCGCGCGACTACTACATCTTCGCGGCACTCCTCACCACGCTGGTGAGCATCGTCGGCATCGGCTCGATGGTCGCCATCTCGCAGAAGCGCAAGGCGTTCAACACGCTCGCGCGCAGCGAGTCGCGCTACCACGAGATCTTTACCCACACCAAGGACGGCATCATCCTGCTCGACGTAACCGCCGAGGGGCGCTTCCGGTTCGCCGACGGCAATCGCGCCTACGGCGAGCTCTCGGGTCATGCGAACGCCGACATCGTGGGCCGTTACCTCGATGAAGTGGCTCCCCCCGAAACGGTGGAGGCCATCGTTCGCAATGCACAACGCTGCATAACGCGCGGCACCTCCATCAGCTTTTCCGAGGACGTGGACTTTCCCGCGGGCCACCGCAACCTCTGGTTCACGCTCGTTCCCATCCGCGACGAGAGCGGGGCCATCCTGCGGATCATGGCCGTGATCCGCGACTGCACGGAGATCAACCGTGCGGCGCTGGCATTGCGCTCCGCCGACGCCGCGAGCCAGGCCAAGTCCGACTTCCTCGCGACCATGAGCGACGAGATCCGCACGCCGCTGCACGGAGTGCTCGGCATGTTCCAGCTGCTCGCGCGCACGCCGCTCGATCGCGACCAGGTGATGATGCTCGAGGCGGTGCAGGAATCCGGCCGGTCGTTGTTGCGTACCGTCGAGGACGTCCTCGACTATTCGAAGATCGAATCCGGCAAGCTCGGCCTCGCGCCCGAAGTGACGTCCATCGCGAAGCTGGTCGCGAGCGTCGCGAGCCTCTATTTCGCCAACGCGAGCGGCAGGGGACTCATCCTCGCGCACCACACCGACGAGCGCATCAGCCCCGCCGTGGTGGTCGATTCCCTGCGCCTGCGCCAGGTCCTGAGCAACCTCGTGGACAACGCGATCAAGTTCACGCGGCAGGGACGCATCGAGATTCGCGCCGATCGGCTCGAGCGCCGCGACGGCCACGAGGTCGTGCGCTTCAGCGTCTCGGATACCGGCGTCGGAATCTCTCTTGAAGACCAGAAGCGCCTGTTCAAGCCGTTCAAGCCGGTGAACGAGGAGGGGGCGCAGGGCGGCGGGCGGATCGGCCTGGGCCTCGCGATCTGCCAGCAGCTCGCCGCGATGATGGGCGGCACGGTGGCGGTCGCAAGCGAGGCCGGCCGGGGAACGAGGATGATGCTGACCTTGCGCCTCAAGATCGCCGAGCGCAGTCCTTCCGCGGACACCGCCACAGTGCATGCGTTGACGCAGCGCGGCGCGACCGCGTTCGGGGCGCTGCGGATCGCGCCCGAGAGCACGCAAGAGGCGGCAAGCGACGAGTTGCTCCTCCTGGTGGCCGGCCATCCGGTGAACCGCCTGATCCTCATGCGCCAGGTCAACATGCTGGGCTACTCGGGCGAGCTCGCCGAGAACGGCCGGGTCGCACTCGAAATGTGGCGCTCGGGGCGCTTCAAGCTCGTGGTCACGGACTGCGACATGGCCGAGATGGATGGCTACGAGCTCACGCGCTGCATTCGCGCGGCAGAGTCGCTCGAGCGGCGAATGCGCACGCCGGTGATCGGTTGCACCGGCGAGCCCCTGGACGCGGCGGCACAGCGCTGCGCCGCAGCGGGGATGGACGACTGCCTGGCCCAGCCGATCGAGCTCGGCAAGCTCGGCGAGAAGATCCGCCGGTGGCTTTCGCCCTCGGCGGCGCGATCCGCGGCGAGTCCGATAGACGACGGCGTTCTGGCCGAGATTTCCGCCGGGGACGAGGCCCTCGCGCGCGACATCCTGCTCAGGTTCCATCGCTACAACGCCGAAGACACGACGCTGCTCAAGGAGGCCGTGCGCAAGGCGGATATCGCGCAGGTGACGCACGCATCGCACCGCATCAAGGGCGCGAGCAAGACCGTAGGCGCCACCGCGCTCGCCGACGTCTGCGAGCGCCTCGAGCGGGCGTGCCGCGCCAACGACTGGGGCACCGTGGCGCTGCAGATGGACAGCTTCCTCGAGGAGGTGGCGCGCCTGGACGAGTTCATCGGGTCGTTCGAAGGCTGAATTCCGCCCGCCCCTGAAGGGCGCATAATTTGTATTATGTCAACTTGACGTGATGGGTCCCCCCGAGGGGGCACAGCACGCATCCACGAATCGGCAAACTCTTACAACGAGTGTTCGTGTGATCCGACGGCGATGAAGCTGCGGGCCGCCTAGCATGGCTTAATTCGCTCACAAGGCGGTCCATGACCCGCTGCATGCCACTCGTCGTTGTCCTGTTGCTTTCGAGCTTGCTCGCTTCGTGCGGCGGTGGCGGCGGGGGCTCTTCCGGATCGGGTGCCAGTAGCCCTCCTACGCTCCCCACCGCCCCCACGCTCCCCACCGCCGGCATGCGCGTCGAGGAATCCGATGCGGCGGTGACCCTGAGCGGCGCATGGACGAAGAGCGATTCGAGTTGGGGGTGGAGCGGAGGCTCCGCCATGCAATCGAGCGCGGCCGGGGCGACAGCCTCGATCACCTTCACCGGGACTTCCATCCGATGGCTCGGCAGCCGCGGCCGAGGCATGGGAATCGCCTCGGTCAGCGTGGATGGAGGCCCCGCCAGGGAAGTCGATTTGTTCGTCCACCCGACCGACGAGATCCACACTCCCATCGTCACGATCAGCGACCTCACCGACGGCCGGCATACGCTGACGATCACGGTAACGGGCCGCCAGGACGGCCAGGCGTCATCGAACGCGGTCGTGGTGGATGCCTTCGACGTGCAGCCGGGTGCGACCGTGTCGCATTGGCAGGACACGAACCCAGACCTCAAATTCAGCGCCGGCTGGATCAAGTCGAGCAACTCCTTCAACTGGAGCGGCAGCGGCGTCTCGAACCTGCCCGAGCTGCCTGTCACCGCGCAGGAAACCCAGGCAGCGGGCGAGACCATGACGCTGCCCTTCCGCGGAACGGCGATCGGCTGGATCGGCTATCGCGGCCCGGACGCCGGCATTGCGACCGTGCAGGTGGACGGCGGCACGCCGAGCGAGGTCAACATGTATTCCCCGACCGCCAAGTACCAGCCGGTGGTGTACACGGCCACGGGACTCGCCGATGCGAACCACACGTTGACGATCCAGGCGACGGGCCGGAAAGACGCCTCATCGACCGCCGCCAGGGTCGTCGTTGACGCGTTCGATGTGACGACGCCGGGAAGGCGCTACGAGGAATACGATCCGTCGATTCGCTATGTGGGCACCTGGACTCGCGACAACGAAGCCCGGGTCTGGAGCGAAGGCACGACGGCCACATCCAACATCCCAGGCACGACGGCGACCTTCAGCTTCACCGGGACCTCGGTGAGCTGGATCGGCTGCGAAAAGGGAAGCGCCGGCGGGGTTGCCAGGGTTTCCCTCGACGGCGCTTTCGTGAAGGAAGTGAAGCTCAATCAGTCATACCCGATCGAGGGTTACCAGATGACCGTCTTCCGGGCGGATGGATTGACCAACGCCGCGCATACGCTGACGATTGAAGTCGTGAACACCGATGGTTCCTACGTCGTGGTGGACGCTTTCGATGTGCACCCTTGAGCGAGTGTCCAAGGCCGAGCTGGAATACCTCTCGCCGCCCCTCTGTTCACATCGATAGCGCACATCCAGCCGCGCGCGCCATTCCCAGGGCAATGCGTAGCCAGTGGCCATCAAGAGCCGCGCGCGCGGACGAGCCGTTCTCGACATTCAAGGAGGAACGTATGAAACACGGATTTCTGACGCGCGCTGCTCCCGGCTTGCTTGCTCTTTCGTCACTCGCGGCATTGCCGGTCGCGGCGAACGATAACCTCGATGCCGATCTCAGCGGCTACAACGAGGTGCCGACGCTCTCGAGCCCTGCCAAGGCTGAATTCGACGCGAAGATCAGCAAGGATGAAACCAGGATCGACTATCAGTTGAAGTACTCGGGCTTCGTGACTCCATTGCTCCAGGCGCACCTGCACCTGGGCCGGCGCGCCGTGAACGGCGGCGTCATGGTCTTCATCTGCTCGAATCTCGGCAACGGCCCGGCCGGCACGCCCACTTGCCCGACGCCCGCCGGAACGGTGACCGGCACATGGACCGCGGCGAGCGTGGTGGGACCCACGGCGCAAGGCATCGCACCGGGCGAACTTGCCGAAGTCATCAGCGCGATCCGCGCGGGCGCCGCCTACGCCAATATGCACAGCACGGCTTTCCCCGCCGGCGAGATACGCGACCAGGTGGATGGCGGCCGTTCGCACGGGGATTGACCTGCGATAACCCGCCTGTGCGGTGTGCACGGCCGGCCTCGTCGGCTCAACTCTTCAGCCGGTATCCCGTCCTGAAGATCCAGGCCACGACGGCGAGGCACGCGAAGAAGAAACCCAGCGTGGCACCCAGGCTCACGCCGACATCGACGTCGGCGATGCCATAGAAGGCCCAGCGGAACCCGCTGATGAGATACACCACCGGATTGAAGAGGCTCACCGTGCGCCATGCGGGCGGCAGCATGTCGATCGAGTAGAACGCCCCGCCGAGGAACGTGAGCGGCGTGATCACCAGCATCGGCACGAACTGCAGTTGCTCGAAGCCCTGCGAGACGACGCCGATCACGAACCCGAACAGGCAGAAGGTCGCCGCGGTGAGCACCAGGAAGGCGATCATCCAGCCGGGGTGCAGGATCGTGACCGGCACGAAGAAGTTCGCGGTGGCGAGGATGATGAGGCCGAGCAGGACGGACTTGGTGGCGGCCGCGCCGACATAGGCGAGCACGATCTCGAACGCCGAGACCGGCGCCGAGAGCAGCTCGTAGATCGTGCCGGGGAATTTCGGGAAGTAGATGCCGAACGACGGGTTGGCGATGCTCTCGGTGAAGATCGAAAGCATCACCAGGCCCGGGACGATGAACGCCCCGTACGGCACCCCGCCCACCTGGCTCATGCCCGAGCCGATCGCCGCGCCGAACACGACGAAATAGAGCGACGTGGTGATGACCGGCGTGAGGAAGCTCTGCAGCGGCGTGCGGAACGCGCGCGCCATCTCGAAGCGATAGATCGCCATCACCCCGTGGCGGTTGAAGGCGGCCGCGCTCATTGCGCCGCCGTCGCGCGCTCGGACACGAGGCTCACGAAGATGTCCTCGAGCGAGCTCTGGCGGGTGTCGAGGTCGTGGAAGCCGATGCCGAGCTCGGCCACGCGTTTGAGCAGCTCGGGAATGTCGGTTTTCTCCTCGTGCGCGTCGTACGTGTACTCGATCTCCCTGCCCCCGGATTTCAGCACGAGCGGCCAGCGCGCGAGCCCGGGGGGGATCGCCGCGAGCGGCGAATCGAGGTGCAGCGTCAATTGCTTCTTGCCGAGCTTCTTCATCAGCTTCGCCTTCTCCTCGACCACGATGAGCTCGCCCTTGTTGATCACGCCGATGCGATCGGCCATCTCCTCGGCCTCCTCGATGTAGTGCGTGGTGAGGATGATCGTCACCCCGCCCTCGCGCAGTCGGCGCACCAGCGCCCACATGTCCCGGCGCAGCTCCACGTCCACGCCCGCGGTCGGCTCATCGAGGAACAGGATGCGCGGCTCGTGCGCGAGCGCCTTCGCGATCATCACGCGGCGTTTCATGCCGCCGGAGAGCGTGAGGATGCGATCGTTGCGCTTCTCCCAGAGCGAGAGCTCGCGCAGCACGCGCTCGATGTGCGCGGGGCTCGGGGAAAGCCCGAAGAGGCCGCGGCTGAATGTCGTCGTTCGCCACGGCGTCTCGAACACGTCGGTGTGCAGCTCCTGGGGAACGAGCCCTATCAGGGCGCGCGCCGCGCGATAGTCGCCGATGATGTCGTGGCCGCCCGCGACGACCGTGCCGCTGCCGGGAGTGACGATGCCGCACACGATGCTGATGAGCGTCGTCTTCCCCGCGCCGTTCGGACCGAGCAGCGCGAAGATCTCGCCCTGCGCGATCTCGAGGTCGACCTTCTTCAGCGCCTGCAGGCCCGATGCGTACGTCTTCGAGAGATTGGTGATCGAAAGGATCGGCTGCATCCGGCAAGTCTACGTTACGAGGATCATCCTTTTTCCTTGGCCGCCTTCAGGTTGGCCAGGCCCGATTCGAAGTCCTTGCCCACCATGCGCTCTCGTACGGCGACCAGGCGCCCCAGTTGCGGAAGTCGTTCACCAGCACGAAGATCTTCTCGGGTGGGGCCTGGATGGTCGCCGCGCGCTGCACGCGGAACGTATCCGGCTTGGTGGCGGCGTGGATGAGCACGCCCGCGACGACAACGGCGACTGCAATGGCGATTGTCTTGAGCATTTTCCTCTTCCCCTACATCGGGACCGCGGGTCCGCTCACCATCCACGGCGTGCCGAAGCGGTCGACCACCATGCCGAAGGCTTCCGCCCAGAAGGTCTTCTCCATCGGCATGTCCACTTTCCCGCCGGCGGCGAGCGCGTCGAACGCCTTGCGCGCCTCGGCGACCGTCCTGTAGCCGAGGGAAAGCTTGAACCCCTTCATTCCCCCGTACGGCTCGCCGGCCATCGCGTCGGAGGCCATCAATGCGTGGCCGTCGATCACGAGGCGAGCATGCAGGATGCGGTTCGCGTTCGCGGCCGAGGCCTGGGCCCCCATCGGCGATTGCGCGTGGGTCATCATCATCTCGATCTTCCCGCCGAGCGTGCGTTCGTAGAAACGCATCGCCTCAGCGCAGGTGCCGTCGAAGAACAGGTAGCTGTCAAGCTGCATGGCGGTTCCTTGTCATTGGGGGGACGATCATTTCGCGCGGGCGAGCGCGGTGAAGGCTTCCTGCATCGATTCGTTCGAGGTGAAATCTTCCGCCTCGAATAGCTGGCGGATCTCGATCTCGGAATCGCCGGGCATCGGATTGGGGCAGCGCTTGACCCATTCGATCGCTTCCTCCCTCGACTTCACCTGCCACACCCAGAAGCCGGCGACCAGCTCCTTGGTCTCCGCGAACGGTCCGTCGATCACCGTGCGCTTGGCTCCGGAGAAACGCACGCGCGCGCCCTTCGAGCTCGGCTGCAGCCCGTCGCCCGCGAGCATCACGCCGGCTTTCACCAGCTCCTCGTTGAACTTCGTCATGTCGGCGAGCAGCTGCGCGGTCGGCATGACACCGGCTTCCGAATCCTTCGTGGCCTTGACCATCACCATGAAACGCATCGTCATCGCTCCTTGTCGGTTGGCTGCTACTGGAACATCTGGCGCACTTCGCACTCGCCGTCGCCGCGCGCGACCTTGAGGAAGCGCTTCGCACTCTCGATCGCTTCGGCCTTCGAGGCGCATTCGAGAATCGCGAAGCCCGCGATCAGTTCCTTCGTCTCGGTGAAGGGCCCGTCGGTCACGCTCAACCTTCCCGCGGAGGCGCGCACGCGCGCGCCCAGCGCGCTCGGCAGGCAGCCGCCGCTCGCGATCAGGATGCCGGCCTTCGTCTGCTCATCGGTGAACACCCGCATTTCTTCCATCTCCTGCGCGGTGGGCATCGCGGCGCCCTCTTGCTTCCTGTAGATCGCCATGTATCGCATCGTCTTGTCTCCTTATGGTCCGGGAACTCCGGGCCTTCCCTCTCCAGTCGAATGCGGACTCGCGAAATCGACAGGGCCGGCCGCCTTTTTCGTCATTCCTTCGTGCCGCCGGTCTCGAAGCCAATCCCGCGCACCTCGACCCCCCAACCCACCTTCTCGCCCAGGCGCGCGGCCGGGTGCAACGAGGCGATGCGCACCGCCTCCTCCATGTCCTTCGCCTCGATCAGGAAGAACGCCCCGATCTGCTCCTTGGTCTCGGTGAAGGGACCATCGGTCATCGAGGCCCGCCCCTTGTCCGGCCGCAGCGAGGCCGCCCGCCGCGGCGATTCGAGGGATGCCACCGTGAGAAGATGGCCGCTCCTGCGCAGCGCCTCGTCGTGCGCCCGGCACTGGCTCACGATCGCGTCGACCTCATCCTTCGGCAACGCGTCGAACTTCTTCTCGTCGTAGTACCCGAGGCAAAGATATTTCATCGTCCCTTCCTTTCCATTGCGCTTCCGATCTTGCGATCGAGCGCGGTCGTGAATTCCGCGCCCGGCTCGAGCACCGGGCGCACCTCGACGCTTCCGATGCGCGCGGCGGGAAGCCGCGCGGCCATCTGCAGCGCCTCGTTCAAATCGCGCGCGTCGAGCAGCGTGAACCCGCCGAGCTGCTCCTTGGTTTCCGCGAACGGCCCGTCGGTGAGCGAGACCTTGCCGCCGCGCTGCCGCACGGTGGTGGCCGTGCGCACGGATTGCAGGCCGAGCGACGACACGTGCCGGCCGCCCTCCTCCAGCTCCTCGACCCACGCGCCGCACTCGCCCATGAACGCGCCGAGATCGCGTTCGGACAAAATCTCGAGGCTCCTTTCCTCGACGTATACAAGGCACAGGTACTTCAGGGCCGCCTCCCTTCGACGACGAGCTGCCGCGTGGGCCACACCTCCACGCGACCGAGCGAGGCGGACGGAAATTTCGCCGCGATCCCGACCGCCTCCGCGAGGTCGCGCGCCTCGACCAGGTAGAAGCCGGCGACCTGCTCCTTGGTCTCCGCGAAGGGCCCGTCGGTAATCGCCGGCTTGCCGTTGCGAAAGCGGATGGTGGCCGCCCGTGCGCCCGGCTCGAGCGCCTCGGCCTCGACGAAATGGCCGCTCGCACGCAGCGCGTCGTTGTAGTCCAGATGCCCCGCGTTGAGCGCGTCCATCTCGGCGGCGGGCAGCGCCGCCATCCTTGCCTCGTCGAGGTAGATCAGGCACAGGTATTTCATCGCGCGCGCTCAGGCCACCACGATCGACTTGTAGGTGATCCACGAGAACACCACGTACTCGCCGGGCTTGACCCGGGCGATCCTCGGAAACAGGGACTTATGCACAGCCATGAAAGCCTCCTGGGGTGGTGCGTTGGGTGCCATGGTCGAGCGGTCCTTTTCCCTGGTCGAACGGCGAACCCGCGTTTCGACAGCCGGGTCGATTATTTTTCGAGCTCGGCCATGCGCTGCTCCAGGAAGCGGCGCTCCGACGCCTGCCGGGTGAGCTCCAGCGCGCGGCTGTAGGATTGGCGCGCCTGCGCCGCCATCCCGAGCCGCCGGCACAGGTCCGCGCGAGCCGAGTGGGCGAGATAGTAGTCGTCCAGGTCGCCGCGCGCGAGCAGCGCGTCGATCAGCGCCAGGCCGCCCGCCGGACCGTCGCGCATCGCGACCGCGACCGCGCGGTTGAGCTCCACGACCGGCGATGGATCGGCGCGCAGCAAAACGTCGTAGAGCCCGACGATCTGCGCCCAGTCGGTGGCCTCGGCCCGCGGGGCCTCCGCATGCACCGCCGCGATCCCCGCTTGCAGCGTGTACGGCCCGAAATGCCGCGACGCGAGCGCACCTCGCGCCAGCGCCGAGCCCTCCGCGATCTGCGCGCGATTCCACAGCGCGCGGTCCTGGTCGCCGAGCAGCACCAGCTCGCCCGACGGCGAGGTTCGCGCCGCCCTGCGCGATTCCTGCAGCAGCATGAGCGCGAGCAGCCCGACGGCTTCGGGTTCCGGCAGCAATGCCACCAGCAGCCGGCCCAGCCGGATCGCCTCGCCCGAGAGGTCGTGCCGCGTGAGCGTGGCGCCCGAGGATGCGAGATAGCCCTCGTTGAACACGAGGTAGATCACGCGCAGCACGCTGTCGAGCCGGTCGGGAAGCGCGCCGCGCGCGGGCACCTCGTACGGAATGCGCGCCTCGCGGATCTTGTTCTTCGCGCGCACGATGCGCTGCGCGACCGTGCTTGGGGTCACGAGGTAGGCGCGCGCGATCTCCTCGGTCGTGAGATCGCAGACCTCGCGCAGCGTGAGCGCGACCTGCGCGTCGGGCGCGAGCGCCGGGTGGCAGCAGGTGAAGACGAGCCGCAGCCGGTCGTCCTCCACGCCTTCATGGTCCTCGAAAGAGGCGGGATCGCTCGCCTCGTCGATCTGCTCGGCGACGTCCTCGAGCGACACATCGAAGCGCGCGCGCCGCCGGATCTTGTCGATCGCCTTGAAGCGCCCGGTCGAGACCAGCCAGGCGCGCGGATTCGCGGGGATGCCGTCGTCCGGCCACTGCTCGACCGCCGCGATGAACGCGTCGTGCAGCGCTTCCTCGGCCAGGTCGAAGTCGCCGAGCAGGCGGATCAGCGTGGCGAGCACGCGCCGCGACTCGCCGCGATAAATCGCATCGACCGCCTCCCGCGCTGGCTGCGCGGCTTGAGGCGGCGTCACTTGGTGGCGTCCCCGTGAAGGGCGTAGCTGAAGAACACGCGATCCTGGTTCCGGTCGTCCGTGCTCCACGATAACCGATTGCCGGTTTCCGGGACGTGACAGTACGTTTCCGCCCGCCGCCCGCAGCACGGCCGCGATCGCGCATCCTGGTCCCAAGACACTCTCCTTGCAGGTTCGAATACCGCTAGTCGAATGGCGCGCGGCCCAATCGACATCGACGCCCGGTCGCAGCCGCACGCGCGGAAAGTCTTTCCGCAACCCGGCAAATAACTCCGCTGCATCGCGCAATGGGCGTGATTTTCAACCCTCGGCGATTGGCACGGGTTATGCGAACAATAAAAAGGTCGTTAATCGCTTCCACCGTCCCACCCCCTGGAGATCCCATGAAACGCATCGTCCTTGCTTCAGCCGTCATCGCCGTTACCGCGCTCGCCGCGGGATGCAACCGCCCGAACACCGCGTACAACAATTCCGGCGCGTCCGCCTCGAACCCGCCCGCCAGCTCCACCACGACGACAACCACCACCGCCGATACGTCATCGCCGGGCACGGCCACGACCGCGGCCGCTCCCGCCGGCACCTCGACCTCCACTTCTTCGAGCACCGGTGGCAATGTCGTCACCGACACCGTGACCACCGGCAAGGTGAAGGCGGCGATCGCCGCCGACAGCGGCATGAAGGACGCCGACATCCAGGTGAAGACCGACGCCGGCACGGTCGTTCTCACCGGCACGGCGAAGTCCCAGGACCAGATCACGATCGCGACCAATCTCGCGCAGCGCCAGGACGGCGTAAGCAAGGTCGAGTCGCAGGTGGTGGTCAAGTAGGGCGCATGTCGCACGCTCGCGA
>JANPHA010000147.1:0-7156 GCA_031424255.1 Burkholderiales bacterium | reverse complement strand
TCGGCCGAGACGATCGTCGCGCGCGCGACTTCCGCGAGGTTGTCCAGCTCGAGCGCCTCGATGCGCGCGGTGTTGAACACCTTCGACTTGTCCTTGATCTGCGTGCGGCGCACGCGCTCGCAGACCGCGCGGATCTTCTGCACGCCTTGCTGCAGGAGATCGGGGAAGCGGAAGACGCCGCAATGCGCCTGCATGGTGAGCTGGATCTCGCCGCGCACCTCGCTCACGTCCTCGCCGCCCGTCTGCGAATCGAGGCGGGCGACGCGCGCCCGGGAGGCTTCGCCGGCGTGAGGCGGCAGATCGCGAAGCGTGGCGCCTTCGCCGCGGATGTACGCCAGCATCGAATCGGCCGCCGATTTGCCCATCACGAGGAGGTCCGTGAGCGAATTCGTGCCCAGGCGGTTGGCCCCGTGGATCGAAGCGCAGCCGCACTCGCCGGCGGCGTAGAGCCCGGGAAGCACCGCTTCCTTGTCGCCGCCGCGCGGCACCACGACTTCACCGTGGTAATTGGTCGGGATCCCGCCCATCTGGTAGTGCACCGTGGGAACGACCGGGATCGGATCCTTCACCGGATCGACGTTCGCGAACTTCTGCGCGATCTCGCGGATGCCGGGCAGGCGCTTCTCGATGGTCTCGTGGCCGAGGTGGTCGAGCTTGAGCAACACGTATTCGCCGTGCTCGCCCAGGCCGCGCCCTTCCTTGATCTCGGTGGCCATCGCGCGCGAGACCACGTCGCGCGAGGCGAGGTCCTTCATCGTCGGCGCATAGCGCTCCATGAAGCGCTCGCCGTTCTTGTTGAGGAGGTAGCCGCCCTCGCCGCGCACGCCCTCGGTGATGAGCACGCCCGCGCCGGCCACGCCGGTGGGGTGGAATTGCCAGAACTCCATGTCCTCGAGCGGGATGCCGGCACGCGCCGCAATCCCCAGGCCGTCGCCGGTATTGATGAAGGCGTTGGTCGAGGAGTGGAAGATGCGCCCGGCGCCGCCGGTGGCGAAGAGCACCGCCTTGCCCTGGAAGATCACGACCTCGCCGGTCTCCATCTCGAGGGCGGTCACCCCGAGCACGCGGCCCTCGGAGTCGCGAATCAGGTCCAGCGCCATCCACTCGACGAAGAACTGCGTCTTCGAGTGCACGTTGCGCTGGTAGAGCGCGTGCAGCATGGCGTGGCCGGTGCGGTCTGCCGCGCAGGAGCTCCTCTGCACCGGCTTCTCGCCGAAGTTCGCCGAGTGGCCGCCGAACGGGCGCTGGTAGATCGTGCCGTTGTCGTTGCGGTCGAACGGCATGCCGTAATGCTCGAGCTCGATCACGACTTCCGGCGCCATGCGGCACATGAACTCGATCGCGTCCTGGTCGCCGAGGTAGTCGGATCCCTTGATCGTGTCGTACATGTGCCAGAGCCAGTTGTCCTCGCCCATGTTGCCGAGCGCGGCACCGATGCCGCCCTGCGCGGCGACCGTGTGCGAGCGCGTCGGGAAGACCTTGGAGAGCACCGCCACCTTGAGGCCCGCGCTCGCGAGCTCGAGGGCGGCGCGCAGGCCGGCGCCGCCGGCGCCCACGATCACCGCGTCGAATTTCCGGATGGGAGGCGTCATGGTGTCATCGCCCCCAGAGGATCGAGGCCGACCAGATGAGATAGAGCAGGAGCACCACGCCGACGAGCGCCTGCGCGGCGAGGCGGATGCCGGTCGCGTGCAGGTAATCCATCAGGATGTCGCGCATGCCGACCCACGCGTGATAGAGCAGCGCGGCGAAGAAGAGCATCGTGAAGAGGCGGAAGAACGTGCCCGTGAAGAGCGCGTGCCACTCCACCCAGCTGCCCACCGGGCGATAGAGGATGCATCCGGCGAACACCACGGTGTACACCGCCATCACCACGGCGGTGAGCCGCTGCAGCAGCCAGTCGCCAAGCCCGTAGTGGGCGCCGACCGGAGTCTTGAGCGATCGGTTCACCACAGCCGCCACCCGATCAGGATCGTCGCGACCAGGCCGAGCACGAGCACGATCCACGCCGAGGTTCTCGACGGCGCCTTCTCGATGCCGATGTGCAGGTCGAGCAGCAGGTAGCGGATGCCGGCGAAGAAATGGTGCGCATAGAGCCAGGTCACGCCCAGCAGCACGAGCTTCACCAGCGGCTTGTCGAAATACTCGAGCCAGCGCGAGAAGCCGTCGTCGGATGCGAGTGTCGCCTGCAGCAGGTAGAGCAGGCACGGCAGGAGCGGAAAGAACAGCAACGCCCCGGAAATGCGATGCAGGATCGAAACGAGCCCGGGTGGCGGGAGGTGCGCCAGGTTCAGGTCGTAGTATTTCGGTCTGCGAGACTGAGCCGGTCGCGGCGTGGGCGCGGAACTCATTTTCTTGTCCTGTGGGCAGTTTTGGATTCTAGATCGTTTTTGAATTGCGGGGTCAGACTCCTCAAGTGTAAAGCGTCATTGTGGAGTCTGACCCCGCAATTCATGGCCACTCGGGGTTATAGGAGAAACCCTCGGTGAGGCACAGCCCGCGGCGCCACTCGACCGGCTTGTCGCCGTAGGTGAACGCGATGCGGTCGACGCACAGCAGCGGCGTTCCGACCGCGACCTTCAGGTGCGCGGAAGCGAAGCTGTCGGCCGCGACCGCGCGCAGCCGCTCCTCGGCGCGGATCATGCGCACCCCGAACACCGTCTCGTAGAAGCTGTACACCGAGCCGTTGAATTCCTCGAGCTCGGCGAGCGTGAGGCCGGGAAACTGGCTCGCCTCGAACACGATCTCGTCGAGGATCGTCGGGCGGCCCGCGAACGACATCACGCGCTTGAAGCCGAGCGTGGCCGCTCCCGTCTTCAAGCCGAGCGCGCGCGCCGCCTCGTCGCTCGCCTTGCCGCGCTCGAGGTCGAAGAAGAGATTCTTCGGCAGCAGCTTCTCGCCCGAATCGGGCGTGACGTGCAGGAAGCGATATTGATAGGACGGCTCGTTGTGCGACGCGACGAACGTGCCCTTGCCCTGGCGGCGCAGCAGGATGTGCTCGGAGGCGAGCTCGTCGATCGCCTTCCTCACCGTGCCCTGGCTCACGCGGAAGCGCGCCGCGAGCTCGATCTCCGACGGGATCGCCTCGCCGGGTTTCCATTCGCCCGCGACCAGGCTCTGCGTGAGCAGGATCTTGATCTGCTCGTATAGTGGCCGGAACGAGGGCGTGGCGACGGATTTCTTCATGCTTTCGGGATGCTACCATAGCTTTTTCACCGTGTCTTATATAAGATAGAAGAATGAACCCCTACTACCGGCCGCGCCGTTCGATGCTGTATGTCCCGGGGTGCGACACGCGCTACCTCAACAAGGCGCGCACGCTGCGGGTGGATTCGGTGATCCTCGACCTGGGAGACCCGATCCTGGTCGAGAAGAAGATCGATTCGCGCAGGAACGTGGTCGAGTCGGTGCTTGCCGGAGGTTACGGTCGCCGCGAGGTCGTGATTCGCGTGAACGACCTCGACTCGCCCTGGGGCCGCGAGGACGTGATCGCGGTGGCACGCACCGGCGCCGACGCCCTGCTCTTCCCCAACATCGAGTCGAAGAACGACGTCGCCGAGGCGCTCACCCTGCTCGACGCGCACGGCGGGAGCCACCTGCCGATCATGCTGATGATCGAGAGCCCGATCGGCGTGCTGCGCGCGGAGGAGATCGCCGCGGCGTCCGATCGCATCGCCTGCATCGTGATGGCGACTTCCGACCTGCTGAACCAGCTGCACGGGCGGCGCACGCCCGATCGTGTCGCCGTCGCCCATAGCCTCGCGCACGTGCTGCTCGCCGGGCGCGCCTACGATCGCGCGGTGGTCGACGGCATCTCGACCGACCTGAAGGACATGCAGTCCTTCGAGTACGCCTGCCGCCTCGCGCGCGACCTCGGATTCGACGGAAAGAGCCTGGTGCACCCGTTCCAGCTCCCCTATTGCAACGACGCGTTCACGCCCAAGCCGCATGATCTCGCCGCCGCGGTCGAAGTGATCGACGCGCTCGAGAAGGCCCACCAGGAGGGCCGTGGCACGGTGGTGGTGAACGGCCGCCTGGTCGAGGGACACCACGTGCAGGCGGCCAAGCGCCTGCTGGCACTCGCCGACATGATCGAGAAGCTGGAAGCGGGCCGGTGAACGACGCGCCCGCGCCGCGCCCGCTCGAAGGCTATTTCTTCGAGGACTATTCGGTCGGCCGGCGCTTCCGCCATGCCACGCCGCGCACGCTCACCGAGGGCGATGCCGCGATGTACATCGCGCTCACCGGCGCGCGGGCGCCGCTGCACTGCGCCGCTCCCCTCGCCCGTGCGCTCGGCCACCGCGCGTGCCCGATCGATGACCTGCTCGTCTTCAACGTCGCCTTCGGAAAGACCGTTCCCGATATCTCGTACAACGCGGTCGCGAACCTGGGCTATGCCGACGTGCGCTTCGTGAAGCCGGTGTACGCCGCAGACACGATCCGCTGCGAATCCGAAGTGATCGGCACGAAAGTCAACTCCAGCGGCAAGGCGGGCGTCGTCTATGTCCGGTCGCGCGCGCTCGACCAGGACGACGCGGAGGTGCTCACCTGGGCACGCTGGGTGATGGTCTCGATGCGCCACGGCGCGAGCGCGGGCGCGGCGAGCATTCCGCAGTTGCCCGATGCCGTTGCCGTCGCGGATTTGCGCGTGCCGGCGTTTCTCAAGCCGGCGGCCCTCGCGAACGGCCGTCTCTGGGAGGATTACACGCCCGGCCAGGTGATCGACCACCCGGGCGGCATGACGCTGGAAGAGTCGGACCACATGCTTGCCACCCGCCTCTACCAGAACACCGCGCGCATCCACTTCGACGCGTTCATCGGCAAGTCGAACCAGTTCGGCCGGCGGCTCATCTATGGCGGGCATGTGATCTCGGTGTGCCGCGCGCTTTCGTACGACGGACTGGAGAACGCGTTCGCGATCGCCGCGATCCATGGGGGCACGCATTCGAACCCCAGCTTTGCCGGAGACACGCTGTATTGCCGCCATGTCGTCACCGCACGCGACGAGCTTCCCGGGCGGAGCGATCTCGGGGCCTTGCGCCTGCGCATGATCGGGGTGAAGAACATGCTGCTCGGCGAGCTGCCCGCGCCGGTCCCCGACGATAAGAAAACAGCTGTCGTCCTCGACCTCGACTACTCGGTGCTCATTCCCCGGCGGCAAAACGCCTAAAATAGACACCTCCCCGGAGCACCCATGCCTTCCACGCCCAGCCCATCCAACGTCCCGCACCCCCGGGAAGCCCTGTTCGCGGGGGAGAAGTCGTTCCCCGTGATCGCGGCGTGCGAGCATTTTGCCGGCAGCGAGAAGCTGATCGGCAAGGCGCTCGAGCTGCAGGCGAAGCTCGGGCCGATCTTCGACATCACCTGCGATTGCGAGGACGGGGCCGAGGCGGGCAAGGAGAAGCAGCACGCCGAGATGATCGTCGAGATGATGAATTCGGCGCGCAACACGCACTCCATGGCCGGCGCGCGCATCCACGACTACACCCACGCGCACTGGGAAAAGGACGTCGACATCCTGGTCGGCGGCGCGGGCCGGGTAATCGCCTACCTCACGCTGCCGAAATCCACCTCGGCCGACCACGCCGCGCGGATGATCGCCTACATCCGCGAGGTGGCGGCAAAGCGCAAGGTGAAGCGCGAGATCCCGGTGCACGTGCTGATCGAGACCCACGGCGCGCTCCACGATGCCTACGCGATCGCGCAGCTCGCCAACGTGCAGGTGCTCGACTTCGGGCTGATGGATTTCGTCAGTGGCTTTCACGGCGCGGTGAGCGCCATCAACATGCGCTCGCCTGGGCAGTTCGAGCATCCGCTGATCGTGCGCGCCAAGGCCGAGGTGGCCGCGGCGGCGCATGCCCATGGCGTCGTGCCGGCGCACAACGTGTCGCTCGATCTCAAGAGCCCCTACAACGTCTTCCGCGACGCGTGGCGGGCGCGCACCGAGTTCGGCTTCCTGCGCATGTGGAGCATCCACCCCTCGCAGATCCAGCCGATCGTCGATGCGATGAAGCCCGACCTCGGCGAGGTTGCCGACGCTTCGGAAATACTACTGGCCGCCCAGCGCGCGAACTGGGGACCGATCCAGTACCAGGGCGAGCTGCACGACCGCGCCACCTATCGGTATTTCTGGGAGCTGCTGCAGAAAGCGAAGGTGACCGGCGTTACGTTACCCGAAGAAGCGGCGGAGGCGTTCTTTTGAGCGCTGATTTTCACCACAGAGGACTGGAGAACACAGAGGTGGCACAGAGGAAAAGCAACTGCCATTCATTCGTGTCCATGGGTCCGTTGTCTCGGATGACCAGCAGGCTTTGGATTTCCTCTGTGCCACCTCTGTGTTCTCCGCGTCCTCTGTGGTGAGATCCAGTGCTCAACCTTCAATCAACGATTGAATGACCCCCGATGACTCCCGGACAAAAATTCAGGCAGGCGCTGCAAGAGGAAAAACCGCTGCAGATCGTGGGCGCGATCAACGCCTACCACGCGATCCTCGCGAAGGCGAGCGGCTTCAGGGCGATCTACCTTTCGGGAGGCGGTGTCGCCGCGGGCTCGCTCGGCGTGCCCGACCTCGGCATCTCGAGCCTCGACGATGTGCTCACCGACATCCGCCGCATCACCGACGCGTGCGACCTGCCGCTGCTGGTCGATGTCGATACCGGCTTTGGCGCCAGCGCCTTCAACGTCGCGCGCACGGTGAAGTCGGTGATCAAGTTCGGCGCGGCGGCGATGCACATCGAGGACCAGGTGGGCGCCAAACGCTGCGGCCATCGACCGGGCAAGGAGCTCGTCTCCAAGGCCGAGATGGTCGACCGGATCAAGGCGGCGGTCGATGCGCGCACCGATCCCGCGTTCTTCATCATGGCGCGCACCGACGCGCTCGCCAGCGAGGGCCTGGAGCGCGCGATCGATCGCGCGGTCGCGTGCGTCGAGGCGGGCGCGGACGGCATCTTCCCGGAGGCGATCACCGACCTGCCGATGTACCGCAAGTTCAAGCAGGCGGTGACGGTGCCGATCCTCGCCAACATCACCGAGTTCGGCAAGACGCCGCTCTTCACGGCGGAGGAGCTCAAAGGCGCCGACGCGGACATGGTGCTCTACCCGCTCTCGGCATTCCGCGCGATGAACGCCGCGGCGCTCAACGTCTACGGCGCGATCC
>JANPHA010000146.1:0-3875 GCA_031424255.1 Burkholderiales bacterium | reverse complement strand
CCCCGAATTCATTGCGGAGTCTGACCCCCGAATTCAGCATGAAAGAACATTCAGGGACGGTTCAGCCTGTGTTCAGGCCGTCGGCCTAATCTGGCAAACGAATCGCGACCTCCTCCCCAACCGATCCCCGGAGCCTTCATGAACAGGACCCTTGCCGTTGCCGCGAGCCTCGCTGCGTTGTGCGCGGTTTCGCTTCCCGTATCGGCGCTCAAGTACGCTGCCCCCGAACACGAGCTCAAGGCCGATCCCTCGATCCCGAAATGGCAGCCGGGCGAGGTGAAGAGCGAGCCCGAGGAAGAGCTCGCGATCGTCGGCGCCGACATCATGGACGAGATCGTGCTCGGCTGGACCAAGATCTACCGCAAGCAGTACCCGCGTCTGTCGCTGACACTCGACCTGCGCGCCTCCGGCGCCGGCGGCCCCGGCCTCGCCTCCGGCAAGGGCCAGCTCGCACCCGTCGGCCGCGAGATGTTTCCGGCGGAGAAGAAGCTCTTCGTCGACAAGTTCGGCTACGAGCCGCTCGAGATCAAGGTCGCGACCGGCAGCGTGGGCTCGCTCGGCAAGACCGCCACCAGCGTGATCCTGGTCGACAAGGACAACCCGGTCGATTGCCTCAGCATTCCGCAGCTCGACGCGATCTACTCGAAGACCCGCAAGCACGGCTACAAGGAAGTGAAAACCTGGGGCGACGTCGGCGCCACGGGCGCATGGGCAAGCAAGCCGATGCATCTGTATGGCCTGAAGGCGGTCAACGGCATCGAGCAGTACTTCAAGTGGATCGCGATGGACAACGGCGAGTACAAGGACAACATCCAGTTCGTGAAAGGCAAGGGCTTCACGCACGCGTTCACCGTGGCCGCCGAGGACATGGCGAACAATCCCGGCGGCCTCACCTACGCGCTGCTCGCCAACGTGACGCCGAACGTGAAGGTGCTCAAGGTCTCGCCGACCGAAGGCGGCACCTGCTACGAGCCCAACGTCGCCAACGTGTACTCGCACAAGTATCCGTTCAGCCGCTACGTCTACATCTACGTGAACCGCGCGCCGGGCAAGCCGCTCGAGCCCAAGGTGCGCGAATTCCTCAAGCTCGTGCTGAGCCAGGAGGGACAACAAGTCGTGGCGGACGAGCGCGTATTCATCCCGCTGACCCCGGAAGTGGTCCGGGAAGAGCTGAGAAAGCTCGACTAGGCAGTTGAGGTGGCACTCCCAGGGTTGAGGCCTCGCTTCCTCGAGGCCTCTTTTTTCTTTCTTCCGGAGAGTACATGCGCCGTCCGAAAACCATCGTTCCCGCCGTGTTCGTGACGCTCGCCGCGCTGCTCGCGCCGTGCCTTTCGTTCGCCCAGCAGCAATCCGAGGACGCGAAGAACGCCATTCGCGCGCAGGCCGATCGCGCCCTGGTGATCTACAAGCGCGGCAAGATGGCGCACTACGCGCAGAAGTTCGACTTGAGCGGCATGCCGCACTACGTACCGAAGAAGCAGCTCACCGGCTGGCTGCGCCTGCACGGCAACAACTACCTGAGCGACGGGATGCTGGGCGAGTATTGGCAACAGGCATTCGAGAAATTCCAGCCCGGCATTCGCCTCTCGTTCTACCTGCCGACGTCCGCGCTCGCGTTCGCCGCGCTCTACTACGACCAGGCCGATCTCGTCATGGGCCACCGTCCCGGCTTCTACGACCTGCTCGCCTACCAGCGCGTGAAGAGCTTCGATCCGGTCGAGATCACCGCGGTCACCGGCTCGTTCGACGTCGGCGGGTGGGAGAACTCGCTCACGATCCTGGTGAACGAGGACAACCCGCTCAAGTGCATCAACCTCGAGCAGCTCGACGGCATCTTCGGCTCCGAGCGCACCGGCGGCTGGGCGGGCACCAACTGGCACACCGACTGGGCGCGCGGCCCGGAGAAGAACATCCGCACCTGGGGCCAGCTCGGCATGACCGGCGAGTGGGCGGACAAGCCGATCGACGTCTACGGCTTCAGCATCCGCTACAACACCGCGACCGATTTCTCCGACAAGATCCTCAAGGGCAGCGACAAGTGGAACGAGAAGATCCAGGCCTACGGCAACATCGTGAACCCGGACGGCTCGCGCTACATCGAGGCGGACCAGATCACCGACAACCTCGGCAGGAACAGATACGGCATCGCCTACAACCGCTACCGCGGAAACCGCGCGAAGGTGAAGCGCCTCGCGGTGGCGTTCGGACCGGGAAGCGCATGCGTCGAGCACACGCTCGAAAACGTCCAGGCCCGCACCTACCCGCTCTTCAACGAACAGTACTTCTACGTGAGCGTGAAGCCGGGGACCGAGATGGATCCGAAGGTGAAGGAGTTCCTGCGCTACGTGCTGAGCCAGGAAGGGCAGGCGGAAATCGTTCGCGACGGAAAGTATCTCCCGCTCACCGCGGAAGTCGTCCGCGAGCAGCTGAAGAAGCTCGGGGAGTAGTTGAATACGATCGCACCCACACAGTTCGCCGCGAGCCTGCTGCTCTGCAGACACGCGTCTTCGCGAGCGACAAGGGATTGCGCCGCAGCCTCTACCAGGTCGACAGCAACGGGCCGCGCATCGAGCAGCACATGTTGAACCCCATCTAACGAGGAGATTCCATGATTCGCCGCCTGTTGATCGCCGTCATCGCCGCCGCCCTCGCGGGCCCGTGTCTCGCCGAGGAAAAGGATTCCGTCGAGGTGCAGGCGGCGCGCGAGGCGTGGGTCAAGGCCAAGGGCCACAAGGTCTACTACACAAAGAAGTGGGACCTGAGCGACCTGCCCGCCTACCAGCCCGAACAGAAGGTGTCCGGCACCATCCGCATGTGGGGATCGAATTATTTCTCCGACAGCCCGCTCGCCGAATGGTGGGCGGCGGAGTTCACCAGGCACCATCCCGACGTGAAGTTCGACTTTCATTTGAAAACGACGCTGCATGCGATTCCGGGCCTCATCATGGGTGTCTCCGATATCGGGCCGATGGGCCGCCAGATCACGTTCCAGGAATTGCTGTCGTTCCAGCGCGAGACCAACCGGCTGCCGACCGGAATCGTCGGGGTGACGGGAAGCTACAACGTCTCCGGCTGGAATCCGCCGGTCGGCGTCTATCTGAACAAGGACAACCCGATCTCCAAGCTCTCGCTCGAGCAGTTGGACGGCATCTTCGGCGCCGAGCGCTCGGCCGTCTGGAAGGACCTCACCTGGGACAAATCGGGCGCGCGCGGTCCCGAGAAGAACATCCGCACCTGGGGCCAGCTCGGGCTCACCGGCGAATGGGCCGACAAGCCGATCCGCGTGCTGGGGTACAACCTGCAGTTCAACTTCCCGCAGGAGATCGAGTCGCGCGCGTTCGGCGGCGTGTCGAAGAAATGGAACGACAAGCTCGAGGAGTACGACAACCAGGTGCAGCCCGACGGCAGCTTCAAGCTCGCGGGCCAGCTGATGATCGAGGATCTCGCCAAGGATAAATATGCGATCGCGTACGTGGCCGGAGGCGAGGCGTGGGTCACGCCGGCGGTGAAGACGCTCGCGCTGAGCGTGAAGACCGGCGGGCCGGCCTACGCGCTCACCATCGACAACGTGCGCGAGAGGGCCTACCCGATGTACGCCGACGTCTTCTTCTGGATCAACCGCGATCCCAAGGGCCCGGTCGATCCGAAGGTGCGCGAGTTCCTGCGCTTCTGCCTGAGCCGCGAGGGGCAGCAGATCATCGCCGATCACGGCGTGTACAACCCGATGCCGGTCTCCTACATCAACGAGCAGTTGAAGAAGCTCGACTAGGGAGAACATGGTGAGGAAAACCGTTCAAGTCCTGTGCGCAGGAATTGGTTTCGCGTGGGCGCTCGATTGCACGGGACAAGCCGTCGACCCCAACGATCCCATCGCC
>JANPHA010000145.1:0-3681 GCA_031424255.1 Burkholderiales bacterium | reverse complement strand
CGCCGAGCAGCTCGCCCACGATTTCGGAGGTGTCCTCGGAGCGCGAGCGGAAGCGCAGCAGCGTGTTGCCCACGGTGCGCGCGAGGCGGATGCCGTCGCTGTACAGATAGATCTGCGCGTCGGCGCTGTACTTGATCGCCGCGGTCTTGGCGCCGGTCTTCAAGATGAGGCGCGAGTCGGTGAGGATCAGCGTGCCTTCGCCGATCGCGCGCGCGCCGTCCTCGGGCAACACGTGGCCCTTGGCGGAACCCGGGTCGTAGGGGGTCGCCCACTTCGCGCGCACGCCGTCGGCCTGGCGCGTCGAGGGCTGGTCGAGGAGGTCGACCTGCATGCTGTAGTGGGCGGTCTCCCCGGGCTCGAACTGCACGCCGCGCAGCGACACGTTCGTGGTCTGCACCGTGGGAAGGATGCCCTGGCGGATCTCGGTCAGCGTGCGCAGGCGCGCGAGGTCCCACTTGGTCTGCTCGATCTGGTCGTCGCGCAGCGCCAGGAATTTCTGGATCTTGGCGAGGTCGTGCACGCCGGTGGCCGAGAGCCTGCCCTTGTCCTTGATCGCGTCCACCGCCTGGTTGTAGATCTCGCGGCGCATCACCGTACGGTCGTCCGCGGCGGGTGTGACATCGAGCTGCCTGCGCAGCTCGTCCAGGCTCTTCAGGTCCTTCGCGTCGAGCTTCCCGCCGGACACGGCCTCCTTCACCTTGTCGCGGAAAGCGGCCTTCTTCTTGTCGCCGGCGAACCAGTCCTTGATACCCATGAATTCCCCTTTTTTCCATGCCCGTGGAAACCCGCGGACGCTACGGTGGCACCCGCGCGACGAGCGAATTCGAGTCTACCTTTTTCCCCTCTTCCGCAGGAGGGGGCGGGCCGCCGGAGACCTTGTCCTTCGTGACGCGCGCCACCACTTCCCTGGCAGTGCGCTCCCGGTCGTTGCCCTTGCTGGATATTGGCGCACCAGGGGGAAAAGGCTCAAAATATCATGCTCGAACAACGTGAATGAGTCGCGGTCCAACGCGATAGCTTTCATCATGGCACAGACCAAACAACAGCCCCCACGCACCCTCGAGACGCTGCCCGAGCAGCCGATCTCGCGCGAGGTGCTGCTCGAAAAATACGCGAAAGGCGACGAGACGGCGGCGGCCGAAGTCCGGGCGCGCGTGGCGCGGGCGCTCGCCTCGGTCGAGCCGGAAGCGAAGCGCGCGCAGTGGGAAGCGCGTTTCCTGGAAGCGCAGGAGCGCGGCTTCATCCCGGCCGGGCGCATCAACTCGGCCGCCGGCACCTCGCTCACCGCGACGCTGATCAATTGCTTCGTGCAGCCGGTGGGCGATTCCATCACCGAGGTCGTGGACGGCAAGCCCGGCATCTACACCGCGCTCGCCGAGGCCGCGGAAACGATGCGCCGCGGCGGCGGCGTGGGCTACGACTTTTCCTCGATCCGTCCCGAAGGCGCGCTGGTGCGGGGCACGCACTCGCGCGCAAGCGGCCCGGTCTCGTACATGCGCGTCTTCGACCAGTCGTGCGAGACGGTGGAATCGGCGGGCTCGCGGCGCGGCGCGCAGATGGGCGTGCTGCGCTGCGACCATCCGGACATCGAGCGTTTCGTGCACGCCAAGGATCGCGGCGAGCTCACCAATTTCAACATCTCGGTCGGCGTGACCGATGCCTTCATGCGCGCGGTGGAATCGGGCGACGACATCGAGCTCGTGCACAAGGCGGAGCCGGCCCAGGATGTGAAGGATGCCGGCGCGTACCAACGCGGCGACGGCCTGTGGGTGTATCGCAAGCTCCCGGCGCGGGAATTATGGGAGCAAATCATGCGCTCCACCTATGATCATGCGGAGCCGGGCGTGCTGTTCCTCGATCGCGTGAACCAGGACAACAACCTGCATTATTGCGAAACCCTCGAGGCTTCAAATCCATGCGCCGAGGAATTTCTGCCCGCCTACGGTTGCTGCTGCCTCGGCTCGATCGACCTCACGCGATTCGTGCGCGATCCGTTCAGCGCGAATGCGCGCTTCGACTTCGAATCATTCGGCCCGGTTGTGAGCGTGGCGGTGCGCATGCTCGACAACGTTCTCGAAGCCACGCCGTGGCCGTTGAAGCAGCAGGACAACGAATCGAAAGCCAAGAGGCGGGTGGGGCTCGGATACACCGGGCTCGGGGACGCCCTCGCGATGCTGCGCTTGCGATACGACACGGCCGAGGCGCGAACCGAGGCCGCGCGCATCAGCGAGTTCATGCGCGATCGCGCCTACATCGCGTCGATCGATCTCGCGCGCGAGCGCGGCGCATTCCCGATGTTCAACAAGGATCTCTATCTGTCCGGAGGCAACTTCGCGTCGCGCCTGCCGAGCGAGATCAAGGATCGGATCCGGCAGGTCGGGATGCGCAATTCGCATGTGCTGGCCATCGCCCCCACCGGCACCATCAGCCTCGCCTTCGCCGACAACGCCTCCAACGGCATCGAGCCGCCGTTTTCGTGGACCTACACGCGCAAGAAGCGCATGGCCGACGGCACCCACAAAGAGTTCCGCGTCGAGGACCATGCGTGGCGCCTCTATCGCCACCTGTTCGGCGAGGATGCGAAGCTGCCGGATTATTTCGTTTCCGCGCTTGAGATCTCCGCCGACGCGCACCAGGCGATGGTGGCCGCGGTGGCGCCGTTCATCGACACCAGCATCTCCAAGACGGTGAACGTGGCCGAGGATTATCCGTACGCCGAGTTCGAAGGCCTCTACATGAAGGCGTGGAAGGCGGGGCTGAAAGGCCTCGCCACGTATCGCCCCAACAACGTCCTCGGCGCGGTGTTGACGCCGGATGCGCCGCTGCGCGAGGCGATCGCGACGAGCGGCGACGGCGCCAACCGCCGGCTCACGATCAAGACGCTGCCGCAGCCGGTGCTCACCAGCCTGCGCTGGCCCGGGCGTCCCGAGATGCCGGAAGGCAACCTCGCGTGGACCTACATGATCGAGTCGCCGTTCGGGCGCTTCGCGCTCTTCGTGGGCCAGGTCGAGGAAGCCGGCCGCGCGTTTGCGTTCGAGGTCTGGGTGAACGGCGCCGAGCAGCCGCGCGGCCTGGGCGCGGTCGCGAAAACGCTCTCGATGGACATGCGCGCCGATGACCGCGCGTGGCTCAAGATGAAGCTCGACACGCTCGCGAGCACCGTCGGCGACGACGCGTTCGACCTGCGCTTCCCGCCCCACGGCGAGCAGCGCCGCGTGCCCGGCGTGGTCTCGGCGATGGCGCAGGTGGTGCGCTGGCGCTGCGAGCAGCTGCACGCGTTCGACGGCCCCGCCCGCACGCCGGTGCTCGACCACATGTTCAGCGTGGACGAGCCGCGCACCGGCACCGATGGCACGCTGTCGTGGACGGTGGACGTGGTGAATCCCGCATCGGGCGACGAGTTCGTGCTGGGATTGAAGGAGATCCAGCTTCCCGACGGCACCACGCGCCCCTATTCGATCTGGCTCTCCGGCCACTACCCGCGCGCTCTCGACGGCCTCACGCGCATCCTCTCGCTCGACATGCGCGTGGTCGATCCCGCGTGGATCGGCATGAAGCTCCGGAAGCTCCTCGACTATTCCGAGCCCCTCGGCGACTTCATGGCGTTCGTGCCCGGCGAGCGGCGCCAGCAGAACTGGCCCTCGACCATCGCCTACCTCGCGCGGCTGGTGATCCACCGCT
>JANPHA010000144.1:0-3217 GCA_031424255.1 Burkholderiales bacterium | reverse complement strand
CCTCGCCGCGACCAGTCGGCTCGAAACTTGCCGTCAACGAGAAGGGTCAAATGATCGGATCGGTGTCGGGCGGTTGCGTTGAAGGGGCAGTCGTGCAGACGGCGCTCGAAATCATGCGCGGCGGCAATTCCAGCGTGTTGGAATTCGGAGTAAGCGACGAACAGGCCTGGGAAGTTGGACTGGCCTGCGGTGGGCGCATCCAGATTTACGTTGAGAGAATATTGTGAACCTTTCGTTCCTTGAACAGTTGCTCGACGCGAGCCGCTCCCGCTCGGCGGGAGCGCTAGTCACGGATCTCGGCAGCGGAGCGCAACGGTTGCTCACGCTGCAGCACAGTGTCGGAGACTTGTCGCTGGATGACGAGGAACTTACTCGAGTACGCCGGGCGATAGACGAGGACCACAGTCAGATCGTTGCGATGCCGACTCGGGCGCTGTTCGTCGAAGTCTGGAGCGCTGCGCTGCGCCTGATAGTCTGCGGCGGCGTGCACATGGCGCAGTCGTTGGCGCCGCTCGCCAAGCTCCTCGGCTACGATGTAACTCTGGTGGACCCCAGAGCGGCCTTTGCTTCCGCGTTCCGCTTTCCCAACTTGTCTTTGATCATTGAATGGCCGGAGGTCGCGGTACCAAGGCTCGAACCGGACCGACGCACCGCCGTCGTCACGCTCACCCATAATCCCCGTATCGACGATCCGGCGCTCATCGCCGCGCTTCGATCTGAGGCGTTCTACATCGGAGCTCTGGGTTCACGCCGCACCCATGAGCAGCGCTGCGAGCGACTGGGGCGGGAGGGATTCGGCGTAGCGGCGCTGAATCGCATCCGCGGTCCAATCGGGCTCGCGATAGGGGCCGTTACTCCCGCTGAAATTGCCGTTTCGATCATGGCCGAGATTACCGCAGTCCTACGCCGTTCGCCGCTGGCGGTGCGCGCATGAACGTCCCGAGTGCGAATCGCTCATCCGCGTTCATCTCGACACCGCACAAGTTTCGGATATTGCTCGTCGTGCATCCGACGACAGCGTCGTTGTAGTTTGCCGCCCTCATACTAAGGAGAAATGGAAATCATGAAGCGTGCAAGAAGCAAACCCGAGATACCGGCTCGAGAGCGGCGTAAGCCGGGTCGACCAGGTCCGCAGTCTATCGATAAAGATCAGATGCGGGACCGCATTCTCGATGTCTCCGAGCAGTTGTTTTCGGAATCGGGGTATTCCGCGACGTCGTTTCGCGACATTGCAGGGCTCGCGCAAGTCAATCCGGCACTGATCGGGTATTACTTCGGGTCGAAGCGAGCGCTGTTCAATGAGGTATACAAACGCCGTGGCCGGGAACTTACCGATCGATGGGCGCGGCGGCTTGATGAGCTCGAGGCGCAATCGCGCAGGCCTCCAAGCGTGGAGCAGTTGCTCAGGGCGTTCCTCGAGCCTCAATTCGAATTGAAGGCGAGCAGCGGCGGGGGCATGGCGTTCGTGCGGCTGCAGACGAGGGTGCATAGCGAAGTAAACGACGAGAGCTTTGCGCTGCGGCGCGAGGTCTATGACCACGACGCAAAGCGTTTCATTTTCCTGCTTGAGCGCGCGCTGCCGAACGTGGATCCCGCAGATGTGAATTCGCGTTTCATTTTCTGTATCGGCGCGGTCCTATACATGATTGCCGACGTGGATCGCCTCATCGATTTGTCCAGCGGCCGATTTGATTCAAAGAATGTGGACGAGATAATCGACCGTCTAGTCGACTTTTGCGTCGGCGGCATGACTGTGAATCCGACGCTCAACGTCAAGAAGACCAGCCAGAAGGGATCGAAACAACGCGAATTGCGTCCGCGCGTTTCTTCGGTGCGCTTGGCGGCGGTGCGGCGCTGAGGCGTCAATGGCGGTGACCTGTTCTTCAAAGGAGGGCTCGTCGTCGAGCTGCACGAGATACCGCCGCATGATTGTTCGGCCGGTTTGCCACTGACAAGGGGATCAAACAACATGGACAATGTGACCGAGTTGAATCAGCTTCCAGAAGGCGAGATCTACGATACTCGCGTCATCGAGAAGCGCGCCGGAGGCCAGGAGGTCGCGCAGGATGACTACGCGCTGCGTCGCGTGCCGTCGACCTGGCGCTGGAGTGCGTGGGACTGCGTTTGGGCGCTCAGTGGCATATCGACAGCAATGGCATTTCCATTGACGGCGGGTCTGCTAGTTATCTTCTATGGAGGCGCAGCCGTCCTGGTCGCGGTGTTGCTGACCTGCATCTATGCCGCCGCCGGCGTGTACCTCAATGCTCGCAAGGCCGCGAACGAGGGCGCTGTTATCGAACTGATCAGCAAACACACCTTCGGATTCAAGGGTGCGGCGTTTGAGATTGTGATCTACGGTTTTCTGGGTGTCCTGTATTTCTCGCTCGAAGGTCACGTCATGTCGGCTGCGTTGTCGGAGGTGCTGCCGGCACTTCCGTACTGGGCGAGTGCCGCGCTGATCTGTCTGTTGTTCATTCCGCTAAGCTTGTACGGCATGCAATTTCTGACCCGATTCCAGTCAATTACTGCATGGATCTACGGCTTGGGCGTGATCCTGGTTTTCATCGCGATTTTTTCCGGGTGGTCGAAGGACGTAAGCAGCGTGCTCGCACAGCGCGACTGGTGGAACATCAATCCGAACGGAGTGCCATTCTCCTGGCGCTCGGTTCTCGGCGCGTTTGGAGCTATGGCCGGCGTGCTCGGCGCCATCATGGTCTTGCTGTGTCCTGCGACCGCGCGCTTCGCGAGACGCGACCAGGCCGGGAAAACAGCGACGCTGATGTCGTTATTCGGCGCCGTATTCCCCCTCGGATTGGCGATGACCTTCGGCGTCTATCTGGTTGCCGCCTCGGGTGGGAAAATCCCGGATCCTGGCGTCTCGTTGCCGCGCCTGTTGGGGCCGCTCGGGCTGCTACTGGTCGTTCTGACGCAATTGCGTGTGAACGTCATCAACGTGTACTTCGGGACGACGGCGTTGGAAAACTTCGCATCTCAGATTTTTCAAACGAAGTGGTCACGCATCAAGTTGATCGCGCCGTTCATGATCTGCGCCTACCTGTTGTTGATCTCGCCGTTCCTGAAATATTTCGGCACGATCATGACGATCTTAAGCGTTTTTCTCGTCAACTGGGCATCCGTCATCGCAGGTGAGCTATGGTTCGTCCGTCCGCGCCATGGGATTCCGCAATGGGCCGAATTTCGCCGCGCCTATGCCGCC
>JANPHA010000143.1:0-45821 GCA_031424255.1 Burkholderiales bacterium | reverse complement strand
CCGGCTCGGCGCGCACGATCTTCCACTTGCGCCCCGCGGGGAACCCGGCCCCGCCCAGCCCGCGCAGCCCCGCGTCTTCCATGACCTTGATGACGTCGTCGACCGTGCGCTTGCCCGACACGCACTCGCCCCAGGTCTTGTAGCCGCCCTGCTTCACGTATTCGTCGTACGTATGCGCGTGCGGGCCGATCGCCTTCACTTCGCCCTTGCGCACCACGTCGACCACGTGTTCCTGGGTCGCGTGGCCGAACGCATGCTGGCCCACGCAGACCGCGGGCGCCTCGGCGCAACGCCCGATGCAGGGCGCCGCGAGGACGCGCACGTTCGGCCCGACCAGTCCGGGCAGCTTGTCGAGGAGATCTTGCGCGCCTGCCATGCGGCACGAGAGCGTCTCGCACACGCGAATGGTCGTTCGCGGCGGCGCGGTCTCGCCCTCCTTCACCACGTCGAAGTGGTGATAGAACGTCGCGACCTCGTACACCTCGGCCATCGACAGCTTCATAGCCTCGGCGAGTGCCGCGAGATGCGCGGCCGAAAGGTGGCCGAAACGATCCTGGATGCGGTGCAGGTTCTCGATCAGGTACTCGCGCGCGATCGGAACGCCTTCGACCAACTCGGCGATGTCGGCGCGCGCGGCGGGATCGATCGCGCGACCTTTCTGCATGGATCGGGAGCGACGGATTTTCGAGATCGGAATGACGATATCGGTCATGGCTTTGGCATCAGTTTGGCAGTTCCAGAGCCCCGGCGGGGCGCTGCCACTTCGGGCGAGACCGGCGTTGCTGCGAGTCGAAGCCAGGGGCGTTTCGCGGGAGGTGCGAAAAACCCGGAAATCAATGATTAGCTTACAGAATTGCGGGCCCCGAGTGGCTTGATCGGAGTCAAGCTTCGCGGCCCACGGACTTACAAGACCGACTTCAGCAGCTTGCCCATCTCCGCGGGATTGCGCGTGACCTTGATGCCGCTCGCCTCCATCACCGCGAGCTTCTCCTGCGCCGTGCCCTTGCCGCCGGAGATGATGGCGCCCGCGTGGCCCATGCGTTTGCCGGGCGGCGCGGTGAGGCCGGCGATGAATCCCACCACCGGCTTCTTCATGTTGTCCTTCACCCAGAGCGCGGCGGTTTCCTCGTCGTTGCCGCCGATCTCGCCGATCATGATGACGGCGTCGGTTTCGGGATCGTCGTTGAACATGCGCAGCACGTCGATGTGCTTGAGCCCGTTCACCGGGTCGCCGCCGATGCCCACGGCGCTCGACTGCCCGAGCCCGAGCGCGGTCACTTGCCCCACGGCTTCGTAGGTGAGCGTGCCGGAGCGCGAGACGATGCCGATCCGGCCCTTGCGGTGGATGTGGCCCGGCATGATGCCGATCTTGATTTCCTCGGGCGTGATGGTGCCGGGGCAGTTGGGGCCGAGCAGGATGGTCTTGCGGCCCTTCATCTTCGCGCGCGTGCGGATCATGTCGCGCACCGGGATGCCCTCGGTGATGCAGATCACCAGATCGAGATCCGCTTCGACCGCCTCGTCGATCGCGGCGGCGGCGAACGGCGGCGGCACGTAGATCACCGAGACCGTGGCACCCGCCTTGTCCTTCGCGTCCTTCACGGTGCCGAAGATCGGAATGCCCTCGAAATCCTCGCCTGCCTTCTTCGGATTCACGCCGGCGACGAAGCAGTTCTTCCCGTTGGCGTAGTCGCGGCACATGCGCGTGTGGAACTGCCCGGTCTTGCCGGTGATGCCCTGGGTGATGACCTTGGTGTTCCTGTCGATGAGGATAGCCACGCTATTTTCCCTTGGCCGCGGCGACGACCTTCTGCGCGGCGTCGCCCATGTCGTTGCCGGAGATGATCGGCAGGCCCGAGTCGGCGAGGATCTTCTTGCCGAGATCGACGTTGGTGCCCTCGAGGCGCACGACCAGCGCAACCTTGAGGCCTACTTGCTTCGCCGCGGCGACCACGCCCTCGGCGATCACGTCGCATTTCATGATGCCGCCGAAGATGTTCACCAGGATCGCCTTCAGCTTCGGGTTGCGCAGCATGATCTTGAAGGCCTCGGTCACCTTCTCGGTGGTGGCGCCGCCGCCCACGTCGAGGAAGTTGGCCGGGCTGCCGCCGTAGAGCTTGATCACGTCCATCGTCGCCATCGCGAGGCCGGCGCCGTTCACCAGGCAGCCGATGTCGCCGTCCAGCTGGATGTAGTTGAGATCGAACTTCGACGCCTCGACCTCGGCCGGATCCTCCTCCTCGAGGTCGCGCATCGCCACGATGTCGGGATGGCGGAAGAGCGCGTTGGAATCGAAGTTGAGCTTCGCATCGAGCGCCACGACGCGCTCATCGCCGGTGACGATCAGCGGATTCACCTCGGTGATCGAGCAGTCGCACTCGTCGAAGCACTTGTAGAGCGCCTTGAAGAGGTCGCGCGCCTGGGGCACGAGCGCATCGGGCACGCCGATCTTGCGCGCCATGTCCGCGCCGTCGGCATCGGCGAGGCCCTTGAACGGGTCGATCGCGACCTTGTGGATCTTCTCCGGATGGCTCGCGGCCACCTCCTCGATGTCCATGCCGCCCTCGCTCGAGGCCATCAGCACCGCTCGCTGCAGCACGCGATCGACCACGAGCGCCACGTAGAGCTCCTTCCTGATGTCGGCGCCCTCCTCGATCAGCAGGCGCTTCACGATGCGGCCTTCGGGTCCGGTCTGGTGGGTGACGAGCTTCATGCCGAGCATCTTCGTGGCGAGATCGCGCACCTCTTCCACCGAGCGCGCGAGCTTGACCCCGCCGCCCTTGCCGCGCCCGCCCGCGTGGATCTGGGCCTTCACGACCCAGACCGGGCCGCCGAGGGTCTTCGCCGCGGTGACCGCCTCGTCGACCGAAAACGCCGGGATGCCGCGCGGCGTGGGCACGCCGTACTTGCGAAACAGTTCCTTGCCCTGGTACTCGTGGATGTTCATGGGGATCCTGCGGAGGGAGACAGCAGTGAGCAAACGCCGCGATTTTAGCAGCAGCCCCTCGGGGTGCCGCCTTGACCTACTTCAATGCTGGTCGCTCTCGTCGGCGGCCTTGACCGCCCGCGTCCCGCGGTACCACTGCGGATAGTAGCGCCCCACGACCGGGCTGGTGAGCGCCAGCGCGTGGCAGCGGTCGAGCTGGAACGGCTTCTTCGAAGGATCCTGCACGCGCTGGCCCGCCATCGTCTGGAACGCGGCCGTGGCGAGCGAGCCCGCGAGCTCGGTGATGTGCGTGCAGCCGCGCACGCCGCCGAGGAGCTCCTTCAGGCGCTGGTGAAAGCCGGGCCGGATCGCGAGGCCGACCAGCTGCCGGTACGCGGGAACGATCTGGTTGCACTGATCGACGTACGGCATCGCGTCCATCGCGGCCGCCGCATCGACGATCGTGAGGCTCTTGTCGACGGTGATGCGCAGCCACATGCCGTGCACCGGATCGCCCGCGTGGCGCACGCCCGCCGCGAGCTTGAAGTCGTAGCCCTTGGTGTCGACGAGGTGGCCCTCGATGTCGTACAGGCCGTCCTCGCGCTTGTAGCCGTGGATCTCGATCGAGCGCCGGTGGAGCGCCTCGCGCGCGACCGTGGGTTCAAGCCCGGGCATTGGCCGACGGCGCGCTGGCGCCGGTCCGGCGCGCCTGCCGGATGGCCTCCGCGAGTTCCGCGCCGGTCTGGAAACGCTTGTCGAAATCCTTCGCGAGGGCGCGATCGATGATGGCGTCGATCCACTCCGGCAGCGCCGCGTTGTACGCGCGGATCTGCGGGTGGGAGGTGTTGGCGATCGCGAACATCAGCTGGGTCATCGATTCGCCCTCGAACGGCAGGCGGCCGGAGAGCATCTGGAAGAGCGTCACGCCGAGGGAGAAGAGATCGGACCTGCCGTCGATGCGCTTGCCCGCGAGCTGCTCGGGCGACATGTACGACGGCGTGCCGAGCACCATGCCGGTCTTGGTCTTGGAGGAATCGGTGATGCGCGCGATGCCGAAGTCGGTGACCTTCGCCGTGTCGCTCTCCGGATCGTACATGATGTTGGCGGGCTTGATGTCGCGGTGCACGACGCCCATGGTGTGCGCATACCCGAGCGCATCGGCCACGCGCTCGACGATGAAGAGCACCTTGTCGGGCGGGAGCAGGTTGGGCATCTTGGTGAACTGCACCAGGTCCTTGCCCTTGAGGAATTCCATCGCGATATAGGCGAGGTCGTGCTCCTCGCCCGCGTCGTAGATGGTGACGATGTTCGGATGCGTGAGGCGGCCCGCGGTCTCGGCCTCGCGGAAGAAGCGCTCCTTCACCTCCACCAGCTCGTCGCCCTCGAATTCCTCCGACAGCGCCATCGTCTTGATCGCGACCGTGCGCCCGATCTTCGGATCCTTGCCGCCGTAGACGACGCCCATGGCCCCTTTGCCGAGCTCCTTCTCGATCTGGTAGCGCCCGAGCATCGGCTTCTCCGCGCCGCCGCTGCCCTGCATGATCAGCGTGCCGGCGTTGGTTCGCGCGGACGAGGAGCCGCCGAGGATGATGGTCTCGGAGAGCGCCTTGGCGCGATTGAGCCGCTCCTGGATGTCGCGGAACTTGGGGTTGTACGTCGACATGTAGCGGAAGCAGCTCTCCGCCTTGTTGAACTGGCGGCGGCGCTCGAAGTCGAGCGCCAGGTTGTACATGTTCTCCATGACCTCGTCGTTGAGCGGCGCCTTGCGGAACTTGTCGAACGCCATGTCGAGCTGGCCCTGCTGCTGGAACGCGAGGCCGAGCATGCGGTTCGATTCCGCGCTCTCGGTGTCGGCCTTCTCCTTGCCGCGCTCGGTGACGAGATAGCGCTTGGTGGTGAGCAGCGCATGCCCGAGCACGAGCAATGCGGCGGGCAGCATCAGCTGCAGCCACAGGCCCGCGCTCGTCATGAGCCCGAGATGGGTCGCGAAGAGCACGACGAGAAGTCCCACGGTGATCGCGGCGCCCATGCCCGCCGACAGCCGCGGCAACAGCAGGACCAGGTAGAGCGCGACCAGCACGTACGCGGCGAGCGACGCGATCGGCCCCCAGGTCGGCGCCACGAAGAAATGCTCCTGCAGGATCGAGGAGACCGAGTGAGCCAGGGTCGTCACCGGGTTCATCTGCGCGGAGACCGGCGTCACCTGGCTCGTGCCCACGCCCGCGGCGGTCGCGCCGATCAACACGATCTTGTCGGCGTATTTCGCCGCCGGGATCTTGCCGGAATAGACGTCGAAGAACGAGTCGATCGGGAAGGCCGCGCGGCCGTCGCGATCCTTGTAGAAGTAGGTGTACATCTGGCCGTACTCGTCGGTGCGGATCGTCTTGCCGCCGACCGACACGCTCTGCCCGAGGTTCGCCTTCACGTCCTTGGAGGTGAGGTTCAGGCTCCTGGCCGCGAGCATCAGCGAAAGCGACGGGAATTGCTGCCCGTAGTGATCGATCACCAGCGGCTCGAAGCGGATCGCGCCGTCCTCGTCGAGGCTGTTGTTCAAGTGCCCGATGCCCGCGGCGGCGGCGCCGATCTGCTCGATCGGAACGAGCGCGCCCACGCCGTGCAGGAAGCTGCCGCTCGAGCCGGACACGCCGCCGATGGTGTTCTTCACCACGTACTCGGGCAGCGGCTTGTCGGGCTTGCCCGGCGGCGGCGAGTAGGTGAGCTGCTCGAACGCCATCGGAACGAGGACGTTGCCCGCCTTCTTCACGCTGGCCGCCATGCGGATGTCGCTGTTCAGCGCGACCGAGGCTTCGGACAGGAGCTTGCCGATCTCGGCGACCTCGGGAGGAGGCGGGTTACCCTGGGATGCGGGCGTGGCGCCGCCGATCGGCGCGACGCCGGGAACGTCCTGGACCGCGCCCGGATACGCCTTGTTGTAGACGTCGATCATCTTCTCGACGTAGGCGAGGCCCGGGTCCTTCTGCGGCTCGAAGAAGAACACCGTGTTGCCGATCACCTTCGCCTTGGCCGCCGCGAGCTGGTCGATCAGCTTCGCCTGGACTTCGCGCGGCCACGGCCAGCGGCCGATGTTGGCGATCGACTGCTCGTCGATGGCGATCACCGCGATCTTGTCGCTCGGCTGCTTCGAGCTCACCTTCACGCCGAGGTCGTAGGCCCAGCGCTCGATGCCGGGAATGAATCCCGACATGCGCGCGAATCCGAACAGGGCGATGGCGATGACGAGGCCGAGGAACCAGTCGGCCTTCCAGAACGCGGTCTTCATGAACTCTCCCCTGAGCCCTTACGCCCTCGATTTCGAGGGGTCAAAGACGGTGTTTCAGTGCCCTCATCTTACATGGGCCGCGCTCCGGCATCGCGATCGCGGGGCCGGAGCCTCAGGGGAAAGCCGGCACCGTCGGCTCGTTGCCGCGATCTATCGCCTCGGGGTGGGTGCGCGCGATCACATCGTGCACTTCCTGGTAGCGGCCGCCCGGCACGTCGAGCATCAGCAGGATCTTGCCCTCCTCGATCTCCTTCTCGAAGCCCTTCAGGCGCGAGTTCGGCACCTGCAATCCGACCATGCTCGCGACCCACATGCCGAGGATCGCGCCGACGACCGCGGCGATCAGCACCGCGACCAGTTGCAGCGAGATGCCTTGCGGCGGGTAATTGACCAGCAGCACGCCGACGAGCACGCCCATCACGCCGCCGATCACGAAGCCGGTGAAGGCGCCGTGGACGGTGTCGGTCTTCTGCAGGTAGGAAGCCTCGTGCAATTCGCCGAGGTCGGTGCCGCGGCGCGCGAGGAAATGCATGTGCTTGTCCTCGACGCGGGCGAGCAGCAGATCGTTGGCCAGCTTCCTCGCGCTGGCCAGATCCGGAAGCGTCACGTACATCCTGAGTCTCATGAGACCCTCCTTCGCGTTGACGGCTCGAAAAGGAGCGGTGTCGAGAGTCGGCAACGGCTCTGGGCATCGCCAAACCGCGGGATCAGGCTAGCGCTGCGCCAAGGGAAAAACAAGATGCCTACGGCAACAGGACGGTGGACCCGGTCGTCTTGCGCCCCTCGAGATCGCGATGGGCTTGCGCCGCGTCCTTGAGCGCGTAGGTCTGGCGCGGGGTGATCTTCACCTTCCCCGACAGGACCATGTCGAAGAGCTCCCGGGCGGCGGCCACCAGCTCCTCGCGCCTGGACACGTAGCCCATCAATGTGGGCCGCGTCACGTAGAGCGACCCCTTCGTCGCGAGGATGCCGAGGTCGGTCGGGGCAACCGGCCCCGACGAATTGCCGAAGCTCACCATCAGGCCGCGGACGTGGAGGCAGTCGAGCGACTTCACGAAGGTGTCCTTGCCGACCGAGTCGTAGACGATCGGCACTTTCCTGCCGCCGGTGATCTCGTTCACCTTCGCGACGAAATCCTCCTTCGTGTAGATCACCGTGTGGGCGGCGCCATGCTCGCGCGCGAGCGCGGCCTTCTCTTCCGAGCTCACCGTGCCGATCACGTTCACGCCGAGCGCCTTGGCCCACTGGCAGGCGATGAGGCCGATGCCGCCCGCGGCCGCGTGCCACAGCACCGTATCGCCGGCCTTGGGCACCACGTGAAGGCGGCGCAGCAGGTACTGCACCGTGAGGCCCTGCAGCATCATGCTCGCCGCCTGCTCGAAGCTGATGCCCTCGGGAACCTTCACCAGGCGGTCGACCGGATGCACTTTCAATTCGGAATACGCGCCGATCGGGCCGTTCGCATAGGCGACGCGGTCGCCGGGCTTCACGTCGGTCACGCCGGGCCCCACCGCTTCCACCACGCCGGCCGCCTCGAGCCCGATGCCCGAGGGCAACGGCATCGGATACAGGCCGGTGCGGTGATAGGTGTCGATGTAGTTGAGGCCGACCGCCTTGTGGCGGATCAGCGCCTCGCCCGGCCCGGGCTGGGGAACGTTGACCTCTTCCCACTGCAGGACTTCGGGGCCTCCGGTCTTGTTGAAGCGGATCGCGTGCGCCATGGATTTCCCTCCTCAGGAGCCGAGGATTGTACCCGCAGCGATGTTTGCGTCCTTCGCCCACTGCGCCGCGGAGATCTTCTTGCCTTCTTCGGGCTTCACCTTCGCGACCTCGATCTGACCGCCCTGCGCGGTGACGCGCATCGAGTCGGGGCCGATGTCGGTGATCTCGCCGATCTTGCCCTTCACCGCGCCGAAGGTGCGCACCACGTGCTTGCGCGAGCCGAACAGCTGCAGCTTCCTGCCGCCGACGGTGGTCCAGGCGCCGGGCGCGGGATCGGATGCGCGGATCGTGTCGTGGATGCTGTCGACGTGGTTGTTCCAGTGGATCTTCGCCTCGTTCGCGCGAAACCATCCCTCGTAGGAGGCCCGGCCCTCGTCCTGGACGACCTCCTGGTGCTTGCCCGCGACCACGAGGTCCGCGGCCTCGAGCATCGCCGCCACGCCCATCGGGAAGAGCCGGTCGAAGTACACCGTGCCGAGTGTGTCGTCGCCGGAGACCTCGGTCTCCTTCTGCAGGATCACCGGGCCCTCGTCGAGGCCGTCGGTGGGGCGGAAGATCGTGAGGCCGGTCTTCTTCTCGCCGCGCGCGAGCGGCCAGTTGATCGACGACGGCCCGCGATACTTGGGCAGCAGCGAGGGGTGGTACTGGATCGTGCCGTGCTTCGGGATGTTGACGAATTCCTGCGGCGCGAACTGCAGCACGAAGGCCATGATGCCGATGTCGGCGCCGAGCTCGCGCATCTTCGCGCTGGCTTCCGGCGTCTTGAGCGACGCGAACTGGAACACCGGCAATCCCTTTTCCGTCGCCACGACCTTGAGCGGATCGGGCTTGGCGCCTTCCTTCTCCGGCGCGCAGAAAACTCCCGCCACCGTATCGCCCCTTGCGAGAAATGCTTCCAGAACAGCTTTGCCGAAGTCCTGCTGACCGATGATTGCGATTTTCATGTTCTTCTTGAGAGTAAGGCTTTGAAGCGGTTTGTTCGGATAACTCAGGCTGCCACTTTCTTCGGCGGCGCGGAGAAAGCACCCGCACCCTTCAGCGCATCGACCTTCGATTGGTCGTAGCCAAGCACTTCCTTCAGGACTTCATCGGTGTGCTCGCCCAGCGTCGGGCTGCGCTCGATCTTCGCCGGTGACGCCGAAAGCTTGATCGGCATGCCGACGTTGAACCACTTGCCGCGCTGCGGATGGTCGAGCTCGACCCACATGTCGCGGCCGCGCACGTGCTCGTCGGTCGCGAGGTCCTGCGTGGACATGATCGGGCCGCAGGGCACGTCGAGCGGGTTGAGGATCGCCATCAGCTCTCTCTTGGTGTGCTTCTCCGCGAACTTGTTGAGCAGCGTCCAGACGAGATTCTGGTTCTTGCGGCGCTCGGCGATGGTCGCGACGCGCGGATCGCCGGCGAGATCCGGCACGCCAACCTCGGGCCCGATGCGATTGGCGAGCGCGGCCCACACCGCCTCCTGCACCACGACGTACAGCCAGTCGTTGGCGCCGTGGGGCTTGCAGTGGATCGCATTGCCGAGCTGGCCGCCGCCGGAATCGTTGCCGGCACGCGGCACGTCGCCCATGCCCTGGTAGGTCGGCACCGAGTATTCGGCCATCGACTGGCGCGTGAGCCGCTGGTGGTCGCGGAATTTCACGCGGCAGAGGTTCATCACGCCATCCATCATCGCCACCTCGACGTACTGGCCCTCGCCGGTGCGGTTGGCTTGATGCAATGCGGCGAGCAGGCCGATGGCCAGGTGCAGGCCGGTGCCCGAATCGCCGATCTGCGCACCGGTCACGAACGGCGGGCCATCCGGCACACCCGTGGTGCTCATCGCGCCTCCCATCGCCTGCGCCACGTTCTCGTACGCCTTGAACTCGGCGTACGGGCCCGAGGAGCCGAAGCCCTTGATCGATCCCATCACGATCTTCGGGTTGATCTGGTGGATCTTGTCCCAGGTGAAGCCGAGGCGGTCGAGCACGCCGGGGCCGAAATTCTCCATCACGATGTCGCACTTCTTCACCAGGTCGACGAACACCTGCTTGCCCTCGGTGCTCTTCATGTTGACCGTGATCGAGCGCTTGTTGCAGTTGAGCATCGTGAAGTAGAGCGAATCCGCGTTGGGCACGTCGCGCAGCTGCCCGCGCGTCGCGTCTCCCTGGGGCGGCTCGAACTTGATCACGTCCGCGCCCATCCACGCGAGCAGCTGCGAGCACGTGGGGCCTGCCTGCACGTGGGTCATGTCGAGAATGCGTACGCCCTTGAGTGCTTCCATGGCTATTTTTTCCTCGCGGCTTGCGGATTGAGGCTCGTGATGCGGCCGCTCTCGGTGCCGGCGGCTTCATCGATGACGGCATTGATGAGCGTGGGCTTGCGCGAGCGGATGGCTTCTTCCATGGCCTTGCGCAGCTCGGCCGGGGTCGTGGCATGCACGCCGACGCCACCGAAGGCCTCGATGATCTTGTCATAGCGCGCACCCTTGACGAACACGGTGGGGGCCACATCGGGGCCCCCGGTCGGATTCACGTCGGTGCCGCGGTAGACGCCGTTGTTGTTGAAGACCACCACGCAGACGGGCAGGTTGTAGCGGCAGATGGTCTCGACCTCCATGCCGTAGAAGCCTAAGGCGCTGTCGCCCTCGATCGCGATCACCGGCAGGCCGCTCACCACCGCGGCCGCGACCGAGAAGCCCATGCCGATGCCCATGATGCCCCAGGTGCCGACGTCCAGGCGCTTGCGCGGCTTGTACATGTCGACGATGCTGCGGGTGAAGTCGAGCGCGTTGGCGCCTTCGTTCACCAGGATCGCGTCCGGGTTCGCCTTGATGATGTCGCGCACCACGTTGAGCGCGCTGTGGAAGTTCATCGGCGTCGGATCCTTGGCCAGCGTCTCGGCCATCTTCGCGATGTTCTTGTTCTTGCGCTCGGCGATCGCACCGGTCCACTCGGCCGGCGGCTTCCCCCAGTGGGAGCCGATGCCCGCGAGCAGCGCCGACACGCAGGAGCCGATGTCGCCGACCAGCGGCGCATCGATGCGCACGTTGCTGTCCATCTCGGTGGCGGCGATGTCGATCTGGATGAACTTCTGGCCGCCCCAGTCCTTGGCCTCCTTGCCGCCCCAGGTCTTGCCCTTGCCGTGCGAGAGCAGCCAGTTCAGGCGTGCGCCGATGATCATCACCACGTCCGCCTCGGGCAGCACATAGGAGCGCGCGGCGGCCGCGGACAGCTCGTGCGTGTCGGGCAGCAGGCCCTTGGCCATGGACATCGGCAGGTAGGGGATACCGGTCTTCTCGACCAGCGCGCGGATATCCGCATCCGCCTGCGCGTACGCCGCCCCCTTGCCCAGCAGGATGAGCGGACGCCTGGCGCTCTTGAGGAGGGTGAGCGCGCGCTGCACGGCGTCCGGGGCGGGGATCTGGCGCGGCGCCGGATCGACCACCTTGATCAGCGATTTCTTGCCCGCTTCGGCGTCCATGGTCTGCGCGAAGAGCTTCGCCGGCAGGTCGAGATATACGCCGCCCGGGCGGCCCGAGACGGCGGCGCGGATCGCGCGCGCGATGCCCACGCCGATGTCCTCCGCATGCAGCACGCGGAATGCGGCCTTGCACAGGGGCTTGGCGATCGCGAGCTGGTCCATCTCCTCGTAGTCGCCCTGCTGCAAGTCGACCACCTCGCGCTCGCTCGAGCCGCTGATCAGGATCATCGGGAAGCAATTGGTGGTGGCGTTGGTCAATGCCGTCAGGCCGTTGAGGAACCCCGGCGCGGACACCGTGAGGCAGATGCCGGGCTTCTGCGTCATGAAGCCGGCGATGGCGGCGGCATTGCCGGCGTTCTGCTCGTGGCGGAACGAGATCACGCGCAGGCCCTCGGCCTGCGCCATGCGCGTGAAATCGGTGATCGGGATTCCGGGCAGCCCGAAGATCGTGTCGATGCCGTTCAACTTGAGCGCCTCGATGACCAGGTGGAAGCCGTCGGTCAGTTCTCGCGATTGCGCGTTGGCGACGACTTGGCCGCCCGCCACCTGCGGCGCGGCAGGGGCGGAAGCGGCGGGATTGGTGACGGTTGCCATGCTGTAGCACCTCCGGGAATCTGCCTGCGCGTCGAGCGCGGCCAGGCAGCGAAATTGGACTTGCGAATCAGGCTACAATGGTAAAAAAAGCGCCCCCCCGGCCACCTTGATACGGGTCAACTTTCGACCCCGCTTCGCGCTCGATGACCCTCCTCGTAAGCCATCCGCAGCTCCCGGAAATTCGCGAGAGACTGCATCGCAACATCGTCCTTCGCCGCCTGAAGCAAAGCGCCTTCGACGAGCTGGCGTCGATACTGCACGTGGCCGACTACCGCAAGGGCGACGTGCTGCTCTCCCAGGGCGCCCACGAGATGGAGCAGTACTTCGTCCTCGACGGGATCCTCAAGCGCGTCGTCGCCAGCCCCGAGGGCAAGGAGATGATTCTGCGCTTCGCGGCCGAGGATGACATGGATACGAGCTACGCCGCGTGGAAGCTGCGCACCCCCGCGCCCTACTCGATCCGCGCGGTCACCAAGGCGCGCGTCGCCAAGCTCTCCATTCCCCAATGGGCGGAGTTCCTCGAGAAGCACCCGGACCTCAAGGAAGACTTCGAATACGAGATCATGTTCCTGATGTCGGAGGTGATGGCGCACACCATCACGCTGCATCTGCTCGATGCGCCGGGACGCGTGCACCGGTTCCTGCGCAAGCATGCCGATCTCGCCGAGCGCGTGCCGAAGAAGGAGCTGGCCTCGTACCTCAACCTCTCGGCGGAGACGCTCTCGCGCCTCAAGCACGCCGGCAAGATCTGATCAACGCGCGCCGGCCAACCCGGCCGCTTGCCCCGCCAGCACCGCGGCCATCGTCCACAGCACGGCGCGCAGGATCCGGCGATAGGCCGCGGGCGACAGGAGCGGCTGCAGCCGCCTTCCGAGCGCATAGCCGGCCAACGCCACGACGCAGACGGGAATCGTGAGGAGGAGGCCTTCGAGGAGGAATTGGCCGCGCATTGCGAACACCGCGGCCTGGCTCGCTTTTCCCACCAGGAAGCAGGCGTTCATCACCTGCGTCATCGCGAGCGGCGCGAGGCCGAGGATGGAAAAGTACATGAGCAGCGGCGGCAGCATCACGTTGACCGTCCCCGAGAGAAATCCCGCCGCGAGCCCGAACGCGAAGCCCGATCCCTGGGGATGGCGGGCGATGACCGCCCAGTCGATATGCCGGAATCGCTCCTGCTGCAGGTAGAGCACGATCGCCGCGGCGAGCAGCAGGCGCAGCGGATTCGCCGGCGCCCACAGCACCACGTAGGTCCCGATGACGGTGCCGACCAGCACGTAGACCGGCATCGACCAGTAAAGCCGCAACGTGTCGCGCCATCCCGCGCCGCTGAAGGCGCTCAGCAGGTTCACGAGCATGTTCGGAAAAAGCGTCACCAGCACCGCCGTGCGCACGTCGCTGACGAGCGCGACCATGGGCGTGGATATGAGCGGGAAGCCGAACCCCGAAATCCCGTGCGCCACACCCGCGAAAAGCGTGATGGCGCAGACCACGGCCATGCCGCCCGCACCGCCGAGCAGCTCCGCGGGCGTCATGAAGCGGGAAGCCGGAAGGCGCGAGCCGTCCGGCTTCCGGGTTGCCGAACGGATCTCTCAACGCGCGGTGGCAGGCAGGCTCCCATCGACTTGCATCATGCGCCGCCTCCACGGCTTCAGCACCGCGAGTGCCAGGACCGCGGCGAGGCCGTTCATCGCCGCGGCCACGTAGAACGCCGCGTGCCAGCTGCCGGTCGAGGTGGTGAGCACGCTCGTGAACGGCACCAGCAGCGAGGCGGTGCCTTTCGCCGTGTAGAGCAATCCCGCGTTGGTCGCCGCGTACTTCGAGCCGTAGGTGTCGCCGCAGGTGGCGGGGAAGAGGCTGTAGATCTCGCCCCATGCGAAGAACACCATGCCGGTGAGGATCACGAACCAGAACGGATCCTGGCCCATCTGGCTCAGCAGGACGATGCCCACCGCCTCGAGGCCGAACGCGATGAACATCGTGTTCTCACGGCCGATGTGATCCGACACCCAGCCGAAGAACGGCCGCGTGAGTCCGTTGAGGATGCGGTCGATCGAGAGCGCGAACGTGAGCGCGGGCAGCGTGATGCCGATGATCGAGACCGGAACGTCGCCGATCTTGAAGTCCTTCGCGATCGGCGCCAGCTGCGCCGTGGCCATGAGCCCGCCGGCCGCCATCATCACGAACATGGCGTACATCACCCAGAACACCGGAGTGCCGATCATTTCCTTCCAGGTGTAATCGCGCCGCGTCAGGGCGACCTTCGCCACCTCCACGACCTCGCCCTTGCGCGGAGCCGCGAGCCCGAACGAGACGAGGAAGACGATCACGCCCTGGCCGATCCCGAAATAGAGGAACGCCATTTCGTAGCCGCCCGACTTGATGATCGCCTGGATCGGGATGATGGTGAGCGCCGAGCCCATGCCGAACCCCGCCGCGGTGAGGCCGGCGGCGAGGCCGCGGCGATCCGGGAACCACTTGAGCGCGTTGCCCACGCAGGTGCCGTACACCGCGCCCGCACCGATGCCGCCGATGGCCGCCGCCGCGTACAGCACGGCGAGCGTGTCTGCATAGGCGTTCATCACCCAGGCGATTCCCACCAGCACGCCGCCCACCATCACCACCGGGCGCGGACCGAAGCGGTCCACGAGGTAGCCTTCGACCGGGACGAGCCAGGTCTCGGTGATGACGAAGATGCTGAAGGCCACCTGGATCGCGGCGCGGCCCCAGTGGTACTTGGCGTCGAGCGGATTGACGAACAGCGTCCATCCGTATTGCAGGTTGGCCACCATCGCCATGCACACGATGCCGAGGAACAACTGCAGCCACCGGTTGACCCCGGCCCGGCTCACCGTCCCGCCTGTCGCCGCTGCGCTCATCTGGACCTCCTCCGTTGTCTCGTTGTCGAGGAGGTCGCTCGCGCGGCCGCCTGCCCGCGCACCAGGGGGAGGATCGGTCAGCGGCGGGGCTGCGACGGGAACCGGTACAGGCCTCCCGCCATGGTGCGCAGTTCATCCACCACGGGGCCGGCTCCCGGCAAGGCGCGCACGACTTGCGCCGCAAGCGCCTTTTGCCGTTCGTCGTCCACGATGCCGCTCAGCAAGACGCGGCCTTCGTTCACCGACACGGCGATATCGATTCCCGCCGTGCGCGGATCCGCCCTGAGGGCGGCCCGCGCCCGCGCCTGGAGCGCAAGGTCTTCCAGAATGCCGCGCGAACCTTGCGTCTCGCTGAACTCCGGGGTGCGGGCAAGGGCAACCACCGCGTCTACGCAGGCGGCGATGGCGATGCGCTCGGTGTTGAGCGTCAGGTCGTAGAGGGTCGGATCGCCCCAGGCCACGTTGAAGTGCTCGCCCATGCGCGCCGCGCGCGCCGCGTCGTCCTGCTCGATCTCGCGGCGCGCAAGGTCTTCGTCGTCGGTCTCCAGGCGCGTCATGAGGCGCTTCACCCGCAGCTCGAGCGGGGCGCACACGCGCACGCACGGGATGTGGGGCACGGAGCGCAGCAGCAGCGTGGCGCCCCAGCCGCGGATCAGCACGTTGCCCTTCACCGCCAGGTCGAAGACTTCCTCGGCGGTGAAGATGGAGATGGTCTTCTCGTCCGCCGTCCACTTCTCGATCGCGCTCGCCTTGCCCTCGCGGATGCGGCGGATCAGGCTCTTTTTCACCTGCATGCGCCCGGCGACCACGTCACCCACTTCGTGGCGCACCTGCTGCAGGCCGAGCGCCTCGCACACGCCCAGCGCCACGTCCTTGCCGAGCGAGGCCATCTCCTGGGTCATCGCGATCACGGCCATGTCACGCTGCCTTCGCGCCGCGGCCCCGGATCACGTCCCACGCCATCGAGAGCAGCGGCCAGAAAAGCAGCAGCAGCGATAGCGTGGTGATCGAGCCCACGAGACTGTTGGCGTAGAAGATGCGCATGTCGCCTTGGGACATCAGCATCGATTGGCGGAACGAATCCTCCGCGCGGTCGCCGAGCACCAGGGCCAGCACCAGCGGGGCGAGCGGATAGTCGAGCTTCTTGAAGACGTAGCCCATGACGCCGAACACCAGCATCAGCCACACATCGAAGAGCGAGCTGTGCACGGTGTAGGCGCCGATCGCGCAGATCACCAGGATCACCGGCGCGATGATGGAGAACGGCACGCGCAGGATCGCGGCGAAGAGCGGCACGCAGGTGAGCACGACGAAGAGGCCGACGATGTTGCCGAGGTACATCGAGGCGATCAGGCCCCAGACGAAATCGGCCTTCTCGATGAAGAGCAGCGGTCCCGGTTGCAGGCCCCAGATGAGCAGGCCGCCGAGCAGCACCGCGGCCGTGGGCGAGCCCGGCACGCCGAGCGTGAGCATCGGCAACAATGCCGAGGTTCCGGCGGCATGCGCCGCGGTCTCGGGCGCCACGACGCCCTCCACCTTGCCGGTGCCGAATTCCGCGCCGTCGCGCGACATCTTCTTCGCCAGCCCGTAGCTCATGAACGACGCCGGCGTGGCACCCCCGGGAACGATCCCCATCAGGCAGCCGACCGCGGCGCTGCGAATCGAGGTCTTCCAGTAGCGCGGCAGCTCCTTCCACGTCTCGATCACGACGCGCATGTTGAGCCGCGCCTTCGCACCCTTGAACTCGAGCCCCTCCTCGATCGTGAGCAGGATCTCGCCGATGCCGAACAGGCCGATGACGGCGATCAGGAAGTCGAAGCCCTTGAGCAGCTCGGTGAAGCCGAACGTGAGGCGCAGCTGCCCGGTGACCGTATCGATGCCCACGGCGGCGAGCGCGAAGCCGAGCATCATCGAGGCGATCGTCTTGAACGGCGAACCCTTGCTCATGCCGACGAACGCGCAGAAGGTGAGCAGGTACACCGAGAAGAATTCCGGAGGCCCGAAGCGCAGCGCGAAGCGCGCGACGAGCGGGGCCATGAACGTGATCAGCAGCACCGCCACCAGCGCGCCCACGAACGACGACGTGAACGCGGCGGTGAGGGCCGCGCCGGCGCGCCCCTTCTGCGCCAATGGATACCCGTCGAAGGTCGTCGCGACCGACCACGGCTCGCCCGGGATGTTGAACAGGATCGAGGTGATGGCGCCCCCGAAGAGCGCGCCCCAATAGATGCACGACAGCAGGATGATCGCCGAGGTCTGCCCGCCGGGCTGCTGCGCCATCGAGAACGTGAGCGGCAGCAGGATCGCGACCCCGTTGGCGCCGCCCAGCCCGGGCAGCACGCCGATGATCACGCCGAGCACGATGCCGGCCAGCATCAGCATCAGGTTGAACCACGACAGGGCGACCTGGAAGCCGCCGATCAGCGAGTTTATCTCCGCCATTTCGCCCGCCCCTCAACCGAACCCGAGCAGGACTTCGAGGGGGCCCTTCGGCAGCGGAACCTTGAACCACACCTCGAACATCAGGAAAAACGCGACCATCGTGCCGATCGAGACCACGACGATCTTCGGCCACGAATACTTGCCGAGCACGCGCATGAAGGCCGCGACGAAGATCACCGAGGCCTCGTAGATGCCGAGCGAATACACCGGGTTGTCGATCAGCGCCACGTAGATCGCGTACGGCACCATCACGATCAGCACCATGCGCAGCTGGCCCCAGGTGACGAACGGCCTCGCGTCGCGCTTCATGAAGGCGCCCACCAGGTTCACGGTCGAGGCGATCAGGATGATGAGGCCGATGTAGAACGGGAAGTATCCGGCCTGCGGCCCGTCGGAGCCCCACGAGGCGCCCAGCCGCCGGCTGTCCCACACCACCACCGCGCCGAATACGAGGAACAGCGCCGCGACGACGATTTCCCATACGCGAACCGAACCTACGGCCCGCTCTTCACGCGCCTGATCCATCCTTCACTCCCCGGTCGGTTGAGCGGGCCCCGCCGCGTTCGGCCTTCGCCTACTTGGCCGCGAGGAAGCCGGCGTCCTTCATCAGGCCCTGGTGCAGCGCCTCGTTCTTCGTCACCCAGTCGACGTACGGCTTGCCGCTCAGGCTGGTGGTGTTGAACGCGCCGTCCTCGAGAAATTTCTTCCACTCGGGCGTGGCCTTCACCTTGTCGAGCACCTCGACGTAGTACTTCACCTGGTCGGGCGTGACACCGCCGGGCATGAAGATGCCGCGCAGCATCAGGTACTCGATGTCGAGGCCGGATTCCTTGCAGGTCGGGATGTCGCCCCACGACATGTCCTTGGTGACCTTCTCCTTGTAGGGCATGCGCTGGGAATCGAACACGCACAGCGGCCGCAGCGCGCCGGCGCGCCACTGCGCGACCGCCTCGATCGGGTTGTTCACCGTGGAATCGATGTGCTTGCCGACCAGCTGCGTGGCGACTTCGCCGCCGCCCTTGAACGGGATGTAGGTGAACTTGGCGCCGGTCTGCTTCTCCAGCCCGACGGTGATGATCTGGTCTTCCTGCTTGGAACCGGTGCCGCCCATCTTGAACTTGTTGGGCCCGCCCGCCTTCACCGCGTCGACGTACTCCTTCGCGGTCTTGTACGGGGTCTCGGAGTTCACCCACAGCACGAACTGGTCGAGCGCCATCATCTCGACCGGCGTCAGGTCCTTCCAGCTGAACGGAACGCCGGTAGCGAGCGGCGTCGTGAAGAGGTTCGACAAGGTGATGACGATCTTGTGGGCATCGCCCTTGGCGCCCTTCACGTCGAGGAAGCCCTCGGCCCCCGCGCCGCCGCCCTTGTTCACGACCACCATGGGCTGCTTCATCAGGTTGTGCTTGGCGATGATCGACTGGATCAGGCGCGCCATCTGGTCCGCGCCGCCGCCGGTTCCCGCGGGGACGACGAACTCGACGGTCTTGGTGGGTTCCCACGCGAAGGCGGGCATCAGGACGGTGAGGGCGACCCCCACCGCAGCCGCGAGGCGGCTGGCGGAAAAACGTCTGTTCATGAAAACTCTCCTCGGTGATTCGTTATGTGTGGTGTCCGGGACGTGTGCCTCGCGCGGCGCTGCGCCGCGCGGGGGCCCGCTCGTCCCCTAGCGGGCCGGGTCGTTCGAAACGGGTTCCTTCGGGGGATGTTCGACGGCTTCGAGAATGTCGCGCTGGTCCTCGGCGGATTTCTCGAGCGTGCGTCCGGCGAGGATGCGACCGAGCCCGACCACGAAGGCCGCGCCGAGCGCGGCAACTACATACTTCGCCATCGGCGGATAGTTGCTGGTGAAGCCCGAGATCGCGCTGTCCTCCCATGCCATCTCGCCGGCCACGAAGCCGAGCAGGCCCGCGCCGATCGTGATGATGATCGGCCAGCGCTCCATCAGCTTGAGCAGCAGCGTCGCGCCGAAGATGACCAGCGGGATCGAGATCGCGAGGCCGATCATCAGCAGGCCCCAGTGGCCCCCGGCGGCGGCGGCGACCGCGATCACGTTGTCGAGGCTCATCACCAGGTCGGCGATCAGGATCGTCCTGATCGCGGTCCAGAGATTGTCGCTCGCCTTGATATCCGGATCGTCTTCCTCCGGGATCAGCAGCTTCACGCCGATCCAGAGCAGCAGCACGGAGCCGACCAGCTTGAGCCACGGAAGCCCGAGCAGCGCCACCGCGAAGAGCGTAAGAATGATCCGCATGACGATGGCGGCACCCGAGCCCCACCAGATCGCCTGCTTCTGCTGCTTGCCGTGCAGCGAGCGCGCCGCCAGCGCGATCACGACGGCGTTGTCACCGGATAGGACGATGTTCACGCCGATGATCTTCAGCAGTGCCGTCCAGAACTCGGGGGTATCGATTCCCATGGCCGTAGTATCCGTGAGCGCGGTTGACGAGCTTATAATTTTATCTGCGAAAGGTAGTCACTGGTGGAGCATATGGCCTTGACGTGCATCAAGTGGATTTCGGCAACGCTGTGCGCCTCCATCATCGTGGCGGCGCCGGGGGCCGTGCGCGCCCAATCGGCTACCGACAGCGACGTGCTCGCGGCCCGGGAGGCGGTCCAGCGCGGCAACTGGAAAGCCCTCGAGGCACTTCGCCCCCGCTTCGCCGGCCACATCCTCGAAGCCTACCCCAGTTATTGGCTCCTCGCGGGCGGCGTGGACCGGGCCGATCCGCGCGAGGTCCAGGCCTTCCTCGTCCGCTACCCCACCAGCCCGCTCGCCGAGAGCCTGCGGCGCGAGTGGCTGAAGGCCCTCGGGGCGGCGCAATCGTGGGAGCTCTTCCGCGCCGAATACCCGCGCCTTCTCGCCGACGACGTCGAGGTCACCTGCTATTCGTTCCAGGAGCGTTTCGCCCGCGGCGATGCCGAGGCGTACCCCGAGGCGCGCGCGCTCTTCGTGGCGGGCCGCGAGGCGCCGGCCTCCTGCGAGCCGGTTTTCACCGCCCTCGCCACCGCGCGCGCGGTGACCGAGGAGCAGATCTGGGACCGGATGCGCAAGCTGCTCGCGGCCGGCCTGCTGAAGGACGCCAAGCGCACCAACGCGCTGCTGCCCGCGCGCCACGCGTTGAACGAGAAGACCCTCGATCGCGCCAACGCCGATCCCGGCAATTTCCTCGCGCGCGAGAAATCCCCGGTGCTTTCGCGGCCGATGAAGGAGCTCGCGCTCTTCGCGGTCGAGCGCCTCGCGCGCAGCAAGCCCGACGAGGCGGCCGAGCGCCTGGCGCTGATCGCGCAGCGCCTCGGCAACGACGCGCGCCATGCCTGGGCGCAGCTCGCGTGGCAGGCGGCGATGAGCCACCATCCGCGCGCGCTCGAGTGGTACGCGCTCGCCCAGGATGCGCCGCTCACCGACGCCCAGGTCGCGTGGAAGGTGCGCGCCGCGCTGCGCGCGCTCGAGTGGAAGGAAGTGCTCGCGGGGATCCAGTCGCTGCCGCCGGAGGAAGCGCGCGAGCCGGCGTGGCGCTACTGGCGCGCACGCGCGCTGCGCGCGCTCGGCGCGGGCGAGGCCGCCGATGGCCTCCTGCGCGGCCTCGCGGGACAGACGAGTTTCTATGGCCTGCTCGCATCCGACGACCTCGGCATCGCGGTCACGCCCGAATGGAACGGGTTCCGCCCGCTGCCCACGGATCTGGATCGAGTGCGTGCGATGGACGGCATCCAGCGCGCACTCGCGTTATATCGCGTCGGCCTCGATAACGAGGCGCTGCGTGAATGGCTCTGGGCGATCCGCGGCCTCGACGATCGCGACCTGCTCGCCGCCGCCGAGGTCGCGCGGATCGCGAACGAGCCCGACCGCGCCATCAACACCGCCAACAAGACGGTGCAGCTGCACGACTATGCGCAGCGCTATCCGACGCCGCACCGCGACGCGCTCACCGCCGCGGCGCGCCAGTGGAACCTCGACGAGGCGATGATGTACGCGATCATCCGCCAGGAGAGCCGCTTCATGACCGAGGCGCGCTCGCGCGTCGGGGCGATGGGCCTGATGCAGCTGATGCCCGCCACCGCGCGCTGGGTGGCGCGCCAGATCCCGGTGCAGCCGTTCCAGCAGGACATGCTGCTGCGCCCCGAGGTCAACGTGAACATGGGCTCGTACTACTTCAAGCGCGTGCTCGCCGACCTCGGCGATCCGCTGCTCGCGACCGCGGCGTACAACGCGGGCCCGGGGCGCGCGCGGCGCTGGCGCGATGCCAAGCCGCTCGAAGGCGCGATCTACGCCGAGACCATCCCGTTCAACGAGACGCGCGACTACGTGAAGCAGGTCTTCACCAATACCTGGTTCTATCGCAACCGGCTCACCGGCAAGCCCGCGAGCCTGCGCCAGATCCTCGGCACCGTCCCCGGCAGCAGCGGCGAGCCCGCGTCGGTCGCCTCGGCGATACCCTGATGGATATCTCGAGTGTGTGCATCGTCGGAGGCAGCGGCTTCATCGGCCGCGCGGTGGCGGACCACGCCTGCCAGCGCGGGTTGCGCGTTCGCGTCCTCACGCGCTACGCGCCGAAGGCGTGGCCGATCACCGTGCTGCCGACAGTCGAGATCATGGTGGCCGACACGCGCGACGAGAAAAGCCTCGAGCAGGCGTTCGCGGACATGGATGCCGTCGTGAACCTGGTGGGCATCCTGCACCCCAGCCACAAGGGGAGTTTCAAGGACGTGCATGTCGAGCTGCCGCGGCGCGTCGCGCGGGCCTGCCACGCGGCGGGCGTGCAGCAGTTGCTGCACATGAGCGCGCTCGGTGCCTCGCGGTCGGGGCCGAGTGAATACCTGCGCACCAAGGCCGAGGGCGAGGAAGCCGTGCGCGAAGCCGCCGGCATCCTGGCCGCCACGATCTTCCGGCCCTCGGTGGTCTTCGGCGAGAAGGACCGGTTCCTCAATCTTTTCGCGAAGCTGGTGCGGCTCTTTCCCGTGATCCCGCTCGCCGGTGCCAAGGCGCGCTTCCAGCCGATCTGGGTCGAGGACGTCGCGCGCGCTTTCCTCGCCACGCTCGGCAATCCGCGTGCTTTCGGCCAAACCTACGAGCTCGCCGGCCCGCGCGCCTACACGCTCGAGGAGCTGGTGCGCTTCGTCGCGGCCACGCTCGGGAAGAAGCGCACGATCGTGGCGCTGCCCGCGGGCCTCGCGAACCTGCAGGCGTTTGTCTTCGAGCACCTGCCGGGAAAACTCATGACGCGCGACAACCTGCGCTCGATGAGCGTGGACAACGTGGCCTCCGGGACCTTCCCGGGCATCTTCGGCTTCCAGCCCGCGGCGCTGGAGGCGATCGCGCCCGAGTACCTCGCCGGCACGATCACGCGCGCGCGCTATCCCCGTTACCGCCACAACGCAGGAAGGTGACCCCATGGCCGGCCTCACGCTCGTCATCGGCAACATGAATTACTCCTCGTGGTCCATGCGCCCCTGGGTGCTGATGAACCAGGCCGGCATCCCGTTCGAGCCGGTGAAGCTGCGCTTCAACTCGCCCGAGTGGGAGGCGCAGATCGAACGCTGGTCGCCCTCGCGCCTGGTGCCGGTGCTGTGGCGCGGCGAGCAGTCGGTGTGGGACACGCTCGCGATCATGGAGACGCTGCACGAGTGGTATCCCGACCACGGCGTGTGGCCGCGCGATGCGAAGGCGCGGGCGTTCGCGCGCTCGGCCGCGGCCGAGATGCATTCGGGATTCCGCGACCTGCGCACGAGCATGCCGATGAACATCCGCGCCTCCCATCCCGGCAAGGGGATGAGGCCCGAGGTGCGCGCCAACATCGACCGCATCGAGCGGCTCTGGGGGGAAGCGCGCGAGCGTTTCGGCGCGCGCGGGCCGTTCCTGTTCGGCGCCTTCAGCGCGGCCGACGCGATGTACGCCCCGGTGGTGATGCGCTTCAAGACGTACGGCGTGAAGCTCAACTCGGAGAGCGCGCGCTATTGCGAGGCGATGCAGGCCGCGCCCGGGGTGCGCGCCTGGGTGGAGGAGTCGGCGAGCGAGAAGGAGATCGTGGCCGAGGACGAGCCGTACGCGACGACGGCTTGATGAAGACCTACTCGGTCGGCGGCTCGGTGCGCGACGAGCTGCTGGGGCTGCCCGTGCAGGACCGCGACTACGTGGTCGTGGGAGCCGATCCCGAGGAGATGGTGAAGCGCGGCTTCCGCCCCGTCGGCGCCGACTTCCCGGTGTTCCTGCATCCCGAGACGCACGAGGAGTACGCGCTCGCCCGCACCGAGCGCAAGACCGCGCCCGGCTACCGCGGCTTCACCTTCCACGCCGACCGCGCGGTCACGCTCGAAGAGGACCTGCGCCGGCGCGACCTCACCATCAACGCGATGGCGCGCGCCGAGGACGGCACGCTCGTCGATCCGCATGGCGGGGCGGCGGACCTGAAGGCGGGCGTGCTGCGCCACGTGAGCGAGGCATTCGCCGAGGATCCGGTGCGCATCCTGCGGGTCGCGCGTTTCGTCGCGCGCTTCGGCTTCGCGGTGGCGCCCGAGACCCTCAAGCTGATGCGCGCCATGGTAGTGAAGGGCGAGGCCGACGCGCTGGTGCCCGAGCGCGTGTGGCAGGAGCTCTCACGCGGGCTGATGGAGCGCAGCCCGTCGCGGATGATCGCGGTGCTGCGCGAATGCGGGGCGCTCGCGCGCATCCTGCCGGAAGTCGACCAGGTGTTCGACCGCCCCGACGAGCCCGAGCGGCTGGCGGCGCGTCTCGACCACGCGGCCGCGCGCGGGTACTCGCTGCCGGTGCGCTTCGCGTTGCTGGTGATCGATCTCGACCCCGACCAGGTGGGCGCGTTGGCGCAGCGCGTGAACGCGCCGGGCGACTGCCGCGATCTCGCGCTGCATGCGCTGCGCGAGCGCGAGCTGCTCGAGCGCGAGGATCTCGACGCCGAATCGACCCTGGGGCTGCTGGAGCGCACCGACGCGTTTCGCCGGCCCGAGCGCTTCGAGCGGCTGCTCGAGGTGGCCGAATGCGACCGGCTCGCGCCGTCGCCGGAATCCTTCGCGCTGCGGGCCGCGCTCGGCCGCGCGCTCGAAGCGGCACGCAAGGTCGACGCCGGCGCCCTCGCGCGCGACAACCCGGGCGACATTCCCGAAGCGATCCGGCGCGCGCGCATGATGGCGATCGCCGCCCTGCAGCCCGCCACCGGCAACTGATTCGAAAAAAAAGCCCCCGGTTTTCACCGGGGGCTCTTGAGCTTCGTACCCGGCGAACCGGGTCGAATAAAGCCTAGCGCTTCTTGGCTTTCGCCTTGGTCGCGGCCGACTTCACCGACGACACGTTGTGCTCGACCGACTTCTCGACGGTGTCATAGATCTGCTTGTTGATCGAGGCCATGTTGTTGTACGAGCTCTGCATGGCGGCGATCGCGGTCTTCACGTTCTCGACGACCGTTTCCGAGCCGGCGGGCGCGTACTTGAAGGCTTCTTCGAGGGCGGCGACCGCGGCCTTGTTGAACTCGGCGGTCTGCTTCTCGAACACGCGCTTCACTTCGTTGTTGGTCTCGGCGGCCGTCTCGTAGGCGGTGCGCGAGTACTGGTAGGCGCGCTTCATCACCGGCTCGAGCGCGGCGGAGTTGATCGCGATGACTTCATGGACGTCTTTCGCGCCGGCGAGCGACTGCGCGTGGGCAGTGGCCTGCTCGACGGATTCGCGCGCGGCGCCAAGGCCGAGTTCGGCGAAGCGTTCGGCGTTCGCGAGGGAGAGTTGCGCGAAGTACGTGAATTGGTTGATGGCAGCCTCGTTGGCCGCGGCGAATTGGTCGATCTTGAACATGGTGGGTTCCTTTTAAGTGGGTTTGGCGGCTGAATTGCTGCACTGCACAAATGAATTCTAGCCCTTCCAGCCCCGGAGTCAAGGAATATTTGTGCACTGCACCATGCTCCGCGAGGACCATGGCGCGGACCTTTCCGGATCAAGCACTTAGGCAAAATGAAAAGGCCCGCGCGGGGGCGGGCCTCGGGGAGCCTGCGGGCCGGCACCTCAGAATTTGAGGCCCTTTTCCTTGAAGTAGCGAATGGCGCCCGGATGGAACGGGATCGGCGAGGCGCCCGAGGTCTGGTTCTGCAGCTCGAGGAAGCTCGCGTCCTTGTGGACCTTCACCAGCTCGTCCTTCTTCTCGAACATCGTCCTGGTGATCTCGTAGACCAGCTTCTCGTCGGCGCTCTCCGGGACCACCAGCAGGTTCCACACGTCCACGTTGGTGCTGTCGGCCTCCTGGCCCGGATACGCGTGCGCGAGGATCCGGTTCTTCACGTAGATCGGGCCGATCTTCCTGCGCATGTTCTCGGCGCAGTCGCCATGGTCGACCAGCTTGATCTTCTTGCCGGGCGTGGCGGCCAGGTCGGTGATCGACGGCGTCGGCACGCCGCCCACCCAGAAGAGCGCGTCGATCTTGCCATCCTTCAGCGCGTTGACGCTCTCCGCCACCGACAGGCGCTCGCGCGTCATGTCCTTCTGCGGATCCAGGCCGCAGGCCTCGATCAGGCGCAGCGCCATGATCTCGGTGCCGCTTGCCGGCGCCCCGGTGGAGACGCGCTTGCCCTTGAGGTCGGCGAACTTGTTGATGCCCAGGCCCTCGACCGTCACCACGTGCATGCGGTTCGGATAGAAAACGACGAGCGTGCGCAACGCCACCTTCTTGCCGCTGAACTTGTCCAGGCCCTGGTAGGCGTCCCACGCCGAGTCCGCCATCGTGAAGCCGATCTCGGACTTGCCGCCGCCGATCAGCTGCAGGTTGGCGATCGAGCCCGCGGTCACCTCGGCAGTGGCTTCCACGCCGGGCACGAACTTGGTGAGCACCGCGGCGAGTCCGCCGCCGAGCGGGTAATACACGCCGCCGGTGCCGCCGGTGCCGATCGACAACCGCGTCTTCTTGTCCTGCGCGCCCGCCGTCGTGGCGAGGCCGAGCGCGGCGATCACGGCGACCAACGCCGTCATCATTCGCTTCATGCGATCTCCTCCTGGTGGTTTTCGTGACCTCCCCGAAAGAATACCCTATGCGGCGGAACCGCTCGGCGGAGGAAAAACCTGCCACCAAGTAGAATCGCGTTCTCAGCCCCGTTGCCACCAGAAAAGCATCCGAGGAATGAACCCATGGCACAAGTGATCGGCGTTCCCAAGGAGGTCTATCCCGGCGAGAAGCGCGTCGCGACGGTTCCCGACGTCGTGCCGAAGCTCGCGAAGCTCGGCTTCGAGGTCATCGTCCAGTCGGGAGCGGGCGAGGCAGCGAGCATCTCCGATGACGCGTACGCGGCGGCCGGCGCGCGCGTGGTGCCCGATGCCGCGGCCGTCTGGTCGGGCGCCGACATCGTCTTCAAGGTGCGCGCTCCCAATGCCGAGGAAGTGCAATCCCTGCGCGCGGGCCAGGTCCTGGTGAGCTTCATCTGGCCGGCGCAGAACCCCGAGCTGCTGCAGGGCCTCGCCGCGAAGAAGGTCACGGTCCTCGCGATGGACAGCGTGCCGCGCATCTCGCGCGCGCAGAAGCTCGACGCGCTCTCGTCGATGGCCAACATCGGCGGCTACCGCGCGGTGATCGAGGCGGCGCACCATTTCGGGCGCTTCTTCACCGGGCAGATCACCGCCGCCGGCAAGGTCCCGCCCGCCACGGTGTTCGTGATCGGCGCCGGGGTCGCGGGGCTTGCCGCCATCGGCGCCGCGGCGGGGCTGGGCGCCATCGTGCGCGCCAACGACACGCGCCCGGAGGTCGCGGACCAGATCCGCTCGCTCGGCGGCGAGTACGTGCCCGTCGATTACGTGGAGGAAGGCACGGGCGTGGGCGGCTACGCCAAGGTGATGAGCGAAGGCTTCCAGAAGGCGCAGCGCGAGACGTTCGCGAAGCAGGCGAAGGACGTCGACATCATCATCACGACCGCCCTCATTCCCGGCAAGCCCGCGCCGAAGCTCATCACGGCGGAAATGATCCGGTCGATGAAACCGGGCAGCGTCATCGTCGACATGGCCGCGGAGCAGGGCGGCAACACCGAATTGACGGAACCCGGCAAGGTCGTGGTGAAGCATGGCGTGACGATCATCGGCTACACCGACCTGCCGAGCCGGCTCGCGACGCAAGCGAGCACGCTGTACGCGACCAACCTCTTCCGCCTCTCGGAGGACCTCACCAAGGCGAAGGACGGCGTCTACAACGTCAACATGGACGACGAGGTGATTCGCGGCACGACGGTCGTGAAGGAAGGCGCGGTGACCTGGCCGCCGCCGGCGCCGAAGCTCTCCGCGGCGCCCCCCGGCAAGCCGGCCGCGGCGCCGATCGTCGCCCCCCCGGCCAAGAAGGGGCACGGCCACGGCGCGGGCGAGCCGATGGCCGCGAAAACCCTCGCCATCCTGTTCGCGGCCGCGGCGATGGTCTTCGCGTTGATCGGCCTCTACGCGCCGAGCGCATTCCTCGGGCACTTCACGGTGTTCGTGCTCGCGTGCTTCGTCGGCTACATGGTGGTCTGGAACGTAACGCCCGCGCTGCACACGCCGCTCATGAGCGTGACCAACGCCATCAGCAGCATCATCATCATCGGCGCTCTCGTGCAAGTAGCCCCTCCCGGCGAAGGCGCGCGGCCCGACATCATCCGCTGGCTCGCAATCGCCGGCATCGGCCTCACGGCGATCAACATGTTCGGCGGCTTCGCGGTGACGCAACGCATGCTGTCGATGTTCCGCAAGTAGGAGACCGACGACATGTCAGCCAGCATGGTTTCCATCTGCTACGTCGCCGCGATCATCCTCTTCATCCTGAGCCTCGGCGGCCTGTCCAATCCCGAATCGTCGCGCCGCGGCAACCTCTACGGCATGATCGGCATGGCGATCGCCGTGCTCGCGACGATGTTCGGACCGCGCGTCTCGCCGTCGGGCATTGCGTGGATCATCGGAGCGCTGGTAGTCGGCGCCGCGATCGGCCTGTATCTCGCGCGCACCGTGAAGATGACGCAGATGCCCGAGCTGGTGGCGTTCATGCACAGCCTCGTGGGCCTGGTCGCGGTGCTGGTCGGCTACGCGAGCTACATCGATCCGACCGCCACGGCCGGCATGTCGCACGCCGAAGCGACGATCCATCACGCCGAAATCTACGTCGGCGTGCTGATCGGCGCGGTGACCCTTTCGGGATCGGTGATCGCGTTCGGCAAGCTCTCCGGACGGATCGGCGGCAAACCAATGCTGCTGCCCGCGCGCCACTGGCTCAACCTCGCCGGGCTCGTCGCCGTGATCTGGTTCGGCTACATGTTCATGCGCGCGCCCACCATCGAGCAGGGCATGATGCCGCTCGCCGCGATGACCGCGATCGCGCTGCTCTTCGGCGTGCACATGGTGATGGCGATCGGCGGCGCGGACATGCCGGTGGTGGTCTCGATGCTGAACAGCTACTCGGGATGGGCGGCGGCAGCGACCGGCTTCATGCTCTCGAATGATTTGCTGATCGTCACCGGCGCATTGGTGGGCTCGAGCGGTGCGATCCTCTCGTACATCATGTGCCGCGCGATGAACCGCAATTTCCTGAGCGTGATCGCGGGCGGGTTCGGCGGCGAAAGCGCCAAGCCGGCCGCCAAGGGCGACGCGGCGCAGCCCGCGGGCGAAGTCGTCTCGGTGAATGCGCAGGAGACCGCGGACCTCCTCCGGGAGGCGAAGAGCGTCATCATCGTGCCCGGCTACGGCATGGCGGTGGCCCAGGCGCAGCACACCGTGTCCGACATCACCAAGCGCCTGCGCGAGATGGGCAAGACTGTGCGCTTCGGCATCCATCCGGTCGCCGGGCGCATGCCGGGCCACATGAACGTGCTGCTCGCCGAGGCGAAGGTGCCCTACGACATCGTGATGGAGATGGACGAGATCAACGAGGACTTCCCGGAGACCGACGTCGCCATGGTGATCGGCGCCAACGACATCGTGAACCCGAGCGCGCAGGAAGATCCGTCGAGCCCGATCGCCGGGATGCCGGTGCTGGAAGTGTGGAAGGCGCATAACTCCATCGTCATGAAACGCAGCATGGCGTCGGGCTACGCGGGCGTGGACAATCCGCTCTTCTACAAGGAGAACAACCGCATGCTCTTCGGCGACGCGAAGAAGATGCTGGATGAGGTGCTGGGCGCGCTGAAGGGCTGAGCTGGCGGGCGCGCATTACTGGGAGCGCAACGAGCCTCCGACCGTCAATGCGAACATCACGCGCTCACGAAAGACAGGCCGCCGGGATACTACGACGCTGGAGTCTTCTACTTCAGTTTCTTCGGCGACCGCTTTCGGGGACGGTGCTCGACGGTGTCTTTCAGCCCGCCTTCGAGCGGGTGACCTGGAACAAGGCCGATGGCGCCGCGGAACCTCCGGCAATGCAGAATTTTCTGCCTAACATTTGTTTGCATTTCGGATTTCGCAGGAATATCGTGGTCTGCGTAGTGGAAGAGAAGCCCACCACCCATCGCCCAAGTCGGCGTCGGGATCGTTGATCGGGCTCAACTTGTTCGCGTAGCAGTGGAAGAGAAGTCCCTGGTAGCGAACGTCGCAAGAAGGGGCACGGCAGCCGGCCTCGCGCCGCTCGTAGCCACCTGTCGGCCGGAGGCCTCCGATGACCACGATATTCGTCCGCGTGACTGCCGCCATTGCGCTGGCCACGCTGAGCGCATTTGCGCCAAGCGTGTTTGCTTTCCCGCTCACCTGGACCCTTTCCGAGTTCCAGCCGAACATTCCCAACGGCGGCCGGGCGAACACCATCGCGGTGCACCCGACCAACAACGACGTAATGATCGTCGCTTCCGAGACGGGCGGACTGTTCCGGACGACCGATCGCGGAATCACGTGGAGGCACATCGACACGTTCCTGCCCCATGGGTCCGCCGCCGCGGTGTTCCTGTCCGCCAATCCGAACATCGTGATCGCCACCGCGGGGGACGGCTTCACCGATGCCAACGGCGGCGGCATCCTGCGAAGCACCGACGGCGGCCTGAACTGGACGCACGTCGCCGACCCCGCTGCGCCGCCGGGTGTCACGGAGCGCTTCACGGCCAGTGAAATTTCCGTGGCGCCCGACACGGGCAAGATCTTCGTCGCGACGTCCTTCGGCGTCTCGATGAGCGCCGACCTTGGCGTCACGTGGACCCAGTCGCTCCCGTTCAGCGGTTCCGGAGCGTCCTCGGTGCTTGCGCTGCCCGGTGATCTCATCCTGGCAGGAGCACCGTGGCTCGCTGTGGCGCGTTCCACGAACGGCGGCGGGTTGTGGGCGCCATCGGCCACGGGTCCATGGGTTTCGGACATGCACGCTTTCGGGCGCTCGCCCTTCGACGCGACGCACGCCTACGCGGTCAATCGGGACACGCAGCTCTTCGTGACCGAGGACGGAGGCGTGTCCTGGACACGGATCATGTCCGCTCCCGCGGGCGGCGGCAGTTGCGGCGGAATCGGCCTGGTCAAGGCGATAAGGCCGATGATGGGAAGGTTCTCCAGTCTCACTCTCTACTTCGGAAATCGGTGCGGTCTCGCACGCATGTCGCCGCCGCGCATCGCCGGCACGACTCGTTTCGATTACAGCGGCGCGTGGACGAGCCTCGGTATGGATCACGGAGACACGCGCGACCTGGCGTTTTCGCGCACCGGCCCCCTGGTTCGCCCGCTGCTGCTCGCGACCGATGGCGGGCTGCATCGCACCGTTGACGGAGGGCTCAACTGGACCTTCACCGGCGGCGGCGTCAACGGCTACAACGCGTTGCAAATCACGGAGGTGAAGAGCCAGTGGATCGACGACATCGGCCGCTACGACCTCTACTTCGGCACCCAGGACAACAACAACCTCGCGTCGACCGACACGGGTGCCACCTGGCCGACGGCGATCTGCTGCGAAGGCTTCTTCTTCGAGATGCTGAAGCATGTACCGACCACGGCGGATTCCCAGGTGACGTACGTATCGTGCGGCGCTTGCGTCAACTTGCGCTCCGGCGCGGCGCTGGCGGGCACTGTCGGCTGGACGAACCCGCCCGGCACCCTCGCCGGCAATCCCGCCATCATCGCCAAATCGTTTCACGTCCAGAACGTCAACGCGGACTCGGGGTTGCCTGCCGGCCTCGCCGTGACCCAGAACCTCGGCACGACCTGGGCCTCCTATGCCGCGTACGCAGAAGACCATCACGACATGCCCAAGCTGTCGCGAAGGACGTTCCTGCGCCGCTTGCAGTTGCCGGTGCAGTATCAGTCCATCAGGGCGGGCTTCGACCCGACGCTTGGCATCGAGATCGACCATCTCGTGCGCATATCGAAGCGCTTCAGCTCCGCGACCGCCTTCGTTGGTTATCCAGCGATGAACGGCTTCGGCGGCCTCGGCATCAATCCGACGATGTTCGCGTGGTACCAGGTGTTCGGGGTCGACCCCACCGACAGCCGCTACATCATCGCGCCTGACATCATCAACGAGAAGATGATGCAGACGGCCGACGGCGGCGAGAACTGGACGGAGAATGCCGCATTGACGACGCTGGTCACGGACGGCGGGCGTTTCAGGTTCCGCAGCTGGGTGTTCCCCCACGCGTCGGCCGTCAGTTACTACAGCGATTCGAGCATGGTCGCGGTCGGCACGCACCAGAACGGGGTCATGTTGTCGAGCGATCACGGCGCCACGTGGGCGAAGATTCCCGACTCCCAGCGCGCGACTTACATCACGTCGATCGAGTGGCGCAGCGCGACCGATCTCATCGTGTCGACCTACGGAAGAGGGTTGTGGCGGATACGCGGGACGTTCTGGATTCCGCGCTTCGAGCCGCTCTGCGTCATCGTCAACTGCCTGCTCCGGTACATCGATCGCGGCGATCCGCCGCCCGATCGGTTCGATCGCGGCATCGTGATATTCGAAGGCCGTGCGCAGGGCGCGCGCATGGAAGGCGCGCGCCTGGCGGAAGTCTTCGTCTCTCCCGGCAGCTCAGTGGGCTTCGTCGCCGACCGCACATCCGAACCCAAGGTAAAGATCACCGAGTCGCGCCGCTTCGTGGGCCTTCGCGGCAACCTCCGCGGATTCAGATGGCCGGGCGAGGGAGTGCAGGTTATCGCGCTCGCACTCGACAAGGGCGGCGGCCTCATCGGTACCGCCGTCGCGCGTTCGAACCTGCCGGTGAGCGAACCCGTTGCGCCTCAGGAGGCGCCGATCGAAGAGTCCGAGCAGCCATCGCAGAAGTCGCCCACTGAGGGCAAGCCGTACATCAATCTCATCGCGCCGAAGGGACACATCGAGAAGCTTGGTCCCGGCGATCGCCTCACCATTGTCGGGCGGAATTTCGCGCAGCCGCGCGCCATGGAGATCGTGGTCGACGGTGTGGCGGTCAAGAAGATGACGGCCGGCGACAACGGGTCGTTCTCGGTCACGATCGCGGCGCCGCCCGCGTTCGGCCTGCACACGTTGACCGTCCGCGAAACCGGCACGCAACGGGTCATCGACGGGGCGCTCTTCAATGTCAGCCACGGCGACGAGCCGAAGGACGGCGCGCGAGACAAGGGAGCGGGGCGTCCTGTGCGCATCACGCCGCCCAAGCCCGGAAAATGAAGATGCAAAAGTGGGCGGCCATACTGCGCCTCGAGTTACCACTTCGGCGACATTTCCGAGTGCGCATCATGTGCAAGAACTCGAGAGCCTGGACTCGTCGTCCTGCCGGTCTACGGGATGGCGGTAGGGTGCTGGAAGTGTGAAAAGCGCACAACTCTATCGTCACGAAGCGCAGCATGGCCTCGGGCTACGCGGGCGTGGACACCCTCTTCTGCAAGGAGAACAACCGCATGCTCTTCGGCGACGGGAAGAAGATGCCGGATGAGGTGCTGGCGGCGTTGAAAAGCTGAGAGCTCACCCCGCGGCCAGCCGCCGGAGAGCAATTCCGGCTGCCTGCTTGCATGAATTGCCCTGGCGACCTCGGGCGGAAATCCATCCGCGGCCTCCCAACAGTGCGCAAGCGCTCGCGCGGAGTAGCCCATCCTCAAGTGCTTTTGGGGTTGGGATAGGAGGGCCTGCCAATCTCCGGGTTGCGAAGTTGAAGGTTAGGATTCGCGCCATGGGCCATGATGCTTGTCCCCGCGAGGCTCACTAGGTGAGCTTGAGAAACGCTAGTCTGAAAAAAACGGAGGCGCCCGTGGGTGTGTTCGAGAAGTACGACCAGGCGGTGTATGAGATCTTGAAGGGCAAGTCCACAAAGGAGACCATCGCTGCACAGTGGGACGAATTCACGGCCGCCGATGTGCAGGCCCGCAGCGATCGTGGGAGGAGATGCAGATCTTCTTCAACGAGCGGTTCTCGACGAGGAAGGGCAAGGGGGAATAGATTTCGCGGTGGCGTGGAAGGCGCACACCCCGCTGAAGGCTGACGCCCCTCAGCGCTGCATGTGGATGTCCATCAACTCGGGCCCCGGCATCATGTTCGCGGTGAGGTTCGCCATGATCCAGAGCGAGCCCGCGATCACGAGTAACACGACGAGCAAGGCCGAACGCGAGCGCCAGGACGTTGCTCTTGCCCTCATGCCGAGCTGCAGCGGCACGGCGAAGTTCATGAGCCCGACGACGAAGGGCATCGCCATGAAGAAGATCATGAGGGTGCCCGTGCGCCGCGAAGAGCTGGTTGAAGTGCTCGGGCGGCAGGTACCCCAGGGCGCCGCCCGCGGCGACCGCCCTCCAGCACGCAATACATGACGCGATGCGCTTTCCCGCTCGTCACGGGTATCGTCAGCGCGGTGGAGAGCGCGGTGGTGGTGGTGGGCGGAATGAGCGCGATCGGCGCCCCGCTCTATTCGATCGGCATCCCGAAGGACTCGGTGCTGCGCTACGAGAAGGCTTTGAAGGCCGACAAGTATCTCCTCGTCGTGAACGGGACCTCCGACGAGGCCGCCAGGGCGCGCGATATCCTGAGGAGCACGAGAGCGGCGAGCGTGGACGAGCACCCGTCGCAGCCGGCCGCGGCCTGACGAAATCCGTTACAACGCGATGTGCCGCGCCGACTGGAACCCCTGCAGCGGCCCGTCGATGCCCTTGCCGATCGCGAGCACCTTGAAGAGCTCGCCCATCTCCGAGGGGCTGATGAGACGATGCACCGCGCTCGTGGCCTTGAGCCGCGAGAGCGTCATGCCCGGGTCCCCGCCCGAGACCAGCACCGCGAGCCCGCAGGAGATCAGAAAGTAAGCTTGGGTGGTGAAGCCGAAGACTTCCGCCCCGCCCTGCTCGGCGGCGCGCGCCATCGCGGTGAAGTCGACGTGCGCGGTGATGTCCTGCAGGCCCGGCATGAAGAACGGGTCTCCATGGAAGCGGTGGCGGTAGTGGCAGCGCAGCGTGCCCATCGAGCGTTGCGGGTGGTAGAACTCTCGCTCGGGGAAGCCGTAGTCGATGAAGAGGGCGACGCCGGCCTCGAGGTTCTGCGCGAGTGTGCGCACCAGCGCCTCGGCCGCGAGCCCGACCTCGGTGAGGTAGTCATAGTCCCCGGGAGGCAGCGCCGTGGCGGCGCGGCGCTTCAGCTCCGCGTTCGGCATCGGCTGGTCGTCCCAGGCGAAGCCCGCCTCGCTCAGGATCACGCCACGCTCCAGCAGCTCGCCGCGCGCGCGGCGCACGAGCGAGAACGGCACCACGTCGAGCACCTCGTTGGCGATCACCAGGCCGCGGATCTTCTCGGGCATGCGGTCGATCCAGATGAAACGATCGAGATCCGCAGGGTGCCGCTGGGCGAGGAGCGCGCGCTGGCGCTGCTTGAGATCGGGGCTCACCTCGAGCAGCAGGTAACGCGCGGGCGCGGTGCCCTGCGCCTTCATCGCGGCGAAGAGGTCCGCGGCGAGGATGCCGGAGCCGGGCCCGAGCTCGAGGATGTCGCCCCCGGTCGCCTTCAACACCTGCTCGGCCTGGATCGCGAGGCAGTTCGCGAACATCGGCGAGATCTCGGGGGCGGTGACGAAATCGCCCTCGACGCCGAACTTGCGCGAGCCCGCGGAGTAATAGCCGTAGCCCGGCGAATACAGGGCGAGATCCATGAAGCGCGAGAACGGGATCCAGTCGCCCTCGTCGAGGATGATCGACGCGATGTGCTCGGCGAGCTGCTGCGAATGGATCGACGCTTCGGGCTGCGGCGGCGGGAGTATCGGGTCGGCGGAGAGCGTCATCGTGAAGCCTTGGGCTACACTTCCGGATCATTTCGATTCGCGGGCGACTATAGCATGCACGATGGCGCGGTCCTGATCACCGGCGCGGCACGGCGCATCGGCGCGACCATCGCGCGCACGCTGCACCGGGCGGGTGCGCGCGTCGTGCTGCACTGCCACCAATCGCGCACCGAGGCCGACCTGCTGAGCGGCGAGCTGAACCTTGCCCGCGCCGGCTCGTGCGCGGTGGTGCAGGGCGATCTGCTCGACGTCCCCGGCCTGGAGCGCATCGTGGCCGAGGCCTCCGCGGCGTTCGGGCGGCTCGATGCGCTGGTGAACAACGCCTCCTCATTCCACGCGACGCCGTTCGGTGGCGTGACACAGCGCGATTGGGACGATCTCGTCGGCACCAACCTGCGCGCGCCCCTCTTCCTCGCGCAGGCCGCGGCCCCGCGGCTGCGCGAGGCGAAGGGCGCGATCGTGAACATCATTGACATCCACGCCGACCTGCCGCTGATGGATTTCATCGTGTATTCGGTCGCCAAGGCGGGCCTGGCGGGCCTCACGCGGGCGCTCGCGCTCGAGCTCGGGCCCGAGGTGCGGGTGAACGGGGTCGCCCCCGGCACGATCCTCTGGCCCGATACCGAGGAGCACTTCTCGCGCTCCGAGCAGATGCGGATCGTCGGGCAGACGCCCCTCGCCCGGGTCGGAAACCCGGCGGATGTCGCGGGCGCGGTAAAATACCTGCTCTACGACGCGCCGTTCGTGACCGGGCAGACCCTGGCCGTGGACGGCGGGCGCAGCATCCACCTCTAGAGCTTCCCATGGACGCAACACTTGCCGGCGGGGATACCCGCAAGGCCGAATTCGAATCTGCCAAGCTCGCGAAGCGGCTGCGCCGCCTCGTGGGGCAGGCGATCGCGGACTTCTCGATGATCCAGGCGGGCGACAAGGTCATGGTGTGCCTGTCCGGGGGCAAGGACAGCTACGCGCTGCTCGACGTGCTGATGCGGCTGCGCGAAAAGTCGCCGGTGCCGTTCGAGCTCGTCGCGGTGAACCTCGACCAGCGCCATCCGGGCTTTCCCGGGCACGTGCTGCCCGATTACCTGACGGCGGTGGGCGTGCCGTTCCGCATCGTCGTGCAGGATACCTACAGCGTGGTGAAGCGCGTCATTCCCGAGGGCAAGACGATGTGCAGCCTGTGCTCGCGCCTGCGGCGCGGGGCCCTCTATCGCGCGGCCGGTGAGATCGGCGCCACGAAGATCGCGCTGGGACATCATCGCGACGACATCCTCGAGACGTTTTTCCTCAACCTGTTCCACGGCGGCAAGCTGAAGACCATGCCGCCCAAGCTCGTCTCCGACGACGGCAAGCACGTCGTGATCCGCCCGCTCGCCTACGTGCCGGAAGCCGACCTCGAAGCCTACCGCGAGCTGCGCGCGTTCCCGATCATCCCGTGCGACCTGTGCGGCTCGCAGGAGCAGCTCGAGAGGAAGCAGGTGAAGGCGATGCTGCGCGAGTGGGAGAAGAGCCAGCCCGGTCGCGTCGAGTCGATCTTCAGCGCGCTCGCCAACGTTGCCCCTTCGCACCTGCTCGACCGCTCGCTCTTCGACTTCGCAACCATCGAAGCCGGCGCGCAGCCCGAGCTCCACCATCCCATCCATCTTGCGCCGCGCACCTCGCGCCTGAAGCCCTAGGATTTTCCATGACCCTCAAGCAACTTGCCGCCACCAAGAAGATCACCTCGTTCCATCCGCCGCAGCGCACGCTGATGGGACCCGGCCCGACCGAGATCCATCCGCGCGTGCTCACCACGATGAGCCAGCCCGCGATCGGATATCTCGACCCGGTGTTCGTCGAGATGATGGAGGAATTGAAGTCGCTGCTGCGCTACGTCTACCAGACCGACAACCCGCTCACGTTTCCCGTGTCCGGCCCGGGCTCGGTCGGCATGGAGTACTGCTTCGTCAACATGGTCGCTCCCGGCGACAAGGTGATCGTCTGCCGCAACGGCGTCTTCGGCGGGCGCATGCTCGAGAACGTCGAGCGCTGCGGCGGGGCCGCGATCGTGGTCGACGACGAGTGGGGCAAGCCGGTCGACGCGCAGAAGGTCGAGGACGCGTTCCGCAGGAATCCCGATGCGAAGGTGCTCGCGTTCGTGCACGCCGAGACCTCGACCGGCGCGCAATCCGACGCGAAGGTGCTCACGCAGATCGCGCACAAGCACGATGCGCTCGTCATCGTCGATGCGGTCACATCGCTCGGCGGCACGCCCGTGCGCGTCGACGATTGGGAGATCGACGCGATCTACTCGGCCAGCCAAAAGTGCCTGTCGTGCACGCCCGGGCTCTCGCCGGTGTCGTTCTCCGAGCGCGTGGTCGCGCGCGTGAAGGCGCGCAAGGACAAGATCCACAGCTGGTTCATGGACATGAACCTGCTGCTCGGCTACTGGGGTGCGACGACGCGCACCTATCACCACACCGCGCCCACCAATTCGCTGTTCGCGCTGCACGAGGCGCTGCTCCTCATCAAGGAGGAAGGCCTCGACAACAGCTGGGCGCGCCACCGCCGCCACCATCTCGCGCTCAAGGCCGGGCTCGAGGCGATGGGCCTCAAGTTCCTCGTCGAAGAGGCCTACCGCCTGCCGCAGATGAACGCGGTGCTGTGCCCCGCCGGAGTCGACGAGGAGGCCGTGCGCAAGACGCTTCTCAGCGAATTCTCGCTCGAGATCGGCGCGGGCCTCGGCCCATTGAAGGGCAAGATCTGGCGCTTCGGCCTGATGGGCTACTCGTGCCGCCCCGACAACGTGATGCTGTGCCTGTCGGCGCTCGGCTCGATCCTGATGGACATGGGGTTGCCGGTGCGAGTCGGCGAAGCGGAAGCCGCGGCGCACCAGGCCTACGCCACGCTGCACGCCGCCGACGCGCAGCACGCGCGCAAGAAGATCGCGACGCTAGCGTAGAACCGGAGACGGAGCCTAACGCGGAGCGCCGACGGCCTGGCGGAAACGCGCTTCGACCTGCGGCTGCGAGCCGTAGCGGTCGAACAGCGTGGGCCCGAGCTTCTCGAGCTCGGTGATGCGCTCGCCCGAGGCGGGGTGGGTGGCGAAGATCGATGCGGCATCGCCGTCGCCCTTGGCTTGCGCCAGCATCTGCAGCACCGAGACGAGGCCGTAGGGGTCGTAGCCGCTGCGCGCCGCGATCACGACACCCATGCGGTCCGCTTCGTATTCCATCGAGCGGTCGAGCGGGCGCAGGATGCCGCCGTTCTTCACGAAGTCGATGCCCGCGGTGGCGAGCGCCTGCTTGCCGGCCTGCGCGAGCGCTCCGCCGCCGCTGCGCCCGATGCGATCCGCGGCGACCTCCTTGCCGAGGCCGGTCCAGAAATCGGTGCTGGCGCTCGACTGGATCGCCTGGATCTGGTGCTTCTTCACGATGTGCGCGATCTCGTGGGCGAGCACGCCCGCCAGCTCCGACTCGCTGTTCAGGCGCATGAGCAGCCCGTGCGATATCACCACGGTGCCGCCGGGGAGCGCGAAGGCGTTGATGGTTTGGGTGTCGATCACGCCGAAAGTCCATGGCAGGTCCGGGCGCTCGGTGTGCAGGGCGAGCCAGCGGCCGACACGGTTCACATAGCGCTGCAGGTTCTGGTCGGAATGCAGCGGCGCGGCCCCGAGGAACGCCGAGGTGATGCCGTCGCCGAGCGCGACCTCCTCCTCGGTGGTGAATTCCTTGTTGGCGGTCTCGAGGTTCTTCTTGCTGTCCATCGCCTTCTTGCCGAGGTCGAGCATGCGGCCGAGGTCGAGCTGCGCGAACGCGGGCACGCTCACCAGAAGCGCGAGGACGAGGACGAGCCGTTTCATCGCTTCTTGCCTTCCGGATAGTCGACCGGCACGGCGGCGAGCTTGGCGTCGCGCGCGAATCGTTCGGCGGCCGGCCGATCCGCGCGGTAGGACTGCAGCCGCCGCAACGCTTCCGGATCGGGATTGGCGTTCTTCAGGTCTTCGGGCGACAGGCCGCGGATGCCGGTCGTCGCGATCGTCGCCTGGGAGCTCTTCTGCCTGCCGAAGCCGAGCGCCGACGTGAACGACGACAAGCCGCCGCCGGACGAGGAAGAGTCGACCGTGGTCGGGAAGCGCAGGTGGAAGGCGCGCACCCAGCCCGACTGGCCGCCCGCCTCGACGCGCGTCCATCCGCCGGCGCGGGCGACGACCTTCACCGGGGTGTTCTCGGCGAGCGTGGAGACGGTGCGCGCCTCGGCGGCGCCGCGGTCCTTGAGCTCGGTGGAGCGATTGGTGAACGCCTGCTCCTGCGCCGCGGCCAGCATCGGCAGCAGGGCGAGCAAGACGACCAGGATCGGGCGGGCCAGCGTCATCGGCGCAATGATAACCCTTCAGCGGATCATGAGCGCGGCGAGCCCGAGCAGCAGCCCCATGCTCGCCACGTCCGTCGCGGTGGTGACCACGATGCTCGATGCGGTCGCGGGGTCGGCGCCCAGGCGCTTCAGCACGAGCGGCACGAGCGCGCCCGACACTCCGCTCACTGCGCAGCTGCCGACCATCGCAAGGCACACGACGAGCCCCAGCGAGAACGCGTGCGGCGAGCCTTGCGACAGCGCGAGCAAGTACATCGCGATCCCGCACAACACTCCGGTGACGACGCCGTTGGCGAACCCGAGCAGCGCCTCCTTCGAGACCAGCTTCTTGCCTCCTCCGGGCTTGATGTCGCCGAGCGTGATGCCGCGCACCGTGACCGCGAGGGCCTGGCATCCGGTATTGCCCGACTGCCCCGCGAGCACCGGCAGGAACGTCGCGAGGATCACGAGCTTGTCGAGCGTGCCCTGGAACATCGCGACCACGCCGCCCGCCGCGAACGCGGTCACGAGGTTGATCAGCAGCCACGGGTTGCGGAACTTGAAGCTCTGGCGGATCGGTGTCGCGATGCGCTCTTCCTTCTCCACGCCGACCATCGAGCCCGCCTGCGCGGTGATCTCGAACGCCTCGACCTCGAAGAGCGCGGCTCCGCGCACCAGCCCGACCAGCTTGCCGCTCGCATCGCACACCGGGTACTGCGGGAAATGCCGGTTGACGGTGAGCTTCATCGCCTCCTGCACGGGCAGCTCGGGCGTGAGCGCGAACGGGTGCTTCAGCATCACGTCCTCGAGCCGCGCGTCGCGCTCGTTGAAGAGCAGGTCGCGCATCGTCACCAGGCCGACCAGGTTGCCCTCGAGATCGACCACGTACACGTAGGTCACGAACGCGGTGCGCACCAGCGGGCGCAGCGCCTCCACCGCCTCGCCCACCGTCATGTCGGGATGGAACACCGACAGCGGTGGCTCCATCAGCTGGCCGATCGCGCCCTTCGCAAAGCGCGTGTTGCGCTTCCATTGCTCGGCCACCTCGGGCGGCGCCGAGGCTGCGAGGAAGCGCCGCGGGCCCGACTCGAGCTCGCGCAGGATGCTCTGCACGATCGCGGGGTTCAACTCGAGCAGCGCTTCCACCGCCTGCGCGGGCGGCGCGCGCTCGATCAGCGCCGCGGCCTCGTTCGGCGGCAACGCGCGAATCTGCGCGGCGAGCGGGGATGCGGGGCGCGCGGCGGGCTCGTTCGGCGGGCGGGAAACGGGATTCAAGGGTGCGGCTCCCGGAGGGATGGCCCGCCGATTGTATCGCCCTCTACAGGCCGAGTCGCTGCCAGATCGTCGAGGTGGGACCCGCCATGTTCATCGTGTAGAAGTGCAGTCCCGGCGCGCCGCCCGAGATCAGGCGGTCGCACAGGTCGGTGACCACGTCGAGCCCGAACGCCTTCACCGACGCGCTGTCGTCGCCGAAGCCCTCGAGCTTCAACCGGATCCAGCGCGGGATCTCGGCGCCGCATCCGTCCGAGAAGCGCGCGAGCTGGGAGAAATTGTTGATCGGCATGATGCCCGGAACGATCGGCACCTCGATGCCCGCCGCGCGCGCCTGGTCGACGAAATGGAAATACGCGTCGGTGTTGTAGAAGTACTGCGTGATCGCGCCGTCCGCCCCCGCTTCGACCTTCGCCTTGAACGCCGCGAGGTCCTGTTGCGGCTTGCGCGCCTGCGGATGGTATTCGGGATAGGCGGCGACCTCGACATGGAACCAGTCGCCGGTCTCGTCGCGGATGAACTTCACCAGCTCCGAGGCGTAGCGGAACTCGCCCGACATCGCCATCCCCGAGGGCATGTCGCCGCGCAACGCGACGATGTGCCTGATGCCGTTGTCGCGGTAGTTGCGGATCACCTGGCGCAGGCTCTCGCGCGTCGAGGCGATGCACGAGAGGTGGGGCGCCGCCGCGTGGCCGTCGGCGCGGATCTCGAGCACCGTGGAGAGCGTGCCTTCCTGCGTGGATCCGCCCGCGCCGAACGTGACCGAGAAGAACGCCGGCTTCAATTGCCCGAGCTGCTTCCAGGTGGTGCGCAGCTTCTGCTGGCCCTCGGGCGTCTTCGGCGGATAGAACTCGAAGCTGTAGACCCGCGGGCGAGAGCCGTTCGTCTCCATCGTCAGCGCTTGGCCCCGATGCGCTGCAGGAAGGCCTCGACGCGCGGCGACCAGTCGTCCATGTTGCGCGCGAAATAGCCGTGGCCGTCGATGCCCGAGGCGGGCGCCTCGACGAATTCCGCCACGCCGCCCGAGGCGACGAACGCCTGGTGCATGCGCCGGGCGAGCGACGGGCCGAAATAGCGGTCGTTGGCGCTGTAGATCCAGAGCTCGGGCACGCGCGCGCCGCCGCCGTAGCGCGCCATCGCCTCCACCAGGCGCGACTCCTCGCACACGTGGTCGGGTTGCAGCGAGCCGCGCCCGCCGGCGAAGTTGATCACGCCCACCAGCCCCTCGAACGGCATCGCGGAAGCCGCGACCGATCCGAAGCCGCCCGCCGATTGCCCCGCGAGCACGACGCGCTTCGCGTCGGCCCAGGGTTGCGCGCGCAGCGCGTCGACCGCGGCGCGCAGGTCGCGCGCGGTCTCGAGCCCGGCGCGGTAGTAGTCCGGATTGCCGCAGCTGCCGTAGCCTTCGGCCCACACGGCGTCGCTCTCGCCGTAGCCGCGGCGCGTCGGCACCACCACCGCGAAGCCCATCGCGAGGAACGGCTGGCTTTGCGCCACGAGGCGCTGGCGGCCGTCGCGGCGGCGCTCCTCGACGCTGCGCGGGCTGCCGTGCGAGAGCACCACGAGCGGGAACGGCCCCGCGCCCGGCGGCCGAAAGACCGTGACGTCGATGTAGGCCGGCACCGGCGCCCTCACCACCGGAACGCGCATCACGGTCTCGTTCCATGGCAACGGCGCCGCGCGCGCGGCGAGCGCGAACGCGAACGCGAGCAGCGCGGCCGCGATGCACCGCGGCGCGCGCGCCGCCTCACGCGATGCAGCGAACATCAGTAGCGATAGTGGTCCGACTTGAACGGCCCGTCCTTCGCGACGCCGATGTACTGGGCCTGGTCGTCGCGCAGCTCGGTCAATTGCGCCGCGAGCTTCTTCAGCTGCAGGCGCGCGACCTTCTCGTCGAGATGCTTCGGCAGCACGTACACACCGACCGCGTACTTGCCCTGGTTCGCGAAGAGCTCGATCTGCGCGAGCGTCTGGTTGGCGAACGAGGAGCTCATCACGTACGACGGATGCCCGGTGCCGCAGCCGAGGTTCACGAGCCGCCCCTCGGCGAGCAGGATCACGCGCTTGCCGTCGGGACGGATGATGTGGTCGACCTGGGGCTTGATGTTCTCCCAGGGGTATTTGCGCATCGAAGCCACGTCGATCTCGTTGTCGAAGTGGCCGATGTTGCACACGATGGCGTTGTTCTTCATCGCCTTCATGTGGTCGTGGGTGATCACGTGGTAGTTGCCGGTGGCGGTCACGAAGATGTCGGCCTCGGCGGCGGCGTAATCCATGGTGACGACGCGATAGCCCTCCATCGCGGCCTGCAGCGCGCAGATCGGATCGATCTCGGTGACCCAGACCTGGGCGCGCAGCGCGCTCAGCGCCTGGGCGCAGCCCTTGCCCACGTCGCCGTATCCGGCCACGACCGCGATCTTGCCCGCGATCATCACGTCGGTCGCGCGCTTGATGCCATCCACCAGGGACTCGCGGCAGCCGTAGAGGTTGTCGAACTTGCTCTTGGTGACCGAGTCGTTCACGTTGATCGCGGGGAACTTGAGCGAGCCGTCCTTGGCCATCTGGTAGAGGCGCTTGACACCCGTGGTGGTTTCCTCGGTCACGCCGAGCACGTGCGCGAGGCGCGTGGAATACCACTTCGGGTCCCTGGCGAGCTTCGCCTTGATGGAGGCGAACAGCGACGTCTCCTCCTCGCTCGTGGGCCTGGAGATGAGGGATGCATCCTTCTCCGCGCGCGCGCCGAGATGCAGCAGCAGCGTCGCGTCGCCGCCGTCGTCGAGGATCATGTTGGTGTACTTGCCGTCGCCCCACTCGAAGATCCGATGGGTGAAGTCCCAGTACTCGTCGAGCGTCTCGCCCTTGTACGCGAACACCGGCACGCCGGTGGCGGCGATGGCGGCGGCGGCGTGGTCCTGGGTCGAGAAGATGTTGCACGAGGCCCAGCGCAGCTCCGCGCCGAGCTCCTCGAGCGTCTCGATCAACACCGCAGTCTGGATCGTCATGTGAAGCGATCCGGTGATGCGCGCGCCGCGCAGCGGCTTGGAGGCGGAGTACTCCTCGCGAATCGCCATGAGTCCGGGCATCTCGGTCTCGGCGATCAGGATCTCCTTGCGGCCCCAGGCGGCGAGGTTGAGATCGGCGACGCGATAGTCGGTGAAGTTCTCGGGTTTGGTGCGTGCGTTCATGGTCAGTCCTTTCGTCAAAGGGCGACCGGCCGCGGGAGGGGTGGGCTTGCGCACTCGTCTCCCGTGACAAGTCACGGATCAACGAGCGCGGTTTTGAAGGATCCGAGCCTGGCGTGACCTTGCATCACGTTGCAACGCTCCTCGGACAGCCGATATTGTAGCGCAAAGGCGATTTGCCGGCCAAGAACGGGAAGCCCATGAAACACCACCTGCTCGGCTGCAAGGGATGCGGAAACGTGATCGTCGAGGCCGCGTTCGCGCTCGCCGGCGTGCCGCTCGAATACGAGGAAGTCGATTACGCCGCGAACAGCCCCGCGCGCGCACGCCTCCTGAAGGTCAATCCGCTGGCGCAGGTCCCGGCGTTGATCCTGCCCGACGGCACGGTCCTCACCGAGAGCCTTGCGATCCTGCATTACCTGAACGACCTCGAGCCGGGCGCGGACCTGATACCTCCGCCCGGCGATCCCGCGCGCAAGCGCTTCTATCGCTGGGCGGTGTTCCTGATCGCGGCGGTCTATCCGACGTTCACCTACGGCGACGAGCCGGAAAAATGGGTGCACGACGCGGAAGGCGCCAGGCAATTGCGCGAGAGCAGCAACCGCCACCGCGAAGCGATGTGGCGATTGATCGAGGGCGAAGTCGGTTCTCCCTGGTTCCTCGGCGAGCGCATGAGCGCGCTCGACCTCTACCTCGCGGTGATGACGCGCTGGCGCCCGGGCGTGCTGTGGTTCCACAAGCACACGCCGCGCATCACCGAGATCGCCAAGCGGGCCGCGGCGTTGCCCGCCGTGGCGCCGGTGATCCAGCGCAACTTCGGTTGACGCTTCAGTCGGCGGCGGCCATCGCGCGGCGATGCTCGCCCTTGAGGCCCGCGGCCTCGCGCAGCAACGCGGCCTTGTCGGTCATTTCCCAGCTGAACTCCGGCTCTTCGCGGCCGAAGTGACCGTAGGCGGCGGTCTTCTGGTAGATCGGGCGCAGCAGGTCGAGCATCTTCACGATGCCCCGCGGACGCAGGTCGAAGTGCTGCTGGATCAGCTGCGCGATCTTGTCGTCGGGGATCACGCCGGTGCCCTCGGTATAGACCGTGATGTTCATCGGCTTCGCCACGCCGATGGCGTAGCTCACCTGGATCTGGCACTGCCGTGCGAGGCCGGCGGCGACGATGTTCTTGGCGACGTAGCGGGTCGCGTACGCAGCGGAGCGATCCACCTTCGACGGATCCTTGCCCGAGAATGCGCCGCCGCCGTGGGGGCAGGCGCCGCCGTAGGTGTCGACGATGATCTTGCGGCCGGTGAGGCCGCAGTCGCCCTGCGGGCCGCCGACGACGAAGCGGCCGGTCGGGTTGACCAGGTAGCGGGTGTTCCTGAGCCAGTCCTTCGGCAGCACCGGCTTGATGATCATCTCGATCACCGCCTCGCGAATGATCTCGTTGCTCACATCCGGGGCGTGCTGCGTGGAGAGCACCACGGTATCGATCTCGTAGGGCTTGCCGTCGACGTACTTGAGCGTGACCTGGCTCTTCGCGTCGGGGCGCAGCCACAGTTTTTTCCGGTCCACATTTACTTCACATTGTATGACCCCGTAGCATGACCGCGGGGTCTTTC
>JANPHA010000142.1:0-12080 GCA_031424255.1 Burkholderiales bacterium | reverse complement strand
GAACCAGGCTCCGTTGACTCGCAGGTCCGCTCGGCGTCCTCAATGGCCCTCGCGACCGGGACGACCTTCCTCGGCCAATCACTGGTCAACCGCTGGAGCGCAAGCACTGTCGAAGCTGCCCGCAATGGAGAGGTCCGGGCGCCAAGAGAGGGGCGTGTGGGATCGGAAGATCGTGGAGGGCGCCGAGCTGACCCGCAAGTGACGCGGGAGTTCGCCGCAAAAAGCGAGTCCTGCCCCGGTGCTCGCAATAATCATCTCTCACCAATTCAGGCGAGCACCTTTTTGCGGGCGTGCGTCATTTGCGGGAAGCGAGGATCACCGGAGCCGAGAAATTCAGGGTTCGAGCTGGCGATAGACCGATGCGGCGACGCGCGAGAGGGCGGGCTTGTCGAGCTCGCTCGACAGCGCATACCCGCAGTTGCGGTCGATCCAGTAGAACACCGACACCTTGCCCTCCTGCGCGAAGCGGAACGCGGTGACGTTGTCGTCCTTGTTGCGCCGCGACACGTAGAGAGTGAGTCGCTTGCCGCTCGCGTCCTGGTACATGAACTGCGCGACCGGGCCGTCGGGCCCCGGCAGCAGCCTGCCGCCGAGCAGCTCGAAGCCTTCCTCGGTGAGCAGCGGCACCTTGAGCTTCAAGTCGAGGCGTTTCGACAGCCACTTCACCAGGTGGTCCTGCTCCTTCGCGTCCACCTCGACCGGGTGGCGCACCTCGGGGGAATAGACCGCGTGGGCATGCGCCGCACGAATCGGGAACGGCGTGACGGTGAACATCGGCGTCGTCGCGTGCGGCCTCAACAGCGGCAGTGCGAGGCCGATGGCGATCCCCACCGCCACCAGCAGCGCGGCGCGCGCGTAATCGATCCACACCGGGCGGCGCAGGTACATGCGCGCCGGGATCGGCTCGGTCATCACCGGCTCGAATTGCCGCCGCAGCGCCTCGGTCTGCTCGGCGTAGTCGCGCTCTTCGCCCGGGCCGCTCATTGCACGATCCTCAAGGCGCTGCGCGTCGCTTCGCCGTTCATCACGCGGCGCAGCTTCTCCCGTCCGCGCGACAACCGCGACATCACGGTGCCGATCGGAATTCCGAGCGCGCGGCTCACGTCGGCATAGGTCATGTCCTCGAGCGCCACCAGCAGCACCACCTCGCGCTGCTCGGGAGCGAGGCAGCCGAGCGCGCGTTGCATGTCGAGAACATCGGTGGTGGTCACGGCCGGGATGTGGGCTGCGATCATCTCCTCGTCGATCTCGACGGAAGGGGAGATCTTGCGCGCCTTCAACTGGTTCACGAATACGTTATGCATGATCGAAAAGAGCCACGCGCGCAGATCGCCCGGCTTCCACAAGTGGAACTTTCGCACCGCGCGCTCGAGTGTGTCCTGCACGAGATCGTCGGCGCCATCGCGGTCCCCGACCAGCGCGCGCGCGTAGCGGCGAAGGTTGGGGATAAAGGGGACTATGAGGTTGTAGTCCATCGTCCAATCAACAAACGTCGTCTGCGGTTTATTCCGCCCGGGCCCAGGGCAGCGTCCAGGTTCCGGCCCGCGTCGACAATCTCGCCTCGCCGCCGCGCCCCAGGTCGAGCAGCGCGCAGCCCGATTCGGGCAAGCGGTCGGCGGGATGCAGATCGCCCTGCCACTGGATCAGCGTCGGACAATCGCCGCCGCACGGCAGCTGTCCGTCGCGCGGCACGCCGATGCGCCAGCGGTAGTCGCCCCTTTCAAGGTCGAGTATCTGCACCTGCTCAGGATACTCGCGCAGCGCGCTTTCGAGGTCCGCGGTCCGCATCACCCAATGAATTAACGCCGGCCCGCGCGCGAGCAGCGCGGCCATCGCGGGAGTGTCGAGCGCGAACCACCGCGGCCGCGCGGGCGCCGGCGCTTCGGGGTCGATCGCGATCAATTCGAGGAAACGCCGCGGCCCGAGCGCCAACAGGCGATTGTGCGTGCCCATCAGAACGTGCTTGCCGCCCGCGGCCATCGGCACTCCGGCGCGCGCCTCCACCCACGCCGCGCCTTCCCCGAGCGAGCGCGCCGCGATCACCAGATGGTCGAATTGCATCTACGAAAGCGTGATTCCCTCGTCCGCCATCACCCTGCCGACCGCGGGGCGCGCCATCACGCGCTGCACGAGCGCGGAGTAGTTCGCAAGCGAGGTCACCGGGAACTTGTTGCGGTTGCCCCAGCGGTAGAAGACCAGCAGGTAGCCGTCGGCCACGGTGTACTGGTTCGCGATCGACCACTTGTGGCCCTCCAGCAACCGGTCGATTTCCTCGAGATAGCCCTGATAGGCGGCGCGGGCCTTCGCCTTGATCGCATCGCGCGCGCTCTCCTCGTCGGCGTAGCGCTCGGCGCGGATCAGGTGCCCATACGTGGTGTGCACGGTGTTCGACAGCCACGCCATGGTGGACACGAGGCGCGCCTGGTCGAGCGTCTTCTTCGGCCAGATGCCGGCCTCCGGGTGTCCGCCGCCGAGGTACGTGAGGATGCCGGTGGTCTCGGTGAGGAGCTCGCCGTCGACCACGAGCGTGGGCACGCGCCCGCGCGGATTCAGCTTGAGGTACTCGGGCTTGCGCTGGTCGCCCTCGGCGAGGTTCAGCTTCTGCGTTTCGTACGGAAGGCCGACTTCCTCGAGCGCGATATGCGATGCGAGCGAGCAGGCGCCGGGCGCGTAATACAGTTTGGTGGCCATCGCGTTTCCTAGAGTCGGGTGACGAGGGACGAGGTGTCGAAGCGGTTTCCGCCGGCCTTCTGCACGTCGCCGTAGTACTGGTCGATGATCTCGGTCACCGGCAGCTTCGCGCCGTTGCGCTTCGCCTCGGCGATGCACATGCCCAGGTCCTTGCGCATCCAGTCCACCGCGAAGCCGAAGTCGAACTTGCGCTCGTGCATCGTCCTGCCGCGGTTTTCCATCTGCCACGATTGCGCAGCGCCCTTGGAGATCACGTCGAGCACGGTGTTCACGTCGAGCCCGGCCTTCTCGGCGAAGGCGATGCCCTCGGAGAGCGCCTGCAGCAGTCCCGCGATGCAGATCTGGTTCACCATCTTGGTGAGCTGTCCCGCGCCCGGCCCGCCCATCAGCGTGACCGCCCGGCCGTACGAATCCATCACCGGCCGGGCGCGCTCGAAGGCTGGCGCCTCGCCGCCGCACATCACCGTGAGCTTGCCGTTCTCCGCGCCCGCCTGCCCGCCGGAGACCGGCGCGTCGATGAAATCGACGCCCTTCTGCTTCGCCGCCGCGAATACCTTGCGCGCCGCGTCCGCGGAAGCCGTGGTGTGATCGACGAGGATCGCGCCCTTCTTCATGCCGGCAAGCGCGCCCTCCTTGCCGAGCGCCACCTCGAGAAGGTCGTTGTCGTTTCCGACCATCAGCATCACGAAATCGGCATCCCTGGCGGCGGTGGCCGGCGTGGACGCCGACTTGCCGCCGTGTTTCTTCACCCAATCCGCGGCCTTCGACGCGGTGCGGTTGTACACGGTGACGTCGTGGCCCTTGGACTGGAGGTGGCCCGCCATGGGGAAGCCCATGACGCCGAGGCCGATGAATGCGACTTTTGCGGACATGTCTTCTCCTTCAATGATTCCAATGATTCAATTGACCGGGTTGGGCGGCTCGCGTCCCTCGAGCACCGCCGTCAGGTTCGCGGCCGCCGTATTGCACATGATGATGCGCGTGGCGCGCGATGCGCTGCCGATGTGCGGCGTGAGCACCACGTTTGCGAGGCCGAGGAATCCGGGATTCAATTTCGGCTCGCCCTCGAACACGTCGAGGCCCGCGCCGGCGATGCGCTTCGCCGCCAGCGCCTCCACCAGCGCCGCATCGTCGACCACGCCGCCGCGCGCGGAGTTGACCAGGATCGCGGTGGGCTTCATCTTCGCGATCTCCGCGGCACCGATCAGGTGATGGGTCGCGGGGGAATAGGGCGCCATCACCACGACGAAATCCGACTGCGCGAGAAGCGCTTCGCGGTCCACCCACGTCGCGTTCAGGCGCCGCTCGTCGGCCGCGGGCAACCGCGAGCGGTTGTTGTAGATGACGCGCATGTCGAAGCCCAGGGCCCGGCGCGCGATCGCCTGGCCGATGCGGCCCATGCCGACGATGCCGAGCGTGGCGTGATGGATGTCCTGGCCGAGGAAGTACTGCACGCCGAAGGCGATCTTCCAGCCGCCGGCGCGCACGAACGCGTCGCCTTCCGCGATGCGCCGCGCCGCCGCCATCAGCAGCGACCAGGTGAGGTCCGCGGTGGTGTCGTCGAGCACGCCCGGCGTATTGGTGACCCTGATGCCGCGCCGCGTGCACCCGGGCACGTCGATATTGTTGTAGCCGACCGCGATGTTGGCGATGACCTTGAGATCCGGGGCCTGCGCGAGGATCGGCTCGTCGAACCGGTCCATCACGGTCGCCATCGCCGCGGACTTGCCCGCGAGCCGCCGCGCGAGCTCCGCGGGCGTCCACGGGCGATCCTCGGCGTTGTGCTCGACGTCGAAGCGCCTCGAGAGCGCCTCGACGACTTCGGGGAAGATGCCGCGGGTGATGAGGACTTTCTTCAACTTCGAGATTGCGCCGGGACTCAGCCGCCCCCGTACAGGTAATTCGGCAACCACAGCGTCATGCCCGGCCAGATGTACATGAACACCATGCAGATGATGACGATGATCATGTACGGCATCATCCCCGCGAATATCTGGTTGAGGGTCACGTGCGGAGGCGACACCCCTTTCAGGTAGAACGCGGACATGGCCACCGGCGGCGAGAGGAACGCGGCCTGCAGGTTCACGAACACCAGCGTGCCCCACAGGATCGGGTCGATCTCGAAGTGCTTGAGCAGCGGCAGGAAGATCGGCACGAAGATGACGATGATCTCGGTCCATTCGAGCGGCCAGCCGAGCACGAAGATGATCGCCTGCGACAGCAGCATGAACTGGATCGGCGACATGTTGAGGGACAGCACCCAGTGCTCCACCAGCTGCTGGCCGCCGAGGATCGCGAACACGGCCGAGAAGAGCGCGGAGCCCACGAAGAGCCAGCACACCATAGCGGTCGTCTTCGCGGTGAGGAACACCGACTGCTTCACGCGCTCCCAGTCGAGCGTGCGCGCCTGGATCGCGAGCAGGAAAGCGCCCATCGCGCCGATCGCCGCGGACTCGGTCGCGGTGGTGATGCCGAAGAGGATCACCGCCAGCACGACGATCGTGAGGATGCCGAGCGGCATCACCGACTCGATCAGCAGCCGCAGGATCACGAACTGCTCGGCCTCGAGGTGCCAGTAGTACCAGAGCAGCAGCAAAGCCGTGGCCGCGGTGATGATCCAGAAATAGACGTAGAACGCATCCGCCGGGCCGCTCGCGGAGGGCGCGGCGCCGCCTTCCGAAAGCCCGGGCGTGCCCATCTCCTGCAGCGGCTCGTCCTTCGCATCCTTGGTGGAATCCTTGAACACCTCGCCCGCGCCGAGCTCCTCGGGCTTCTCGTCGGTGGACGCGGGCTTCTCGTCGGTGGATGCGGAAATCTCCTTGGCGGGCGCGGGCATGGGAGGCGCCACGCCGGGCTTGGCCTCCTTCGCCGCGATCGACCTGGCCGGCGCGTCGGCCTGCTGGTGCACGACCACGTACCACCAGGTGCCCCAGAGCGTCGCCACTGCCAGCAGCAGCGGAAAGAGCACCGCCAGCGTGTTGCGAAGCACCGTGAGGTAGGTGAACCTTTTGCCCTCGTGCTGCAGGCCGAGCATCGGTCCCGGGCGCCCCAGCGCCGCGAGCACCGAGAGCGCCATGTTGCGCGAGTAGAGCTGCTGCATGCGCGTGACCCACTCGGGCGTCGGCACGCGCGTCTCCGACTCCGGCAGCTTGGGCGCGACCTTCGGGTTGATCAGCGCCCAGCCGATGATGTAGACGAGGTACAGGAAGGCGAGGAAGAACCCGGGAAACATCGCCGAGGCGTAGAGCTTCACCACCGACTGCCCAGCGACCGCGGCGTAGACGATGATCATCACCGAGGGCGGAATCAGGATTCCGAGCGTGCCGCCGGCGGTGATGACGCCCGCGGCGAGCCGCGTGTCGTAGCCGGCCTTCAACATCGGCTTGAACGCGATGACGCCCATCAGCACCACGACCGCGCCGACGAGTCCGCTCGCGATGCCCCAGAACGTGCAGATCACGAGCGTCGCGACGGCGAGCGAGGCGGGCAATCGCCGGAACGCGAGCTGCACCGAGTAGAACATCTTGTCGACCAGCGCCCCTCGTTCCATCACGTAGCCCATCAGAACGAAGAGCGGTATCGATAGCAACGTGTCGTTGGTCATCGCGCCATAGGTGCGCTGGACCATCAGGTCGAAGATGCGGTTCTGCGTCCAGGACGTGTTCGGGTCGTAGAACGCGATGAAGCCGAAGAACATGCCCAGGCCCATCAGCGTGAACGCCGTGGGAAAGCCCAGCATGATCACGACCACGATCAGCGTGAGCATCAGCAGGCCCAGTGCGGGGTCGCTCATTTCTTCTCTCCGGGAGGGTGGCGGCCCACTTCTTCCTGGGCGCGGTCGCCCATCCCGCGCTGGCGCGCGACCTCGTCGATCTGGTGGACGTTTTCGAGGGCCTGCTGGCGCGCCTCGGCATCGACCAGCGTGCTCTTGCCGAGCTGCTGCTCGACCACGTCGATCTCCTCGGCATCCTTCAGGCGCGGCGGCCACTCGCCGGTCTTCAGGCACACGATGCAGCGCACGATCTCGGCGAGGCCCTGCAGCATCACCAGCGCGCCGGCGATCGGGATGAAGGTCTTGAAGTGGTAGATCGGCGGGCCGTCGGCGGTGATGCTCGAATGCTCGCGGATCGCCCACGAGGTATTGGCGTAATCCATCCCCGCGTAGCAAAGCGCCGCGATGCCGGGAAGGAAGAAGACGATGTAGAGAATCAGATCCAGTGTCGCCTGGGTGCGCGGCTTGAAATTGCCGTAGAGGAAATCGCCGCGGACGTGGCCATCCTGCGCGAGCGTGTAGGCGCCGCACATCATGAACGTGGCGCCGTACATCATCGTCGACAGGTCGAAGAACCACGCCGAGGGGTTGTTCAGCGCGTAGCGCTTGATGACCTCCCCGCACACGTAGATCATCAGGATGAGGATCATCCAGGCGAACGCCTTGCCGACCCACGTGCTGACGCTGTCGGCCCAATAAAGGAGTGCCTGCACCTTCATGATCGCTCCAGCCTAAAAAAACACCACCCTGCAGTCGAGACCGCAGGGTGGTGCCGGGTTGCGTGAATCAGGCCTTCTTCGAGAAGTAGTGCTGCGCGGCGACGCGAAAATCGATGTTGGTGTCGTTCTGCCACTTGGTCGCGCGCTCGGCGAACGCGCGCTGCGATTCGAGCACGCGCTTGAACATCGGATTTTCCGCCGACTTCTTCTCCATGATCTTGTCCCAGCTCGCGAGCTGCTCGGCGAGCACCGAGTTGGGCGTCTTGTAGAACTTCACCTTGTCGGTCTGCTGCAGCGTGATGTAGTCCTGGGAGTAGCGGTCGATCGCCTTCCACGACATGTTGGCGGAAGCGGCCTCGACGGCGTTCGCGATGATCGACTTCAGCTTGTCCGGCAGCGCGTCGTATTTCTTCTTGTTGAAGATGATCTCGAACTGCTCGCCCGACTGGTGCCAGCTCTGCAGCATGCAGACCTTGGAGACGTCGGCGAAGCCGAGCGCGCGGTCGGAGCTGGTGTTGTTGAACTCGGCGGCGTCGAGCAGGCCGCGGTCCATGGCGGGAACGATCTCCGCGCCCGGCAGCGCGTTCACCGCGGCGCCCAGGCCCTGGAAGATGTCGATCGAGAGTCCCACGGTGCGGAACTTGAGGCCCTTGAAGTCGGCGGCCTTGGTGATCGGCTTCTTGTACCAGCCGAGCGGCTGCGTCGGCATCGGGCCGTAGAGGAACGAGACGACGTCGAGGTTCAGGTTCTTGTAGATCTCCTCCAGCATCGCCTTGCCGCCGCCGAAGTAGTGCCACGCGAGCACCATGTTGGCGTCCATGCCGAAGGCCGGTCCCGAGCCCCAGATCGCCATCGCGGAATTCTTGCCGTACCAATACGCGAGCACTCCGTGCCCGCCGTCGAGCGTGCCCTTGGAAACGGCGTCGATCAGGTCGAACGCCTTCACCACGGCGCCCGCGGGCAGCACCTCGATCTTGAGATCGCCGCCGGACATGTCGTTCACCTTCTTGGCGTAGTCCTGGGCGTACTCGTGGAAGATGTCCTTCGTCGGCCATGTGGACTGCCAGCGCATCGTGATCGGGCCGGCCTGCCCCTTCGAGATCATCGGGAAGGCGAGTGCGCTGGCGCCGGCGGCACCGGCGAGGAATTTACGGCGTGTGGTGGTGCTCATGAATCCTCCTAGGGATGGAAGCGCGTCGAAGGCGCTTTCTTGAATGCGGGTCTCGAAAACCCCCGCTGATTTGGACGGCCAATCCTAGTCTCGGGTCGGGGCAAAGGCAATAGACGCAATCAAACCATCCCGGCAAACAGGCCTCGCGGGCCACGCATTCCGGTAATAACCAACGATACCGGACGCCGGTGCGGCGGCGCCCGGACTCAACGCGGCGTGGCGATGGTCGCGGATGGTGCGTGCTCCAGCGTGCGCTGCGCGTGGGGATGCCACCCGAGCACCGCGAGCAGCACGAAGTAGCCCACGACATAGGCGAGCGCCACATGCCAGCCGTGTCGCAGCCACCGGCCGACCGAGCGCGCCTCGGGGAAGTTGTTCGACAAGGCCACGCCCGCCGAGGAGCCGAACCAGATCATCGAGCCGCCGAAGCCCACGGCATAGGCGAGGAAACCCCAGTCGTACCCGCCCTGGTGGAGAGCCAGCGCGGTCAGCGGGATGTTGTCGAACACCGCCGAGAGAAACCCGAGGCCGAGCGTGGTCTGCCACGATGCCGCCGGCAGCTTGTCCACCGGCATCATCGCGGCGGTCGCCACCAGCGAGAGCAGGAAGATCGTGCCCTTGAACGTCGCGGGCAGAAGCGACCAATCGGGCCTGCGCAGGGCGGCAGTGAGCAGGATCGCCACCCAGACCGCGGCGCCGATCACCGGAAAGCGGTCGAGCACCTCGGGAAATCGCAGGTTGGCGGCGACATTGGCGACGATCGCCACGACCAGGATGAACGCGACGATCCCGGCGCGCGCCCAGTCGACGCGCACGCCCGCGGGGACGTCCCGGAGGATCGGCGAATGGGCCTGCTGCTGCCGTGCGGCGACGACGCCGGTGATGACGAGCGCCACTGCCGCGGCGACGTAGGCTTCGAGCACATCGCGCGGATCCACTCCCGCGATCCACATCATGGTGGTCGTGGTATCGCCCACGACGCTGCCCGAGCCGCCCGCGTTGGATGCGGCGACGATCGCGGCGAGATAGCCGATGTGCAGCTTGCCGCGGAACACGGCCGAGGCCATCGTGCCGCCGATCAGCGCCGCGGCGATGTTGTCGAGGAAGGAGGAAAGGACGAAGACCATCACCAGCAGGACGAAGCCCCCCTTCCAGTCGTCGGGAAGGATCCGCGGCAGCGCCGCCGGTATGCGGGAATCCTCGAAGTGCTTCGACAGCAGCGCGAAGCCCATCAGCAGCCCGAAGAGGTTCGCGAGGATGACCCACTCGTGCGCGAACAGGCCCGCGAGCCCCGCGAGGCCCGGCCCCTGCGCGAACCCGGTGAACGCGAGCTTGTAGATGGTGACCGCGACGAGCCCGCAGACCGCGACCTGCAGCGTGTGGCGGTGAAAGAGCGCGATGCCGAGCAGGACGGCGCCGAACAGGATGAAATCGACCGGGATGGGGCCCAGCATCACGGGCGACGACATGGCCGCCTACGGCACCAGGATCACATGCACGCGGTAGGGGCCATGCGCGCCGATCACGAGCGTCTGCTCGATGTCCGCGGTGCGCGACGGCCCGGAGACGAACCACGTCGCGCGCGGCAGCTCGCCCGCTTCGCTGCGCAGCAGCGCGAACGAGTCCTCCATGGTCGCCACGATGCGCGAGCGCCGGACGATGCAGATGTGCGTATCCGGAACCAGAGCGGTGGCCTTCGGCGTGGCGGGGCCCGAGAGCAGCAGCACCGTGCCGGTCTCGGCGATCGCGCAGAAGCATCCGGTCACGCCGGTGCGGTCGGTGCCCTGCGCCGCGTGATCGTCCATCCCGATTCCCGCGCCCGCCCAATCGAGGCCGGCGAGCTCGTGCCAGACGAGGACGCGGCGCTCGAGGTCGTTGGCGTCGAGATAGTTCGCCACCTCGTTGGGAACGCCCGCCAGGCTCTGCGTCTCGCCGTAGGTGGTCTCGAGCCGGTCGCATTCCCTGCGGAATTGGCGCACAGGATCGGTGACGCGCGCGATGCCGGGCTGCGGGCCGATCGTGCGCCGCGCGATATCGGCGCGCACCTTCGCGAGCTCGGTTTCGTCCGGTTGCCCTCCCGTGCGTCCCTGGGCCCCGCGGATGCGCGCGAGAATGGCGTCGCGCGAGCTCACGTCTTCCATCCCCCGCGCGGGCGCCCGGTCGGCGGCGATCGCTTGCGATACAGCTCGCGGAAGGTCTTCCCCTCGGGCGCCGGCATGTCGCGCCCGCGGGTCCAGCCGTCGATCCCGGGCAAACGGTGGATCAGTTTCTCGCGCCCCCCCATCCACGAGGCGACGCGCGCGCCGAGCCGCGCGAGCGCCGCGTACAGGCGCGGGCGCTGCACCGCGAAGCCCCAGAGCGTCAACGCCGCCCTCTCGGGCCACGGGCGCTGGCCGGTATCGAACTGCTGCTCGCGCAGTTTGCGCATCAGGTCCGGCAGCGGGATCTTCACCGGGCAGACCACCGCGCATTCGCCACAAAAGGTCGCCGCGTTGGGCAGGTCGCCGGCGTTCTCGATGCCTACGTACACGGGTGTGAGCACCGAGCCCATCGGCCCCGGGTACACCCAACCGTACGCGTGGCCACCGATGTTCTGGTAGACCGGGCAGTGGTTCATGCACGCGCCGCAGCGGATGCAGCGCAGCATCTCCTGCAGCTCGCCGCCGATGAATTTGGTGCGCCCCGCGTCCACCAGCACGATGTGCATCTGCTGCGGCCCGTCGCTCTCGTCCGGGGCCTTCACGCCGGTGGTGAGCGTGAGGTAGTTCGCGATCGCCTGCCCGATCGCCGAGCGTGGCAGCAGGCGGATCAGCGTGGCGAAATCCTCGAGCGTGGGGATCACCTTCTCGATGCCGGTGATCACGCAATGGATGCGCGGCAGCGTCGTCACCATGTCGGCGTTGCCCTCGTTGGTGACGGTGAGCGTGGTGCCGGTCTCCGCGATCACGAAGTTGGCGCCGGAGATCCCCATGTCGGCGGTGAGGAAATGGTCGCGCAGCGCCTCTCTGGCTTCCTTCGTGAGCGCCGGGATGCCGGTGATGCGCGGCTTGTCGTGGGCCTCGTGGAAGAGGTCGGCGACCTGCTCCTTCGACATGTGCACCGCGGGCGCGACGATGTGCGAGGGCGGCTCGTGCGCGAGCTGCAGGATGTACTCGCCGAGGTCGGTCTCGATCACCTGGATGCCGGCTTCCTCGAGCCGGTCGTTGAGATTGATCTCCTCGGACACCATCGACTTGGACTTCGTGACCTTCCTCACGCCGTTCGCTTTGGCGATGTCGACCACGATGCGGCACGCCTCTTCCGCGGTCTCGGCCCAGTGCACCTGCGCTCCGCGACGCACGGCGTTGCGCTCGAACTCGACCAGGTAGGCGCTCAGGTCGGCGAGCGTGCGGTCGCGCAGCGCCGCGGCGTGGGTGCGGATGTCTTCCCAGTTGTCGACCTCCGCCACCCCCTTCGCGCGGCCGTCGACGAACTTGTGCTTCGCGTTCTTCATGTTGCGCTGCAGGACCGGGTCGTCGAGCTTCATCGACGCGGTGCGCTTGAAGAACATCGATTGCACTTGCATGGGGTCAGCCGCTCCCCGCCAGGATCTCGGCGAAGTGAAGCACGCGAGTCTCATGGTCGCCCTCGCGGCGAAGGCGGCCCTCGATGTTGAGCAGGCACCCGAGGTCGCCCCCGACCACCGCCTTGGCGCCGGCGCGATGGATGTTTTCGCACTTGTTCTCGG
>JANPHA010000141.1:0-1841 GCA_031424255.1 Burkholderiales bacterium | reverse complement strand
CTCGAGCTGCTTGTCGCCCGCCATCACCGGGCGGATCGGCAGGTCGCCGAAATCGTTGTCGTTGTAGGCCGCGAGCTGCTTGCCCTCGGCGTCGATCGCCTGGTGGAAGTAGCCTTGGCGATAGAGCAGGCCCACGGCGATGAACGGCAGCCCCAGGTCGCTCGCCGACTTGCAATGATCTCCCGCGAGGATGCCGAGGCCGCCGGAGTAGATCGGCAGGCTCTCGTGGAAGCCGAACTCCGCGCAGAAATACGCGATGAGATCGTCTTTCGCGAGCGGCACGTGGTGATTCAGCACCGGCGCCCGCTCGCGATACGCGTCGTACGTGGCGAGCACGCGGTCGAAATCGTGCAGGTACACCGAGTCCTTGGCGGCTTCCTCGAGCCGGTGCTGGTCGACGCCCTTCAATAGTGCGCGGGGATTGTGCTCGACCGCTTCCCACAGCACCGGATCGAGCTGCGCGAACAGCGCCCGAGTGGGACGGTCCCAGCTGAACCAGAGGTTATCGGCGAGCTCTTCGAGGCGGCCGAGGGCCGCGGGGAGGCGCGGCGTGACTTCCAGGGGAAATGGGGTACCGGGTTTTTGCTCCATCCCCCCAATTGTGGGGTCAGACTCCCCAATAAATCTACTGCTGAAGCGCGGTGCCCGTCCCGGTGCCCCGGTCGTAGCGCAGGCTCAGCTTGTCGACGCTGCACACATCGATGTTCTTCCAGGTGGCCTCGCTCGCATCCTCGAAGACCGCCTTCACGTCGCGCTTGCACGCGGCCGCATCGGAAAACTTGACGAAGCGCAGCTTGTTGTTCTCGAAGACCGAGGTCGCGTCGATGCGGTTGTCGCCCCACTGGTCCTTCTGGGCGCCGGACACGTAGACCTGGCGGATCGCGGAGCCGGTCTTGTTGACCAGCATGAAGTCCGCGTCGGCCGCGAACGAGGCGCCGGCGGCCAGCGAGGCCGCGACTCCGAGGATCATTCCGATTTTGCCGAGTTTCATTGTGCCGCTCCCTGATGATTGGTTGAATTCTGTGCAGAGCATAAGCGGGAGGGTGCGGAATGAAAGTGCGCTCCGTCACATCGTGAATTAGCGCTGTAACGTGACGTTTGTCATCGAGGCCATTGGGGAGTCTGACCCCGGTATTCAAAAAAAAGGGAGGCCGAAGCCTCCCTTGTCCCTGATGGCCTTCTCCCCGGCTACTGGCACGCCTCGCAGTCGGGATTGTCGATCGAGCAGAACTTCGCCTCTTCGAGCGAGGCCTCGCCCGCGCCCGCGCCGATGGCACCCGCCCCCGTCATGCCGCCGCTCGAGGAGACCGCGTTCAACTCGCCCCCCTTGCCGGTGGACTTCTCCGCCGAGGTGGCGGCGAGCGTGCGCAGGTAGTACGTCGTCTTGAGTCCTCGCAGCCACGCGAGCTTGTAGGTCTCGTCGAGCTTCTTGCCCGAGGCCCCGCCCATGTAGATGTTGAGGGACTGGGCCTGGTCGATCCATTTCTGCCGGCGCGCTCCCGCTTCCACCAGCCACTTGGGCTCGACCTCGAACGCGGTCGCGTAGATGTTGCGCAGCTCCTGGGGCACGCGGTCGATCTTGCCGATCGAGCCGTCGAAGTGCTTGAGGTCGTTGACCATCACCGCATCCCACAGGCCCATCTTCTTCAGATCGCGCACCAGGTACTCGTTCACCACGGTGAACTCGCCCGACAGGTTCGATTTGACGAACAGGTTCTGGTAGTTGGGCTCGATCGAGGCCGAGACGCCGATGATGTTGGAGATCGTCGCCGTGGGCGCGATCGCGACGCAGTTGGAGTTGCGCATCCCGTGCTCGCCGATGCGCGCGCGCAGCGCCTTCC
>JANPHA010000140.1:0-1949 GCA_031424255.1 Burkholderiales bacterium | reverse complement strand
GGCCTTGATCGCCTCCAGCGCCTTACCCGATGCCTGGCGCGTCGCCAGCTCGCCGTCGGCGGGCGTGAATGTCGGCAGGTCGGCATCCCAGCCCGGCGGCAGCTCGCCGGCCAGCGCCTGCTTGAGCTGCGCGCCCTCGGTGGAAAATGCGCTTACGTAAGTGTCGAACGCCTTAGCCCATTCGGCCTGGGTCGCCGCGCCGCGCTCGCCATATGCGCGCAGATGCTCTAGCGCCTGACCCGGCACCACAAACATCTTATCCGGGTCCCAGCCGTAGAACTCTTTGGTCTTGCGCAGGTTCTCGGTTCCAAGCGGGTTGCCGTGAACCTTGCTGGTGCCCTCCTGCGGGCTGCCGTAGCCGATGATCGTGCGCACCGAGATCAGCGATGGGCGCGTGGTCTCGGCTTGCGCTGCGCGGATCGCCAGCTCGATCGCCTGGAGGTCGTTGCCATCTTCTACGCGCTGGGTGTGCCAGCCATAGGCGTCAAAGCGCTTCAGCCGATCCTCGGTAAATGCCAGGCTGGTCGGCCCGTCGAGTGAGATATCATTGTCGTCGTACAGATAGATCAGCTTGCCCAGCTGCAAGTGCCCGGCCAGCGAGGCTGCCTCAGAAGCCACGCCCTCCATCAGGTCGCCGTCGCTGACGATTGCGTAGGTGTAGTGATCGATCAGGGCGTGGCCGGGCCGATTGTACGTGGCGGCCAGGTACGCCTCGGCGATCGCCATGCCCACGCCATTGCCGAAGCCCTGGCCCAGCGGCCCGGTCGACACCTCTACGCCGGCAGTCAGGCCATACTCTGGGTGGCCAGGCGTTTTGGAACCCCACTGGCGGAAATGCTTGACATCGTCGAGCGAGAGATCGTAGCCGGCCGTGTAGAGCAGGCTATACAGCAGCATCGAGCCGTGGCCGGCCGAGAGAATGAAGCGGTCGCGGTTCGGCCACTTTGGGTCTTTCGGGTTGAACCGTAGGAAGCGCGTCCACAGCACATACGCCATGGGCGCGGCGCCGAGCGGCAGGCCGGGGTGGCCCGAGTTGGCCTTTTGCACGCCGTCGACCGACAGCATACGGATGGTGTTGATCGCGAGCTGGTCGATATCAGTGTATGTCTCTGTCATCTTCACTAACCTTTCAGATGACGAAAGACGAAAGACGAAAGACGAGCGTTTGAGCTGTTCGTCCTTCGTCCTTCGTCCTTCGTCCTTCGTCTGCTACTGTCGCGCTTTCCAATCGGCCAGGAACTTCTCGATCCCGCTATCGGTCAGCGGGTGCTTCATGCTCTGCTCGATCACCTTGAACGGGCAGGTGGCGATATCGGCGCCGGCCAGCGCGGAGTCGATAATATGGCGCGGGTGGCGGATCGAGGCCGACAGCACCATGGTCTTGATCTCCGGGTCGTTGCGATAGATCCCGACGATCTCGCGGATCAGCTGCATGCCCTCAACGCCCGTGTCGTCCACCCGGCCGATGAATGGGCTGATGATGAAAGCCCCCGCCCGCGCGGCGAACAGCGCCTGGCTAGCGTTGAAGCACAGCGTGACATTGCAGCGAATGCCATCCTTGCCGAGCTGATAGACCGCCTTGAGGCCATCGGGCGTGCTGGGCACCTTGACGATCACATTCGGGTGCCACTTGGCATACTCGCGGCCTTCGCGCACCATCCCCTCGGCGTCGAGCGAGACCGTCTCGGCGCTGATCGGCCCATCCACCAATGTCGCGATCTCGCTGATTGTGCTCTGAAAATCGGCGCCCTTCTCCCGTGCGATCAAGCTGGGATTGGTCGTCACACCGCTCAGGATGCCCCAGCTCGCTGCCTCGCGAATCTCATTGATGTTCGCGGTGTCAAGATAGATTTGCATGGCTTGCTACTCCTTACATTGAACATTTGTCGCCAGCTCCATATCAGCCTCGGTCGATGTAGTGGAAGTGTGTGATCTAACAAGCGAGGTTC
>JANPHA010000139.1:0-3077 GCA_031424255.1 Burkholderiales bacterium | reverse complement strand
GAGGGCGATGAGCCGGGTGCGTCCGAACCTTTTCTCAAGGGTGTTCAGCGTGTAGCTGTCCGAGCGGTTGCGCTTGGTGGGAAGGACCTTTTTCCGATAGGTCTTGATTACGTCGGAAAAGGGCGTGCGCTCGGCATCGTCGGCACTTGCGACCATGCCTCTGGCGAGCTCGGCCTCGCGCTGGCTGGCCCAGCGATTGGCGAGCGACTTGTTCTTGAATGTCTTGTATTCCCGCTTGCCGCGGTTCTCGATTTGGACCCGCCAAGACCCGCTGGGCGTCTCAGTGAACGATGCCATGGACCTGCCTTTCCGGTGCTATCCGCTACTTTTCACGGGCGGATCGTTGCAACCTGTTGCTCTTGATCCGCTACTTTTCCGCTACTTTTTGGAAAGGGTAGGTCGTTTTTGGCTTGGCCGCAAGATCCAAATTCGGCCGTTTCAGAGGGAAATTCGGTGGCGCCCCGAAGACGAATCGAACGTCCGACCTGCCCCTTAGGAGGGGGCTGCTCTATCCACTGAGCTACCGGGGCTGCGGGCGAAATTATCGCATGGGGATTCGGCGACTTCCTGCAACCTCGGCTCTTGGCACTTGTCTGCTCATGGAGCTTCGCACGATCGCGTGCGAGGCCATCGCTTTCTACGTGGAGGTGATATGAGCGACTTCTGGAACGTGAACAGCGGCAAGAGCAGCGCCGACGATGGCAAGAAGGACGAGAAGGCGCCCGATTTCTCCAACGTGCAAAGCGGCTCCAGCACGACCGCGACCAAGATCTACGTGGTCGTGTCGGGCGACAGCCTCTCGAAGATCGCGCAGCGGGAGTATGGAAATGCCAACGATTGGCCGCGCATCTACGAAGCGAACCGCGACCTGCTGAAGGACCCGGACAAGATCTTCCCGGGCCAGAAGCTCAAGCTTCCCCCCAAGTCCTGACCGGAGACGCTCGATGAGAATAACCGCGCTGGTAGTTGTCTCCGCGATGGCCCTTGCGATCGCGGCCTGCGGCAAGAAGGGCGAACCCACGACGGCCCCGCCTTCGTCCCCCCCGCCTTCGACACAGGCCCCCGCGGCCGTCGTCACGGTGGGCAAAGTCACCGTCGGCAACGCCGTGGGCCCCGACAAGAAGGTTCTGGTCGCGGCCGCGACGATCGCACCTAAAGACACGATCTACGTCTCTGTCGACACGACAGGCACGGGCGAGGCCACGCTCAAGTCGCGCTGGACTTACCTGAAGGACGGCAAGACCACGGTGGTGAAGGAGGACACGCAGAGGGTGAGCACGAGCGGTCCGGCGACCCACGAATTCCACATCAGCAAGCCCGACGGATGGCCAAAGGGCGACTACCAGGTCGAGGTCTTCCTGAACGATGCCTCGGCGGGTTCGCAAAGATTTACGGTCACCTGACAAGCTTTCGCCTTCCACCCGGTGCCGGTATATCACCCCTGAGGGCTCTCCTCCATCTGCTCGCAATAGGCGGCGAGTTCCTCGGGTAGGTCCGCGGGGCACACTCCGCAGAGCTTGTTCCCCGGCACGGCGTGGTCGATGAATTGGGGATAGGGCAGATTCAGCTCGCCCATCAGTGCGACGAAATCCTCGATCTTGCGGCCCGCTCCGAGGCGCGTGTTGTGGCGTTTCTCCTGGCCGATGGTCGACGATGCGCGTCCCTTGTAGTCGTGGGCCGGAAATACGAGCGTGCCCTCCGCCAGCGTGAACAGCCGCTCGGTCACGCTGCGATAGAGAAGCGCCGCATCGCCATTCTGGAAATCGGTGCGGCCGCAACCGTCGATCAGCAGCGCGTCTCCGGTGAAGACACGGTCGTCGACGTGGAACGAGAAATGGGTGTCGGTGTGTCCGGGCGTGAAGATCGGCCGCAGGAAAATCGAGCCGACGCGAAGCGGCGCTTGATCGCGAATCGCGTGATCGGTGCAGGGCAGGCCGTCATCGCCCGCGTTGGCGATCCGGCAGCCGGTCTCGCGCTTGAGGCGCAGCGCCGACGTGATGTGGTCGGCGTGGATATGGGTCTCGACCGTGAAGGCCAGTTTCAATCCCAGCTTCCGAAGCTCGCGCAGATCGCGCTCCCATGCGGGCATGGCCGGATCGATCAGCAACGCGAGCCCGGTGTCCTCGCATCCCAGCAGATACGTGTAGGTCGAGGACACCGGCTCGAACAATTGCCTGAAGATCATTGCCGGGCCGTGGCCGCGCGGCGGGACACGAGGCGGAAGAGCAATGCTCCCGCCACCATTGCGGCGACGAAGGCGAGGGCATCGGCTCTCAGCGTCGTGAGCGAGGCGAGTGCCGGTCCGGGGCAGTAACCCGCCAACCCCCAGCCGATCCCGAAGAGCAGCGCTCCGGCCAGGAGTGGACGGTCGATCTCCTTTCGCTCGGGAAGGAAAAACCGCGAATCGAACAGGGGAGCCGGCCGCTTCAGCACGAGCCGGAAGCCCACCAGCGTCACTGTGACGGCGGCCCCCAGGACGAGCGCAAGGCTCGGGTCCCAATGCCCGGCGAGGTCGAGGAAGTTCAGGACCTTGTTCGGGTCCGTCATGCGGGAGACGGCCAGGCCCACCCCGAACAACAGTCCGGCGACGAATCCTCCCGCGACACGCCCGCGCGCGGAATCAAGCCAGGACATGGCGCACCACGTAGACCGTCAATACGCCCGCGATGAGGAAGGTGACGGTTGCCCCCAACGAGCGCGGCGAAAGGCGGGCGAGACCGCACACGCCATGACCGCTGGTGCACCCGCCGCCCATGGACGTTCCGAAGCCCACGAGCAAGCCGGCAACGATCGCGATCCAGACAGACCGGCCCTGCTGAAGAGTTGCGTCGCCGACGACGAACGGCGCAGCGCCGGCGACCAAGCCCAGCAGGAAAGCGAACTGCCAGTAATGCCGCCCGCCGCGAAGAACGCCGTTCAGGATGCCGCTGACTCCTGCGATGCGCCCGTTCAATGCAAGCAGCGCGATTGCGGCCAGGCCGATGAGCCCGCCTCCTGCCATCGCCCCGAGGGGAGTGAATTCCGTATTCATGGGTCGCACCTTTCATTTCGCGAGACGTCCGATCTTCGCGCGACGC
>JANPHA010000138.1:0-4358 GCA_031424255.1 Burkholderiales bacterium | reverse complement strand
GGGCCGCGGTTGCCCGAACTCCTCGGCGGCTCCGCGGATCTCACCGGCTCCAACCTCACGATGTGGTCGGGCTCGAAGGCGATCACCGCCCGTGAGACCGGCAACTACCTCTACTTCGGCGTGCGCGAGTTCGCTATGGCGGCGATCGGCAACGGGCTGGCGCTCCACGGCGGCTTCATCCCGTACTCCGGCACGTTCCTCACGTTCTCGGACTACTCGCGCAACGCCCTGCGGATGGCGGCGCTGATGCGCGCGCGCAACATCTTCGTCTTCACCCACGATTCGATCGGGCTGGGCGAGGATGGCCCGACGCACCAGTCGATCGAGCACGTCGCGAGCCTGCGCCTGATTCCGCACATGGACGTCTGGCGCCCGTGCGACACGGTGGAGACCGCGGTCGCGTGGGCGATGGCGATCGAGCGCCGCGACGGCCCGAGCGCCCTCGCCCTGTCGCGCCAGAACTCCGCGTTCGTGCAGCGCGATCCCGAGGCGATCGCCGCGATCCGCCGCGGCGGCTACGTGATCGCCGATGCGGCGTCCCCGAAGGCCGCGATCCTCGCCACCGGCACCGAGGTCTCGATCGCGCTCGCCGCGCAGAAGACGCTCGCGCAAGCCGGCATCGCCGTGCGTGTCGTGTCGATGCCGTGCACCAGCGTCTTCGACCGCCAGGATGCGTCGTGGCGCGAAGCGGTGCTGCCGAAGGGGCTGCCGCGCGTCTCGATCGAGGCGGGCGTGCCGGATTACTGGCGCAAGTACGTGGGCCTCGACGGCGAGACCATCGGCATCGACCGCTTCGGCGAATCGGCGCCCGCCCCCGCGGTCTACAAGTATCTCGGCATCGACACGGAGCACCTGGTCGAAGCGGTCAAGCGCGTTGTCTGAGCTCGACAACGCGATCACCGTGCGCGAGGCCACACCGGCCGACGCCGGTGCGATTGCGCGCGTGCACCGCGAGAGCTGGCAGACCACGTACGCGGGCATCCTGCCGCTCGACGTGATCGCGAGCCAGGTCGGCCGCAAGAGCGAGGCGGCGTGGCGCCAGCGCCTGAAACTCGGCACCACCGGCCAGGCGACCTGGATCGCGCAACGCGGCGACGCGATCGTGGGCTTCGCCTCCTGCGGCGACGCGCGCCACCGCCTCGAAGGGCTCGAGGCCGAGATCTACGCGCTCTATGTGCTGCAGCCCCACCAGCGGCGCGGCGTGGGTCGCGAGCTGATGGGCACGTGTGCACGCCACTTCGTGCGCCAGGGCCATTTCGGCTTCTACCTGTGGGTGCTCAAGGCCAACCGCGCGCGACTCTTCTACGAGTCGATGGGGGGCCAGGAGATCGGGGAGAAGAGCGAGCGGCTCGGCCTGCACTCCTTCGGCGAGGTCGCTTATGGCTGGCACGATCTCACTGCGTTGGTCGTTCCTTCGTGATGGCGGCGAGAAGAGCGGCGGCCGGGATCGGAAGATCGGGGAGAGCGCCGGCGCTCGCTGCGCCGGTGACCCTCGCTTCCCGCAAATGACGCACGACCGCAAAAAAGTGCTCGCCTGAACTGGTGAGAGATGACTATTGCGAGCACCGTGGCAGGACTCGCTTTTTGCGGTCGAAACCCAGCGTCACTTGCGGGTCAGCTCGGCGCTCTCCACGATCTTCAAATCCCGGCCGTCGCTCTTCTCGCCGAACATTTCCTCGATGCCGGCAGCGTGGATGATGCTGGCACACGCGACGGTGGTCGGGCGAGGAAGGCCGTCCCCCGTCGCAGGGCCGTTGAGGACGCCGAGCGGACCTGCGAGTAAACGGAGCATGGTTCGCAAAAAGCGAGACCGGCCCCAGTGCCTCCTCGATCATCCATAACCAATTCCGGCGAGCACTTTTTTGCGAACCCCGTTTATTCGCGGGTAGCGAGGGAACCGGAGCGCGAGCGACGGCGTTCGAACCGGCCCTGCGACGGGGGACGGCCTTCCTCGGCCGAAGACGCTAAAATAGGCAGCTTGTCCCCGAAATTCCCCCTCCGGAGTCCGCAGAAATGACCGTCCGCGTCGCCATCAACGGCTACGGCCGCATCGGCCGCAACATCCTTCGTTCCCACTACGAGAACGGCAAGTCGCACGACCTGCAGATCGTGGCGCTCAACGATCTCGGCCCGGTCGAGACCAACGCGCACCTCACGCGCTACGACACCACCCACGGCAAGTTCCCCGGCAAGGTGGAGGTCGACGGCGACCACATGGTCGTGAACGGCGACCGCATCCGCGTCTTCGCGCAGCGCGACCCGGCGCAGATTCCGTGGGGCGAGCTCGGCGTGGACGTGGTGCTCGAGAGCACCGGCTTCTTCACCACCAAGGAGAAGGCCTCGGCCCACATCCGCGGCGGGGCGAAGAAGGTGATCATCTCCGCGCCCGGCGGCAAGGACGTGGATGCCACCGTGGTCTTCGGCGTGAACCACAAGACGCTCAAGGCCGCGCACACCGTGATCTCCAACGCCTCGTGCACCACCAACTGCCTGGCACCGCTGGTGAAGCCGCTGCACGAAGCGATCGGCGTGGTGAACGGCCTGATGACCACGATCCACGCCTACACCAACGACCAGGTGCTGGTGGACGTGTTCCACGAGGACCTGCGGCGCGCGCGCTCGGCGACCCACTCGATGATCCCGGCCAAGACCGGTGCGGCCGCGGCTGTGGGCCTGGTGCTGCCGGAGCTGAACGGCAAGCTCGACGGCTTCGCGTTCCGCGTGCCCACGATCAACGTCTCGGTTGTCGATCTCTCCTTCATCGCCGCGCGCGACACCACCGTGGACGAGGTGAACGCGATCATGAAGAAGGCGAGCGAGGCGGGCGACCTGAAGGGCATCCTCGGCTACAACACCGGCCCGCTCGTCTCGGTGGACTTCAACCACGACCCGCGCTCGTCGATTTTCGATTCCACCCTCACCAAGGTCTCCGGCCGGCTGGTGAAGGTCTCGAGCTGGTACGACAACGAGTGGGGCTTTTCCAACCGGATGCTCGACGTCACCCTGGCACTCATGGCCGCGAAGTAGGCCGGCCTCATGGCGTGGCCCGCGTGACTTCCATGCGCAATCCGTTCACCACCCATCCGCGCTCGGTCGGCGAGGGTTATTTCGAGCACGGCCGCTTCGCCTGCCGCTACGGCGTGCGGATGACGCTCGGCGGGCTGGCCGCGATCGTCCACGGGCTCCTGCCATTCCTGTTCGAGACTACCGGCAGCGGCATCACGCGCGAGCTGCACGCGAGCCTCGAGGAATCGCGCGCCCGCGCGGCCCGCGAGCGCGGGGCCGGCGAATGAAGATCCTCCGGATGGCGGACCTCGACCTCGCCGCAAAGCGCGTCTTCATCCGCGCGGACATGAACGTTCCGCAGGATGCCAAGGGCGCGATCACCGACGACACGCGCATCCGCGCATCTTTGAAGGGCATCCAGCTCGGGCTCGAGAAAGGCGCCGCGGTGCTGGTGACATCCCACCTCGGGCGCCCGACCGAAGGGCAATTCAGCCAGGCCGATTCGCTCGCTCCGGTCGCCATGCGCCTGTCGCAACTCCTCGGGCGCGACGTGCCGCTGGTGCGCGACTGGGTCGACGGCGTCGAGGTGAAGCCGGGAGAGGTGAAGCTGCTCGAGAACTGCCGCTTCAACAAGGGCGAGAAGAAGGACGACGAGGGCCTCGCGAAGAAGTACGCGGCGCTCTGCGACGTCTATGTGAACGACGCGTTCGGCACCGCGCATCGCGCCGAAGCCTCGACCCACGGTGTGGCGAAATTCGCGAAGGTCGCCTGCGCCGGCCCGCTCCTCGCCGCCGAGCTCGAGGCGCTCGGCCGCGCCCTCGCGAGCCCGAAAAAGCCTTTGGTCGCGATCGTCGCGGGGTCGAAGGTCTCGACCAAGCTCACGATCTTGAAGTCGCTCTCGCAGCGTGTCGACCAGCTGATCGTCGGCGGAGGCATCGGCAACACCTTCATGCTCGCCGCCGGCCTTCCGATCGGCAAGTCGCTGTGCGAGCCCGATCTCGCGCCCGAGGCGAAGGAGATCATGGTGATGATGGAGGCGCGCGGCGCGGCGGTGCCGATTCCGCAGGACGTCGTCGTGGGTAAATCCTTCTCGGCCGATACGCCGGCGAAGGGCAAGCCCGCGAGCGCCGTGGAGGAGGACGACCTGATCCTCGACATCGGCCCGGCCACCGCGACCATTTACGCGGGCCTGCTGCACGCGGCCGGAACCATCGTGTGGAACGGCCCGGTCGGCGTGTTCGAGTTCGACGCGTTCGGCAACGGCACGCGCGCGGTCGCCGAGGCGATCGCCACATCGGAGGCGTTTTCCATCGCGGGCGGCGGCGACACGCTGGCCGCGATCGCGAAGTACG
>JANPHA010000137.1:0-20035 GCA_031424255.1 Burkholderiales bacterium | reverse complement strand
TTCACCGCTTTCTTCCATGCCTTGTATTCGGAGAGCCTCAACCGGAATCGGGCCACATTGCCCTCGTGAAGGTTTGCAAGCTCCTGGAGCGCGATTTCAACGAACCGGTCTTGATCTGATTCGCGAACAAGCTTGCGCGCGCGCTTCCTCACCGCCTCCTGCTTGACATGCTCCCCCGCTCTTATGACTTCGCCGATCACCTCCGATAGCGCCTCCCTGTTTCGAAGCCTCACTGGATCCGGCGCAGCGACGTTCTGCGTCACCGCCAGAAACCGCTGGCAAGACCGCTCGTAGGCCCACGCAAAGACGTCGCGCAACAGCTCGATGCGGTTCAGCTCATAGATGCCCAGCGTTCCTTCGAAGTAGGCACGCTCCGGTACGTCGACAAAGGACAGCGGGACGAGATTCTTCTTGATGAGCGGGATGTTGGCGCCGAGACGTGAAACGCGCTTGTTGACGTCGATGAATGGCTGCAGGTAAGGGATGTGCACCATGATGAAGAAAGCCTGCTCGAAGGGATCCTCGACGGCGTCAGCCTTGCGCAGGATCTGCGCGAAGAAGTCGTCCAGTTGGTACGGCATCGCAAGGGGCAGGTAGACAGACCCGCTGATTTCGATGTTCTGCCTTCGCACGCGGCCGCTGGCCGTCGGATCCGCGAGAAGGTTTTCCGAAAGATTTGCGTGGAGGTTCATGAACGTGAACGTGTTGAAGCCGATCTCATTCACGTTCTCCACGATCATCTCGATCGCCGCCTTGTGGTTGAGGATCATCTGGGCTTCGCGTTGATCCTTGCCTTCGGCTGCCGCGCCGATCTCGATCAACCGTTGCGTTTCCAGCCGCGTATAGGTGTTGCCTTCGAGGCGGCTGGAGGCCCAGGACAAGTCGATCAGAAGACGATTGAGAATGTCGCGCGCATAGGTCCCGGCGGGCCGCATTTCCCGGAACGGCTGGCCCATCGCCGAAAGTCGCTTCCGCAAGGCGGCGGGCAAATACGCCGTTCGATTGGGGATGTAACGCTCCAGGAATTCGCGCCGGTAGCCGACCGGGCGTCTCAGGGCAACGGGCTTGCGCACATAGTCTCGTACCTGCTTCCCTTCCGTGGAAATGGGAACGTATTCCTCGGCCTCTCCCGTGACCTGAACCTGCGGGAGGACAATGTCCGAGTGGGCGACGTTGACGGCAATTTGGTAGCGAACTGCGCGTGCCTTCCCTGTAGTGACCAAGCGTCCCGCGCGGACGAGCTCCGAAAGACGGCGGGCAACGGTGCGCCCGCTGGCGGTCTTTCCAAGAGATGCCATGATCTCGCTCTTGCCGATTCCCAAGGACGACGACGCAACTTTCTCGAAAATGCGCTCGGACAGGTCGGGATCGGGTTGCCTTGGCACGATATGGCTCGATTCAGAAGAAATGGAGACATCTCCCTCTGGATAATCGTGCCATTTTAGTGGCGCGATTGTCAATATCATGCCAATCGCTAGGATGGCGTCGATGAAAACCTTTCTGCACACCGCGCTAGCCGTTGCCGTGACCATCGTCGCAAGCCTCGCATCGGCGCGGCCACCGATCGGGAACAACCTGCGGCGGATCGCGGTCGCAGCTTCTCGAGCCATCGAAAGGAGCCACGACCATGCCATACCGCACGATCGCCGACCTGCCCAAGGCACAGACCGACCAGTACAACCAGCACCAGAAGAAAGCTTTCCTCGAGGCGTTCAACAGCGCCTACGAGAAGTACAAGGATGACGAAGGGCACGCCTTCGCCATCGCGCACTCGGCGGCCAAGAGGGCCGGCGAGAAGCCGGGGCCGGGGTAGGACTCCCGCGGATGACCGAAAATGAGTTCTGGCGGAGAGGGCGGGATTCGAACCCGCGTTAGGCTATTAACCTAAACACGCTTTCCAGGCGTGCGACTTAAACCGCTCATCCACCTCTCCGGTGGTACTGCGACCCTCTCCCAAGGGAGAGGAAGAACGTCTGGGGAAAGCCCGAAATTATACCTTGGCGCCCTCGCCCCTCGCCAGCCGCTTCAGCGTCCCGCGGCCCGCCAGCGGAAGCCGTAGAGCTGGCGATAGAAGAGGATCGCGATCAACACGATCATCGCGCCATGCACGGGCCACAACCCGAGCCACGCGGGGATTTGGCCCTGCGCGGTCTTGGCCTGGAAGATCGACAGCAGGTTGTTGTAGAGCACGTAGATCAGGACCGCGAAGATCAGGTTCCAGGACCGGCCCGAGCGCGGATTCACGAACGCGAGCGGGATCGCGAAGAGCCCCATGATGAGCACCGCGATCGGCAGCGCGAGGCGCCAATGCAGCTCCGCCATCTGCTCGGGCTTGCGCTGCGCCAAGAGGTCGATCGTGCTCATCGCCTTGCTCGACGGGGCTTCGCGCTTCGCCTCGCGCGGCTCGATGCGGATCGCGTAACGCTCGAAATCGACCGTGCGGTAGTCGAGCGTGCCGGGCGTTCCCTCATAGCGTCGGCCGTGCAGCAGCACGATGAAGCGGTCGCCGTTGGCGGCGGTCTCGACGAAACCGCGCTGCGCCACCATCACGCCCATCCTGTCGTTCTGGAACGATTGCACGAAGATGTTGTTCACCACGTCGTCGCGCTCCGAGAGCTTGTCGACGAAGAACACGCGATCCGAGCTCTTCGACTCGCGGAAGACGCCCGGCGTGACCGACGAAACCTCGTCGCGGCTTTCGAGCAGGCGCTGGTACTCGACGCTCTGCGCCTGCGACCAGGGCGCGATCGCGAGCGAGAGCAGCGCGCACACGAGCGCCACCGGCAGGCTGAACTGCAGCACCGGGCGCACCCACGCGGCGATCGACAGGCCCGAGCTGAACCACACCGCCATCTCGCTATCGCGATAGCTGCGCGTGAGCGCGAGCAGCACCGCGACGAACACCGCGATGCCGAGCAGCACCGGCAGGTAGGTGAGCACGCCGAACGCGATGAGGCCGAGCACCGCTTCCGGCAGTACGTCCCCGAGCGCGGCCTTGCCGAGCAGCAGGATCAGCAGGCGCGTGAGGATGATCGCCAGCAGCACGCCGACCACGGCGATGGCGATCAGGCTGAATTCGCGAATCAGGCTACGATGGAAGATCACGAGGAAGGAGTTTCTTTGACGTGGCGCGTGCGAAACGGGGATAATCCGCCGGTTCGCGATGGCTCCAAGCCGAGGAAATCTAATGGAATTTAGCATAAAGAGCGGAAGCCCCGAAAAGCAGCGCAGCGGCTGCGTGGTGGTCGGCGTGTTCGAGGGGCGCAAGCTTTCCGCGGCGGCGCAGGGCATCGACGCGGCTTCGCGGCACTACCTGAGCGAAGTGCTGCGGCGTGGCGACCTCGAGGGCAAGGTCGGCGCGACGCTGATGCTGCACAACGTGGCCCAGATCCCCGCGGACCGCGTGCTGCTGGTCGGCCTCGGGCGAGAGCGCGACTTCAACGAGGCCGCTTATCGCACCGCGCTCGCGAGCGCGATCCGGGCGGTGCGCTGCACCGGCGCCTCGGAGGCGACGATCTGCCTCACTGACGCGGCCCTCAAGCGGCGCGACACCGGCTGGAAGATCGAGCAGGCGGTGCTCGCGGTGATGGAGGGCGTCTACCGCTTCGACCGGCTGAAGAGCAAGCCCCAAGAGACCAAGCGAGCGCTGAAGAAGATCGTGCTGCACGTGGGCAAGCGCACCGAGATCGCCGAGGGCGAGACCGCGATCGCGCGCGGCGTGGCGATCGCCGAAGGCATCGCGCTCGCGAAGGATCTCGGCAACCTGCCCGCCAACTACTGCACCCCGGCCTATCTTGCCGAGCAGGCGCTCGAGCTCGGCAAGCGCCACGGCCTGCGCGTCGAGGTGCTCGAGCAGGCCGAGATCGAGAAGCTCGGCATGGGCTCGTTCCTCGCGGTCGCGCGCGGCAGCAGCCAGCCGCCCAAGCTCATCGTGCTCGAGTACAACGGCGGCAAGCGTGACGAGCCCCCGGTGGCGCTCGTCGGCAAGGGCATCACGTTCGACACCGGCGGCATCTCGATCAAGCCCGCCGGCGAGATGGACGAGATGAAGTTCGACATGTGCGGCGCGGCGAGCGTCTTCGGCGTGATGAAGTCGATCGCGCTGATGAAGCTGCCTCTGAACGTGGTCGGTGTCGTGCCCGCCACCGAGAACATGCCCGACGGCAACGCGGTGAAGCCCGGGGACGTGGTGACCACGATGTCGGGACAGACGGTCGAGATCCTCAACACCGACGCCGAGGGCCGGCTCATCCTCTGCGACGCGCTCACCTACGTGGAGAAGTACAAGCCTTCCGCGGTGGTCGACATCGCGACACTCACCGGCGCGATGGTGGTGGCGCTCGGCCACGTGGCCACCGGGCTCTTCTCCAACAGCGACCCGCTGGCGCGCGAGATCCTGCAGGCGGGCGAGACCGCGTGGGACCGCACGTGGCACATGCCGCTCTGGGACGACTACCAGGACCAGCTCAAGTCGAACTTCGCCGACTTCCCCAATATCGGCTCGCGCGCCGGCGGCGCGATCACGGCGGCATGCTTCCTCTCGCGCTTCACCAAGTCGTACCCGTGGGCGCACCTCGACATCGCCGGGACCGCGTGGAAATCGGGCGTCGAGAAGGGCGCGACCGGCCGCCCGGTGGCGTTGCTCGCGCACTTCCTGCTGCGCCGCGCCGCGTGACGCGGATCGATTTCTACCGTTACGCCGAGGACAAGCTGCGCTTCGCCTGCCGGCTCGCGGCGAAGGTGTTCGAAAGCTCGGGCCGCCTGGTGGTGTATTCGCCCGACGCCGCCGTGCTCGCGCAATTCGACCGCTCGCTGTGGACGTTCCAGGCCACGCGCTTCGTGCCGCATTGCTTCGCCGGCGCGGCGGTTGCGCCCGAAACCCCGGTGATCCTCGTGTCCTCCGGGGAATCGTTGCCGCACCACGATGTCCTATTGAACCTGGGAGACGAGTGGCCGCCGTTCTTCGCGTCCTTCGAGCGGTTGCTGGAGATCGTCGCCAGCGACGAGGCGGACAAGGCGCGCGCGCGCGGCCGCTGGTCGTTCTACAAAGAGCGCGGCTACGATCTCAAAGTGAACGACATCGAGGGCTGATGGCAACCGACAAGGACGTACTCGGCAAGGCGGATGCGCTGCTGCGCCGCCATGCGGCCGCCGCGCCCGGATCGGGCTCGGATACGGGCGGCGTCCCGGTGCTGACCGACCTGATCGACACGCCCGGGCAAGCGGCGCCCTCGCCTAACGACGAGCTGGTGCGGGAAGTGGCCGCGCGCGTGATGACGCAGGTCGAGGGCAAGCTCGCGCCGCAGGTGCATGCGGCGGTGGCGAGCGCGATCGTCGAGCTGCGCCAGGAGCTCACCAACGCCATCGCGGACGCGGTCGAGGAAGCCCTGGCCCGGCGTCCAGTAAAATAGCGCCCTAGAAACCATCCGGAGGCTTGCCCGGCGCCGCCGTCTCCGCGGCAGGCACCACTTTTTTTTCATGGAACTCGCAAAAGCCTTCGATCCCCACGGCATCGAATCACGCTGGTATCCCTACTGGGAGTCGCGCGGCTATTTCAAGGCGACCTTCGATCCCGATCGCGCGTCGTTCTCGATCCAGCTGCCGCCGCCCAACGTCACCGGCACGCTGCACATGGGGCACGCGTACCAGCAAACGCTGATGGACATCCTCGCGCGCTATCACCGCATGAAGGGCGAGAACGTGCTCTGGCAACCGGGCACGGACCACGCCGGCATCGCGACACAGATGGTGGTCGAGCGCCAGCTCGAGGCCGAGGGGCTCACGCGGCGCTCTCTCGGGCGTGAGGAATTCGTGCGCCGCGTCTGGGAATGGAAGGAGAAGTCCGGCGCCACCATCACGCGCCAGATGCGCCGGCTCGGCGCCTCGTGCGACTGGTCGCGCGAATACTTCACGATGGATGCGCCGCGCTCGCGCGCGGTGCTCGAGGTGTTCGTGCGCCTCTTCAACGAGGGCCTGATTTATCGCGGCAAGCGGCTCGTCCACTGGGACCCGGTGCTGCAGACCGCGGTCTCCGATCTCGAGGTCGAATCGCGCGAGGAGAACGGCACGCTCTGGAACCTGCGTTACCCGCTGGAGGGCGGCAGCGGGCACCTGGTGGTCGCGACGACGCGGCCCGAGACGATGCTCGGCGACACGGCGGTCGCAGTGCATCCCGACGACGCGCGCTACCGGCACCTGGTCGGCAGGAACGTGCGCCTGCCGCTCACCGATCGCCTGATCCCGGTCGTGGCCGACGAATACGTTGATCGCGAGTTCGGCACCGGCGTGGTGAAGATCACGCCCGCCCACGATTTCAACGACTACCAGGTCGGCATGCGCCACGGCCTGCCGTTGATCGGCATCTTCTCGCTCGACGCGAAGGTGAACGACAACGCGCCGCAGCCCTATCGCGGCCTCGACCGCTTCGCGGCGAGGAAGCGCGTGCTCGCCGATCTCGAGGCGGCCGGGCTGGTGGAAAGTGCGAAGCCCCACAAGCTGATGCAGCCCCGCTCGCAGCGCTCCGACGCGGTGGTCGAGCCGATGCTCTCCGACCAGTGGTTCGTGCGCATGGACGGCATGGGCAAGGCGGGCCTGAAGGCGGTGTCCAGCGGCGCCACGCGCTTCGTGCCCGAGGAGTGGGCCAAGGTCTACAACCAGTGGCTGGAGAACATCCAGGACTGGTGCATCTCGCGCCAGCTCTGGTGGGGCCACCAGATTCCGGCGTGGTACGCCGAGGACGGCACACCGTTCGTGGGGCGCACGTTCGAGGAAGCGCTCGCCGCCGCCACGGCCGCCGGCAAGGCCATCACGCCCGAGGGCCGCGATCCCGACGTGCTCGATACGTGGTTCTCCTCGGCGCTCGTGCCCTTCTCCACGCTCGGCTGGCCGGACGAGGCGCAGTTCGAGCGCGAGCGCGTGTTCTACCTGCCCTCCTCGGTGCTGATCACGGGCAACGACATCATCTTCTTCTGGGTCGCGCGGATGATCATGACGAGCCTGCACTTCGCCGGCGAGACCGCGTTCGACGACGTCTACATCAACGCCATCGTGCGCGACGCCGAAGGCAACAAGATGTCGAAGTCGAAGGGCAACACCATCGATCCGCTCGACGTGATCGACGGCGTGGATTTCCAGGCGCTGCAGGAGAAATCGGTGCAGGGCCTGATGCTCCCCGCCCACAAGGAAGCCGCCACGAAGCGCATCAAGCGCGATTTTCCCGAAGGCATCACCGCCTACGGAGCCGACGCGCTGCGCTTTACCTTCGCCTCGCTCTCCACCCTCGGGCGCACGCTCAACTTCGATCTCAAGCGCGCCGAGGGCTATCGCAGCTTCTGCAACAAGCTCTGGAACGCGACGCGCTTCGTGCTGATGAATACCGAGGGCAAGGACGTCGGCCTGGACGACTCCGCGCCGCTCGAATACTCGGTCGCCGACCGCTGGATCGCGAGCCGGCTGCAGCGCGCCGAGCAGGCGTTCATCGCGGGCCTCGCGGAATACCGCTTCGACACCTCGGCGCGCGCGGTCTACGAGTTCGTCTGGGACGAGTATTGCGACTGGTACGTCGAGCTCGCGAAGAACCAGCTCGCCACCGGCAACGAGGCGCAGCAGCGCGCGACGCGCCGCACTCTGATCCGCGTGCTCGAGGCAACACTGCGCCTGGCGCACCCGGTCATTCCGTTCATCACCGAGGAGCTCTGGCAGAAAGTGGCACCCCTCGCCGGCAAGAGTGGCGAGAGCATCATGGTGGCGCCTTTCCCGCAGCCCGACACGGCGCGCATCGATGCGCAAGCCGAGCGCGAGATCGCGATCGTGAAAGAAGTGGTCAACGCGGCGCGCAACCTGCGCTCGACGATGGGCGTCTCGCCCGCCGCGAAGGTCCCGCTCTACATCGCCGACTACGCGCCGATCCTGCCGGCCCATGAAGCGGCCATCGCCTCGATCGCACGCCTCTCGGAAGTGCGTTTCGTCGACCAGCTTCCGGCGCACGATGCCCCCGTCGCCATGACCAGCAGCGGCAAGGTGATGCTGCACGTCGAGATCGATCGCGAGGCGGAGCGCAAGCGGCTCGTGAAGGAAATCGACAAGCTCGCCGCCGAAATCGAGAACCTGAAGGCGAAGCTCGCCAATGCGTCTTTCGTCGAGCGCGCCCCGGCCGCGGTGGTCGAGCAGGAGAGGAAGCGGCTCGCCGACAACGAGGCGAAGCTGGGCGACCTGCGCACACAGCTCGGCAAGCTCGGGGACGCGCCGTGACCGACGCGACCGCTGCCGCGAAGGAAATCGTCGACCAGGCAATCGATCTCGGCGATGCGGGCGAGCATTGGAAGGCGTACGAGCTGCTCGCGAAGGCGCTAGCGCTCGACCCCGAATGCGCGCAAGCGTACTTCGAGCGCGGCATGGTCCTGATGAACATGGACCGCGACAACGAAGCGATCGCCGACTTCGATCGATGCCTGGAGCTGGATCCGGCATTTCCCGGCGCGCGTGACTGGCGCGCAAAGGCGCTGGCCGCTTGCGGCAAGTTGCAGGCGGCTGCCGACGAGAGCTTGCGGTCGCTGCGGGAGCATCCCGAAGGGCCGCACGAGGGCATGGGGGTGAATCCCCGGGAATGGGCCGAATGCGCGGCCGCGTTCGCCAAGATCGGCGACACGAAAACGGCGCTCGCGCTGCTGGAAGAATACCTGGCAACGCATGCACGGAATGTGACTTCGTACGCCACTTACGAGACCGCGCCGCTGCGCGAGCTCGCGCGGTTGCTCATGCGGACGAATGACGCGTCGCGCGCCGCCGAAATCGCTCGCGGCGCTTACCTGAACCTCAAGCACCGCCGTCCGGCGGATGTGCTGGTTTATGCACTCGCCCTGGAAGCGGCGGGGGAGCATCGGGAAGCGCTCAAGGTCGCGGACGAAGCCCTCAAGATCAACGACCGGATGAAAGAGGCCCTCGAGCTGAAGGCCCGGTTGCAGGACCATGCCTGACGACATGTTCGCCCGGCCGGGTCGCTAGGGGCGCGGTGCCGCTCCCCCACAGCCTGCGCGCGCTGCGCTCCCCGAACTTCCGCCGCTATTACATCGGGCAGACGGTGTCGATGATCGGCACCTGGGTGCAGTCGGTGGCGCTCATGTGGCTCGCCTACCGCCTCTCCGGCTCGACGTGGTTCACCGGCCTCATCGGCTTCCTGCAGAACGTGCCGCATCTGTTCCTCGGGCCGTTCGCCGGGGTGCTCGGCGACCGCGTCAACCGCCGCACGATGCTGATCACGGTGCTCTCGCTGATGGCGCTGCAGTCCGGAGTGCTCGCGGTGCTTTCCGGACTGCACATCATCACCATGACGCAGCTCGCCGTGCTCGCGCTCTTCGCCGGCGTCTGCAACTCGTTCGAGACCCCGACGCGCCAGTCGATCTTCGTGCAGCTGCTCGACCGGCGCGAGGACCTGCCCAACGCGATCGCGATGAACTCGATGCTGATGAACGGCACGCGGCTCATCGGCCCTTCCATCGGCGGGCTGCTGATCGCCGCGTTCAACGAGACCGTGTGCTTCGCCCTCAATTCGGCGAGCTACCTCGCGGTGCTGATCGCCCTGCTCTCGCTGCACCTGCAGGCGCGGCCGGCACGCGCGCCGTCACACCCCCTCGCGGACCTGGCGGAAGGCTGGCGGTACGCGATGGGGTTGCTGCCGGTGCGCCGCATGCTCTTCACTCTGGCCGCGGTGAGCTTCTCGATCAGCCCCTACTCGACGCTCATGCCCGCCATGGCGGTGCAGACGTTCGGCCAGGGCGCGGTGCTGGTCGGCCTCTTCATCGGCGCGGTCGGCCTCGGGGCCGTGGTCTCCGCGGTGGGCCTCGCGCGCCGGCCGAGCGTGCGCGGGCTGGGCAAATGGATTCCGGCGGCCGCCATCGTGGCGGGACTCGGAGCGATCGGCTTCGGGCTTTCGCGCAACGTCTGGCTCTCGGCATTCCTGATGATGATGGCCGGCTTCGGCATGTTCATGACGGGGGCCGCGATCAACACCATCATCCAGACCGTGGTCGACGAGGAGAAGCGCAGCCGCGTCATGAGCTACTACACGATGTTCTTCATCGGCGTGGCGCCGCTCGGGCACTATTCGGCGGGCTGGCTCGCCGAGCACATCGGCGCGCCGCTCACGTTCGTCGCGGGCGGCGTGATCGCGCTCGCGACCGGCATCGTCTTCGCCCTTCAGATGCCCACGTTCCGCTCGCACCTGCGCGTGGTCTACGTGAGCCGGGGTATCATCCCGGCCACCGACGACACGCGCATAGGCAACCCATGACCACGCTCGAGGGCAAGACTCTCTTCATCACCGGGGCCTCGCGCGGCATCGGGCGCGAGATCGCGCTGCGCGCCGCGCGCGACGGCGCCAACGTCGTGGTCGCGGCCAAGACCGCCGAGCCCCACGCGAAGCTCGAGGGCACGATCCATTCGGTTGCCGCGGAGATCGAGAAGGCCGGCGGCAAGGCGCTCGCGATCCAGCTCGACGTGCGCGACGACGCCGCGATCGTCGAGGCGGTGAAGCTCGCGGCCCGGACCTTCGGCGGCATCGACATCCTGGTGAACAACGCGAGTGCCATCAGCCTCACGCCGACCCTGGCCACGCCCGCCAAGCGCTTCGACCTGATGCTTGGAGTCAACGCGCGCGCGACCTTCCTGTGCTCGCAGGCCTGCATCCCGCTCATGAAGAAATCCGCCAACCCGCACATCCTCACGCTGTCGCCGCCGCTTGCGATGCAGCCGAAATGGTTCGCGGGCCACGTCGCCTACACGATGTCCAAGTACGGCATGAGCATGTGCACGCTGGGCATGGCCGAAGAGCTCCGGGAAGACGGCATCGCGGTCAACTCGCTCTGGCCGCGGACCACGATCGCGACCGCCGCGGTGGCGGTGCATTTCCCCGAGGCGATCCTCAAGGCGAGCCGCCACGCGGCGATCATGGCGGATGCGGCACACCTCATCCTTACGAGCGATGCGCGCGCCAACACCGGCAATTTCCATATCGACGAGGACGTGCTGCGGCGCTCGGGGGTGACGGACTTCGACCGCTACGCGATCACGCCGGGCGTGCCGCTCTTCCAGGACCTGTTTCTCGATTGAGAACGGTGTTCTTCAGCGCTTTTTCATGAAGAACACGAACTCCGGGCCCGCGGTGTGCGACAGCAGCTCGTTGCCGGTCTGCTTGCAGAACGCCTGGAAGTCCTTGACCGACCCCGGATCGGTCGCCATCACCTTGAGAACCTGGCCCGCGGCGAGATCGCCCAGCACCTTCTTGGCCCGCAGGATGGGCAGCGGGCAGTTGAGCCCGCGGACATCGAGTTCGCGATCAGCGTTCATCTTGTATGGCTCCCGAGAGGGCGAACTTTAACATGGAGGCCACGCCCATCGCGACCGCCGCGCCAACGTTTCCGCAAGCCCTGCGGTTCTGGCTGAAGCTCGGGTTCGTGAGCTTCGGCGGCCCCGCGGGCCAGATCGCGATCATGCACCGCGAGCTGGTCGAGCGGCACCGCTGGATCTCGGAACGGCGCTTCCTGCACGCGCTCAACTACTGCATGGTGCTTCCCGGCCCCGAGGCGCAGCAACTCGCGACCTATATCGGGTGGCTGCTGCACGGCACGCGCGGCGGCGTGGCCGCGGGCGCGCTTTTCGTGCTGCCGTCGCTCGGGATCCTGATCGCCCTTTCGTGGGTCTACGTGCGCTTCGGCGAGGTCCCCGCGATCGCCGCGATCCTGCACGGCGTGAAGCCCGCGGTGGTGGCGATCGTGCTCGCGGCGGCGTGGCGCATCGGCGGACGCACGTTGCGCAACCCGGTGCTCTGGGCGATCGCGATCGCGGCATTCATCGCGCTCTTCGCATTCTCGGTGCCCTTCCCCGTCGTGATCCTGGGCGCGGCGATCGCCGGATTCGCGGGCGCGCGCCTGGCGCCGCGCGCTTTCACGATGCCGGGCCACGCGGCCGGGGCCGCGGGCGACGCGAAGGCATTCATCGACGACGATACGCCGACGCCGCCGCACGCGCGCTTCTCGTGGCGCAAGCTGGCCGCGATCACGCTCGCGTTCCTCGCGATCTGGGGTGCCGCGCTCGCGAGCCTCGCGCTGGCCTTCGGATGGGATGCGGATTTCGCCCGCATGGGGTGGTTCTTCACGAAGGCCGCGCTGCTCACGTTCGGCGGCGCCTACGCCGTCCTGCCCTATGTCGTCGAGGGCGCCGTCGACAGCTATGGCTGGCTCACGGCGCCGCAGATGATCGACGGGCTGGCACTCGGCGAGACGACGCCGGGCCCGCTGATCATGATCGTCGCGTTCGTCGGGTTCCTCGGCGGATGGACCAAGCAGTTGCTCGGGCCCGATGCGCACTTCGCGGCCGCGGCGCTCGGCGCCACCATCGCCACGTTCTTCACGTTCCTGCCCTCGTTCCTCTTCATCCTGGCGGGCGGGCCGCTGGTCGAGCGCACGCGCGACGACGTGAAGCTCACCGCGCCGCTCACCGCCATCACGGCCGCGGTCGTCGGCGTCATCGTCAACCTGGCGGTGTTCTTCGCATGGCACGTGTTCTGGCCGGGCGCCTCCGCCGGAGCGCCCTTCGAGCGGCATGTCGATATCGCGAGCGTCGCGATCGCGCTGGCGGCGACGATTGCGCTCGTCTCGCGGCGCTTGGAAGTGATTCCCGTGATCGCCGCGAGCGCTCTCGCGGGCCTCGCCCTGTGGGCGGCCGGCCTTCAGGGGGCGGTGTAGGTGCCCGACTTGCCACCGCGTTTCTCGACGAGGCGGATGTCGCCCATCGTCATGCCGCGATCGACCGCCTTGCACATGTCGTAGATCGTGAGCAACGCGACGTTCACCGCGGTGAGCGCCTCCATCTCGACGCCGGTGCGCGCGGTGCACTCCACCGTCGCGCGGCATTCGACCGCGCTCGCCGCCATGTCGGGCTTGAAATTCACCGCCACCGATGTGAGCGCCACCGGATGACAGAGCGGGATCAGCTCCGAGGTGCGCTTCGCGGCCTGGATTGCCGCCACGCGCGCCACCGCGAGCACATCGCCCTTCTTCGCGGTCCCGGCCACCACCAGCGCCAGGGTCTCGGGGCGCATGCGGATCACGCCCGCGGCCACCGCCACGCGGTGGGTCTCGGGCTTGGCCGCGACGTCAACCATGCGCGCCGCGCCGCGTTCGTCGAAATGGGTCAGTTTTTCCGTCATAATCATGGCTTCCCCGCCCGCTGGAACTGCCCCCGGGCCCGGCCGTCATAGTAGCAGTTCGCCCCTGGCCAACTATCGCGTGAAATTCCGCACCCTCACAACCCTCGTTCTCCTCGTCGCATTCGGGACCGCGTCACTCGCCCAGGGCCTGCCCGATCTCGGCGACGCCTCCTCGGCATCGCTGTCCGATTCGCAGGAGCGCACCATCGGCAACCGCATCATGCGCGACGTGCGCATCGACAAGGACTACGTCGACGATCCGGAAATCGCGGACTACATCTCGGTTCTCGGCGCGCGCCTTCTCGCGGTGGCCGACGGGCCGCGGCGCGACATCGACTACTTCATCGTGCAGGACGAGCAGATCAACGCGTTCGCGCTCATCGGCGGGCACATCGGAATCCATACCGGCCTGATCCTGCTCACCCAGAACGAAAGCGAGCTCGCCGGCGTCGTCGCGCACGAGACCGCGCACATCCTGCAGCGCCACCAGGCGCGCGCGATCCACGGCGCGCGCGGCGCGCAGTGGGCCTCGCTCGCCGCTCTTGCGATGGCGGTGCTCGCATCGCGCGGCAACAGCAGCCAGAGCGGGCAGATCACCGAGGCCGCGGTCGCTTCGGCCGGCGCGCTGCAGATCCAGAACCAGCTCGACTACACGCGCGACCACGAGCGCGAGGCCGATCGCGTGGGCCTCACGCTGATGGAGCGCGCCGGCTTCGATCCGCATGCGATGGCCACGTTCTTCGAGCGCCTGCTGCGCGCCAACCGGCTGAACGAGTTCAAGGGCGCGCCTTCCTACCTGCGCACCCACCCGCTCACCACCGAGCGCATCGCCGACATGCAGGATCGCATCGACCACACCGCCGCCAAGCCCAACACGTTCGAGGCCTCGCGGCTAGTGCCCGATTCGTTCGAGTACCGGCTGGTGCGCTCGAAGCTGCGAGCGGCCACGGGCTCGCCGACCGAGGCCGTGGCGCTGTTCCGCACCATGCTCGCGGACAAGTCCGTGGTGCGCCCGCGCGAGGATGTCTACGGCCTCGCGCTCGCGTTGCGCCGCGCGCGGGAATTCGACGCCGCATGGAAGACGCTCGCCCCGCTACGCGAGCGCGGCTCGCACCCGGCCTTCGAGCTGCTCGCGGGCCAGCTGCTCGTCGACATGCGCAAGCCCGACGAGGCCCTCGCGACGTACGCGGCGGCGCTGCGCAAGAGCCCGCAGCAACGCGCGCTCACGCACGCGTATCTCGATCTGCTGCTGCAGAGCGGGCGCCCGCGCGATGTCATCGTCGATCTCGAGGAACGCCTGCGCACCGCGCAGGACGACTGGAAGCTCTACGAGCTGCAGGCGCGGGCATTCGAGGCCTCGGGGCGGCGCCTCGCGCAGCATCGCGCGCAGGCCGAGGCGCTGTACCGCCGCGGCAACATCGGCGCCGCCGTCGAGCAGCTCGAGATCGCGGTGAAGACCAAGGGCAGCGATTTCTACGAGTTGTCCAGCGCCGAGTCGCGCCTGCGCGAGCTGCGCGCGCTGCTCGAGATCGAAAGGGCCGCCGAGAAGGCCCTCAAGATCAGCTGATGGCGCGCTCGCACGCCCTCCTGCTGGTGCTCGCATCCGCATTCTCCGCATCCGCGCAGGCACCCGCGGGGCGCGAGCTCTTCGAGCGCGCCGACAAGGGCCATTGCAGCGCGTGCCACCAGGTCCCGCAGGGGGCCGGGCCGCAGACGCGCGCCGATCTCGGCCCGCGGCTGGAAGGGGTGCGCATGCGCGAGCTGGGACGCGCGGCATTGCGCGACATCCTCGCCGATCCGACGCGCGCGAACCCGGATACGGTCATGCCGCCTTACGGGCGCCATCACCTTCTCGACCAGGCCGAAATGGAACGCGTGATCGAGTACCTGCATGCGCTGCCGTAGACCCCTGCCCGCGATCGGCGCCGCCCTCCTGCTCGCGCTCGGCGCGAGCGCGGCCACGCCCGATGCGGCGCGAACCGAGGTGCTGCAGCGCCTGCAGCGCCAGCTCCCCGAAACCGTCCCCGCCGACTACGCGCTCGGCGCCGCGGCATTCGATCCCGATCTGCGCGCCGCCCTCGAGAGCAACGCCACGGCGGGCGCGGCCGCAGCCGCCGCGGGCGCGAAGCTCTGGACGCACAAGTTCAAGGATGGGCGCATGCTCGCCTCGTGCTTCCCGAATGGGGGACGGCGCATCGCGGCGACCTATCCGCAATTCGACACGCGCTTGAAGCGCGTCGTCACGCTCGAGATGGCGATCAACCAATGCCTCAGGACCCACAAGGAGGCCCCCTATGAAGTGGCCGACCCGGCGACCATGGGCGCGGTGACCGCGCATCTGCGCGCGCTCGCCAACGGGCAGAAGGTCGCCGTGCGCGTGCCGGCCGCCGCGGAGCAAAGCTTCGAGCAGGGGCGGCGCCTGTACTACACGCGCATGGGGCAGCGCAATTTCGCCTGCGCCTCCTGCCACCTGCAGGGCGCGGGCAAGCGCTACCTCGACTCGCCGCTCTCCCCCGCGATCGGCCAGGCGACCCACTGGCCGGTGATCCGCGCCGGCGAGGCGGTGACATTGCAAACGCGCATGCGCGAGTGCCTCGAGCGGATGGGCGCCGCGCCGTTCGCTGCGGGCTCCGACGAGCTGAACAACATCGAGTATTTCCTCACGTACCTTTCGAACGGGCTGCCGATGAAGGCCACCCCCTGGCGGCCGGATTCGCCCTGACATCCCGCGGCCTCCTCGCGCCAGCTCACCACGGGTCGATCGGCGCGTATCCCGCGATGCGGCCGCTCTTCGCGTCGACCAGCACCGCCATGTCGCGTTTGCGCGCCCGCAGCGGAAGCCAGGCGAGCGAGCTCTCCGGCAAGCCGGTGGCGGCCACCGCTTTCGCCAGGTCGTGCACCGCTTCCGGATGGCGCTCGCGCAACTTCGACAAGGCAAGGCCTTTCTTGCGGACGTTGTCGATCTCCGCTTCGTAGGGCACGAAATGCTGCGGGAAGGTCTTGAGGTCGGCCCCGCTCGTGGCCGAGGCGATGATCCGAAGCTGCTCGTCGGGCTCCGCCGGCATGCGCGCGGCCGCGGTCACCGGCCCGAAGCGCGGCACCTCGCGGAACTCCGCGCGCTTCACCTTGGCGCGTTCCGCGTCGAGGATCTCATCGGCCGAGGCCACCTCGAAGCGGTCCTTCACGAACAGCAGGTACGCGGGCCGCGCCTGCGCCACGACATACACGCCGTAGACGAGCGCGCCCAGCTGCAGCACGCCGATCACCGTGAGGTCGAGGAGCAGGAGCCTGCGCGGCTTGTTGGGACTGAAGACGATGAGCGTGATCAGCGGCCCGAGCGCGACGTCGACCGCCACCAGGATGAACACCAGCCCCTCGGCGCCCATCGCCTCGAAGAACGGCGGCGGATACCACACCGCCAGCATGGCCGCGACCACCACGGTCGCGATGCCGGCGCTGATCGCCAGATGGATCGCCGCCGCGCGGTAGCGCCTCGATAACCGCATGGCCGTCATTTTACCGTGACGAGGGCGGCGCTTCCCAGCCAGCGGAACCACCCGAGACGCAGCCGCTGCGCGGGAATCCTGCCGACATTTTTCTGCTGCAGCTGGCGCGCCTCGTCCGCTCTCCCGGCGCCGATGAGGGCGGTCATCGCCGCGCCGTAGAGGTATTCGATCTGGCCGCCCGCCGAGGCCCTTTCCAGCAGGCTCTGCGACAGCTCGGCCGTGGCGTCGAGGTCGCGCCGTCCGACGGCGCGGAAGAGCGCGAACCAGCGCTTCTCGTCGGCGTCGAGCTTCGCCGCGCAGCGCGATTTGTCGACCAGGTTCCAGACCTGGTCCGAGGCCTCGCGCGAGAGGTACACGCTCACCAGGCCGCCGGTCGCGATCGCCGTGTCCCACCACTCCATCGGCGCGATGTTGGCGACGCAATCGATGTAGCGCGTCTTGAAGAGGCTGAGCGCCCGATCGTATTCGCCGATTCCCGCGAGCACCTGCTCGCGGGTGCTCTCGCCCACCAGGTAGCGGCGCGCGTTCTCCGCGAACTGCGCCTCGCGCACGCGGTCGCCCGTGGGCCACTTCGCGAGCGTGATCGGATAGGAAGGCGGCAACGCTCCCTTTTCGGTCATGTCGAGGATCGGCCACGGCGCCGAGCCGAGCTCGTTCAGCTGTGTCACCGAGGAATTGAGGAAGCGCGCCTTGCCCGCGTGCGAGTCGACCACCGGGAAATAGTCGGAGTTCACCGGCGCGCCGAGCAAGCCGAACATCGCGTGCGCGGTGGCCTGGTCGCCTACGCGCCGAACTCCGAGGTCCTCGATGCGGCGGATCTCGACCCGTGAAAGGTACGCGGGCAGCTTTCCGAGGCTGAAGATGTCCGCCTTCAAGGGCGGCACCGGGCCGTGCGGCGACGCCACCACCACGAGGTCGCCGTTGTTCGCGGCATACAGCACGAACTCGGGAAACGACTCGCGCAGCGCCGCGATCACCGAGGCGAGCAGCGGCTCGCTGAAGCTGTAGGTATGCAGCCACTGCACCAGCAGGCCGCCGTCGCTCAGCTGGCCGCGGATGCGCTTGTAGAACTCGCGCGTGAAGAGACTCGACACGCCGCTCACCCACGGATTGGAAGGCTCCGAGATGATCACGTCGTAGCGCCGCTGGCTGCGCGCGAAGTACGACTTCGCGTCGTCGATGATCACGTGGCTGCGCGGATCGGAATACGCGGGCTCGGTGAAGAACCGGAAATGCTGCGCGCCCTCGAACATCGAGGGCTCGATCTCGATCGTGTCGACGCGCTCGACGGTGGAGGATCCGAGCGCGGTGGTGGTGCTCATGCCGGTGCCGTAGCCGATCACCGCCACCGTCTTCGCATCGGGACGGTGTGCGAAGGCCATCGAGCCCAGCATCGTCATCGTGTATTCGTCGGGCCCTGGGCCCTTCAGCGCGCCCTCCGGGTTCACCGCGCCGTCCGCCTTGCCGTTGGTCGCGATGGTGACGATGCCGGAGATCCTGTGCCGGTACACGTCGATGGTCGCGGTCTTGCCATCCTTGTGATACAGCACCTCGAACGCGGTCGAGAGGTTGGGCGCACCGAACCGGTAGACGCCGGAGGCGAGCCGCAGCGGATCGAGGTGGAAGAGGAGCGCCACCGCGAGGATGCCGGCGATTCCCGTGGCGCTCCACGCGAGCCCCGACGTGCGCCGCGCGTCGCGCGCGCGCAGCAGCAGGTATGCGCCGAGCGCCACGTCGATCGCGCCGCCCACCACGAGCGCACCCTTGAGTCCCAGCACCGGCAGCGCGAAATGCACCGCGATGATGACGCCGATGATGCCGCCGAGCGTGTTGGCCGCGTAGACCTGGCCGATGCTGCGCTCGCCCATGCGCGAGCGCAGCAGCGTGTAGGTGATGAGCGGAAGCGTCATTCCCGCGAGGAACGTGGCAGGCAGCATCACCAGCAGGCAGATCACGGTGGAGAAGACGTTGAACATGACCCAGCCGCCGTCGGAGGACTGGATCGCGCCCAGCAGCCACGACATCAGCTCGAACGTCATGTTGTAGACCGGCAGCGTGAGCACCGCCAGCAGTCCCATCAGCACCTGCACGATCGCGAGGAAGCGGATCGTGTCGCGGATGCTGTCGATGCGGCTTCGGATCCACAATCCGCCGAGCGCGATGCCGAGGATGAAGCTCGCGAGCATCAGTTCGAACGAATGGGTGCTGGCCCCGAGCACGAGCGAGAGGCTGCGGATCCACGCGATCTCGTAGATGAACGACGAGAGCCCGGTGAGGAGCGCGATCAGCAACAGCACCCGGGCGCCGGCGGGAAGCCGCGCATCGCCGTGCGGCATGACGGCATCGAGCTGGATGCGCGCGGCCGGAGCGGTGTTCTTGTCGACGAAGTAAACGACGAGCGCCAACGAGATATTGACGATGCCGGCGGTGGCGAGCGCGCCCGGCAATCCCACCTGCGGGATCAGCACGAAGCCGCTCGCGAGCACGCCGACGACCGCGCCGAAACTGTTGAGGAAGTAGAGCAGCGAGAGCTTGCTGCCCGGCAGGTTCGCATCGAGCCGCAGGATGCCGCCCGACATCAGCGGGAACGTGGCGCCGAGGAGGATCGACTGCGGAAGGATCAGCGCGGCGGCGAAGGCCCACTGCGCCCAGCACCAGCTCTCGGCGGAGCACAGCGCCGGCAGCAGGTTCCCATAGGCCCACCCGGTAGCGCCGACGAAGATGGAGTGGAAGAGCAGCGCGGCGACGCCGACGCAGAACTCGATCGCCGCATAGAGCAGCAGCGGGCGCTTCAGGCGATGCGCGAGCAGGCCGGCGAGCCACGAGCCGAGCGCCAGGCCGCCGATGAAGACGATCAGCACCACGGTCTGCGCGTAGACCGCATGGCCGAGGAAGAGCTTCAAGTAGTGGCTCCAGATGGACTCGTAGATCAGCCCGCTGAAACCGGAAAGGGCGAAGAGGCAGTAGAGGATGCGAATGCGCGTCGTCATGTGGGCCTGCGGCAGCGTCGTTGTTCTTGTCGGCGGGGACTAGAAAGGAAACGGGGGGCGTTGGCCCCCCGTTTCGCAGATCACGCGGCCTCGCGGCCGCGTTGAAGCATGAAGCTTAGCGGCAGGTCGCCGGAACGTACTTGGCGGTACCGGAGTAGCTGCACTGCCAGCCGAGGATCGGGTCACCGTTGCCGGCGGCCGTGTACGTCGGCATCGCGGTCTTCGAGGGGGCCATCTGCACGATCTTGGCACCTTCGTTGGCGATGTTCTGCACCGTCGCCTGGATCACGCCACCGGCGATGACGTCGAGCTTGTTGACGTATTGCGTGGTCGCG
>JANPHA010000136.1:0-3629 GCA_031424255.1 Burkholderiales bacterium | reverse complement strand
GTCGAACTCGATCTCGCCCATCTGCACGTCGAACGGCAGGTCGATCAGCACCGGCCCCGGGCGGCCCGAGCGCATCAGGTGGAAGGCCTGCTGGAACGTGCGCGGCACCTGTGCCGGCTCGCGCACCGTTACCGCCCACTTGGTGACGGGCTTGGCGATCGATTCGATGTCGACCGCCTGGAAGTCCTCCTTGTAGAGCCGCGCGCGCGGCGCCTGGCCGGTGATGCACAGGATCGGGATCGAATCCGCCGAGGCCGAATAGAGCCCGGTGATCATGTCGGTGCCCGCGGGGCCCGAGGTGCCGATGCACACGCCGATGTTGCCGGCCTTCGCGCGCGTGTAGCCCTCGGCCATGTGCGACGCCCCCTCGACGTGGCGCGCGAGGACGTGGTCGATTCCGCCATCCATGCGCATCGCCGCATAGAGCGGGTTGATCGCGGCGCCGGGCAATCCGAACGCCGTCGTCACGCCCTCCTTGCGCATCACCTGCACCGCCGCTTCAGCCGCCGTCATTCTGGTCATCGTCGCTCCTTCGTCGCTACCTACTTGATGAGTCCCGCTCCCCGCGCCCACTGGAACTTGGCGCCGAGCACGGCGACCGGAATCTCGGTCGAGTACGCGTACGCGGGAATGCCGTGCGCGTAGAGATATTCGGCGGCTTCCTCGACCTGCACGTCGCCCGCGAGCGAAGCGACGATCGGCTTCGCGATCCCCTTCGCCCTCATCTCCTCGACCACCTCGACGATGATCTTCGCGAAGGTCATCGGCGGCGTGACGATCGTGTGCCAGTAGCCGAGGATCAACGCGTGGATGCGCGGGTCTTCCAGCCCGAGGCGCACCGTGTTCTGGTAAGTCTTCGGAGGCTCGCCGCCGGTGATATCGACCGGATTGCCGGCGGCGCCGAACGGCGGAATGAACTTGCGGAACGCGGCGTCGAGATCCGGCGGCATCGCCATCAGCGCGAGGCCGTAGTCGGCGCACGCGTCCGAGAGCAGCACGCCCGAGCCGCCGGCGCCGGTGATGATCACCACGTTCTCGCCTTTCGGCGTCGGCAGCTTGGGAATGCCGCGCGCGAACTCCAGCAGGTCGCGCAGGCTGCGAGCGCGGACCACGCCCGATTGCCGCAGGACGTCTTCGTAGATCTTGTCGTTCCCGGCGAGCGCCCCGGTGTGCGAGCTTGCCGCGCGCGCTCCGAGGCTCGTGCGTCCGGCCTTGAGCATGACCACGGGCTTCTTCTTCGAGACGCGCTTCGCGACCTCGGCGAATGCGCGCCCGTCCTTCAGATCCTCGCAGTGCTGCGCGATGATCTCGGTGTTGTCGTCCTGCTCGAAGAACGTGAGCAGGTCGTCCTCGTCGATGTCGGACTTGTTGCCCAGGCCCACGATCGCGGAGACACCCATCTTCGCCGAGCGCGAGAAGCCGATGATCGCCATGCCGATGCCGCCCGACTGCGAGGAAAGCGCCGCCTTGCCCTTCACGTCGTAGGGCGTGCAGAAGGTGGCGCACAGGTTCGCCGGCGTGTAGTAGAAGCCGTAGATGTTCGGGCCCATGAGGCGCACGCCGTACTTGCGGCCGATGGCGACGATCTCTTCCTGGCCCTCGATGTTGCCGGTCTCCGCGAATCCCGAGGGGATCAGCACCGCGCCGGAGATCTTCTTCTCGCCCACCTCGGTCAGCGCCTTCGCGACGAACTTGGCGGGGATCGCGAACACCGCGACGTCGATCTCGCCGAGGACGTCGAGCACGCTCTCGTACGCCTTGAAGCCCATGATCTCGTCGGCCCTCGGATGGATCGGATAGATCATTCCCTTGTAGCCGCCGCCGATCAGGTTCCTCATCACCGAGTTGCCGATCTTGCCCTCTTCGGCGGACGCGCCGATCACCGCGACCGCCTTCGGCTTCATGATGCGGTTCATCTGGCGGACGATGTCCTCCTGGCTCGGCCGATGGCGCGGCGGCGCGGGGGCGAAGTCCACCACGATGCGCACGTCGGCGGCGATCGCGCCCGAGGCGGATGCGAAGACCGGGTTCAGGTCCATCTCCGCGATCTCGGGGAAGTCGGACACGAGCTGCGAGACCCTCTGCACGATCGCGGCGAGCGCTTCGCGGTCCACGGGCTGCGCGCCGCGCACGCCGTTCAGGATCGCGGCCGCGGCGATGCCGTCGAGCATCGAGAGCGCATCCTCGCGAGTTGCGGGCGCGAGCCGAAAGGTGATGTCCTTCAGCACCTCGACCAGCACGCCGCCGAGCCCGAACGCCACCAGCTTGCCGAACGACGGATCGGTCACGGCGCCGATGATGACCTCCTGTCCCCCGGCCACCATCTGCTGCACCTGCACGCCGAGGATGTTCGCCGCCGGGTTGTGCTTGCGCGCATTCGCGACGACCGTGCTGTAGCCCTTGGCCACCGCATCGGCGCTGCGCAGTCCCACGAGCACGCCGCCCGCCTCGGTCTTGTGGAGGATGTCGGGCGAGACGATCTTCAGCACGACCGGGAAGCCGAGGCGCTCCGCGAGCTTCGCCGCCGCGGACGCCGACGTCGCCACTCCTTCCTGGGGCACCGCGATGCCATAGGCGTCGCAAACGAGCTTGCCCTCGGGCGCGGTGAGCGCGGTGCGCCCGTCCGCTTTCACCTCGTCGAGGATGCGGCGCACGGTGAGCTTCGCACCCGCGTGATCCCGGCGGAACTCTTCGTCATCCCGGCGCAGGCCGGGATCCAATTGCTTCGCGGGCACGACGGGAATTGCGAGGTCGTTCATCTTCGATTCCTTTCAGTGGGTGACGGTCTGCGCCTGCAGGCACGACAGCGCGTAGACCGCGTTGATATGGGGCGCCTCGGTGCCGGTGAGGCGGGCGAGCTCCATCACCGATCCCACGAGCGCGTCGATCTCCGGCATGCGGTGGGCCTCGATGTCCTGGAGCATCGATGTCTTGTGCTGTCCGACACGCTCGGCTCCCGCGATGCGCTTGTCGATGCCGACGCGAAACGTGATGCCGAGCTTCAACGCGATCGCCTGCGCTTCGGTCATCATCGCCGCGGCCAGCGCGCGCGTCGGCGCGTATTGGCAGATGTCGGCGAGCGTCGATCCGGTGAGCGCGCTGATCGGGTTGAAGGTGAGGTTTCCCCACAGCTTGAGCCAGATCTCGGAGCGGATGTTCTCCAGCACCGGCGCCTTGAACCCCGCGTGGGCGAAGCAATCGGAGATGCGAGCCACGCGCTCGCTCGCGGTGCCGTCGAGCTCGCCCAGCGGGAAGCGATCGCCTTCCACGTGCCGCACGACGCCGGGCGCGATGAGCTCCGAGGCGGGATAGACCACGCACCCGATCACGCGGCGCGCAGGGATGGCGCGCGCGATGACTCCGTCGGGATCGACGCTGCGCACGACGCTTCCCGCGAGCGCGCCGCCGTGTTGATGGAAGTACCAGAACGGGATGCCGTTCTGCATCGTGACGACACTGGTGTCGGAGCCGAAGAGCCGCGGCACGCTGGCCGCGATGGATTGCACCTGGTGCGCCTTCATCGCGAGGATCACGACATCGTGCGGGCCGGCCCCGGCGTAGTCGTCGGTCGCCCGGACGTTACGCGCCACGCGCTGCGTGCCGTCGCTCTCGACCAGCGTCACGCCGTT
>JANPHA010000135.1:0-20065 GCA_031424255.1 Burkholderiales bacterium | reverse complement strand
GGCGTTGTAGCCAATCTTCTTGCTATAGAGCGTGGGGTTGATCGATTGCGTGCCGAAATTCCCCATGAGCAGCGTGTAGCCGTCGGGTTTCGATTTCGACACGTACTCGGCCCCGACCAGCCCCGCGGCGCCTGGCTTGTTCTCGACGATGACCACCTGGCCCCAGCGCTGCGACAGGCCCTGTGCGATGAGGCGCGCGCCGGTATCGGTGCCGCCGCCCGGCGGGAACGGAACCACCATCGTCACCGTGTGCGTCGGGAATTGCGCGAGCGCGGGCGGGATCGCGAGGAGCGGGAGAAGCGCGGCGGCGAGCCGCACGGCACTCGGGATGTTCATCGGGAACCTCGAACGCATACAGTCTAGTGGATCTCGGGCTCGGCGGTCGCCGCGCCGGCCTCGAGGAAATCGAAATCGCAGCCCTTGTCGGCTTGCGTCACGTGCTTGAGATACAGAGTGCCGAAGCCGCGCGTGAAGTGCGGCGTGGGCGCCTTCCACGCGGCCCTGCGGCGCGCGAGCTCGGCGTCGTCGACCAGCAGCTGCAGGCGGCGCGCGGGCACGTCGAGCTCGATGCGGTCGCCGTCGCGCACCAACGCGAGCGTGCCACCGACGTACGATTCGGGCGTGACGTGCAGCACGCAGGCCCCATAGCTCGTGCCGCTCATGCGCGCATCCGAGATGCGCACCATGTCGCGCACGCCCTGCTTGAGCAGCTTCTGCGGGATCGGCAGCTGGCCCCACTCCGGCATGCCGGGCGCGCCTTGCGGGCCGGCGTTCTGCAGCACGATCACGCTGTCGGCATCCACGTCGAGCGCCGGATCGTCGAGGCGCGCGTTCATGTCGTCATAGCTCGCGAAGACTATGGCGCGGCCGATGTGCCTCTGCAGCCGCGCTTCCATCGCCGGCGGCTTGATGACGGCGCCGCCGGGCGCCAGGTTGCCGTGCAATATCGCGAGCCCGTCGGAGGCCACGAGCGGATTGGCGCGCGAGCGGATCACGTCGTCGTTCCAGCTCTTCGCGCCCGCGATATTCTCGCCGAGGGTCGCACCCGTGACGGTGCGCGCGGTGCCGTCGATGAGATCGCCGAGTGCCGCGAGCAGCGCGGGCAGCCCGCCGGCGTAGAAGAAATCCTCCATCAGGTACTTGCCCGCGGGGCGCACGTTGGCGAGCACCGGGGTCTTGCGCGAAAGCGCGTCGAAGCGCTCGATGTCGAGCGGCACGCCGGCGCGCCGCGCGAGCGCCACCAGGTGCACGACGGAGTTTGTGGACCCGCCGAGGGCGAGCGCCGTCACGACCGCGTTGTCGAAAGCGGCTGGTGTGGCGATGTCGAGCGGCTTCAGGTCCTCCCACACCATGTCCACGATGCGCTTGCCGGTGAGGGTCGCCATCTGCGCGTGGCGCGAATCCGGCGCGGGGATCGACGCGGCGCCCGGCAGCGTGAGGCCGAGAGCCTCGATCGCCGAGGTCATCGTCGATGCCGTGCCCATGGTCATGCAATGGCCGGGCGAGCGCGCGATGCCGTCCTCGACGCCTTGCCATTCCTCCTCGGTGATGTTGCCCGCGCGCAGCTCCGCCCAGTATTTCCAGGTGTCGCTGCCGCTGCCCAGGAACTTGCCCTGGAAATCGCCGCGCAGCATCGGCCCCGCGGGCAGGAAGATCGCCGGCAGGTTCATCGAGAAGGCACCCATCAGCAGCGCGGGCGACGTCTTGTCGCATCCGCCCATCAGCACGCATCCGTCCACCGGGTAGCTGCGCAGCAGCTCCTCGGTCTCCATCGCGAGCAGGTTGCGATAGAGCATCGTCGTCGGCTTCTGGAACGGCTCCGACAGCGTGATCGCCGGCATCTCGACCGGGAAGCCTCCGGCCTGCCAGATGCCGCGCTTCACTTCCTCGGCGCGCTGGCGGAAGTGGCTGTGGCACGGATTGATGTCGCTCCACGTGTTGACAATCGCGATCACCGGCTTGCCGAGATAGTCGGAGCGGTTGTATCCCATCTGCGCGGTGCGCGAGCGATGGCCGAAGCTGCGCATGTCCTTCACCCCGTACCAGCGGTGGCTGCGCAGCTCCTCGGGCTTCTTGCGGGCCTGGGCCATGGGCTCAATCGCTCTGCGTGATCTTGCCGGCGTCGATGACCGCCTTCCATCGGCCGAGCTCGCCGGTCAGGAATGTCGCGAATTCCGCGCTCGAGTTCGCCACCACTTCGAACCCGATGTCCTCGAAGCGCTTGACCACTTCGGGATCGCGCAGCACCGCGACCACCGCGGGCTGCAGCTTCGCGATCACGTCGGCCGGCAAGCCCTTGGGCGCGGCGACGGCTTGCCACGAGTAGACCACCAGCCCGGGAACGCCCGCCTCCGCCATCGTGGGCGTATCGGGAAACGCGGCGGCGCGCTTTTCGGCGGTCACCGCGAGCAGCCTCAGCCGCCCGGCGCGGATCTGGTTCGCCACCGAGCCGAGGTTCTGGAACGACACGTCCGCCGAGCCGCCGATGAGGTCGCTGATCGCCTGGCCTCCGCCCTTGTAGGGCACGTGGATGCCGCTGGTGCCGGTCTTCTGCCAGAAGAGCGCGGCGGTGAGGTGGTCGGAGGAGCCGGTGCCCGACGACGCGAACGAAACCTTGTCGGGATTCTTCTTCAGGTACGCGATGAACTCCTGGACCGTGTTGGCGGGAAACTTCGGATTGACGACGAGCACATTGGGTGTGCGCACGGCGACGGTGAGAAGGTCGAAGTCGCGGCGCGGGTCGTACGCGAGGTCCTTGTAGAGCACCGGGTTGATGCCGTAGACGCCGATCGAGCCCACCAGCAGCGTGTATCCGTCGGGCTTCGCTTTCGCGACGACGCTCGCGCCGATGGAGCCGTTGGCGCCGGGCTTGTTGTCGACGATGACGGTCTGGCCGATCTTCTCGCCGAGCTTCGCGGTGATATTGCGCGCCGTGACGTCGGAGGCGCCTCCCGGCGGGAACGGCACGATCACCGTGACCGGTCGTTCCGGATACACGGCGAGCGCCGGCAGGCAGAGGAATGTCGCGGCGAATGCGGCGGCGGCGAGCGCGGCGGTCGCCGCGAGCGGCTTGATGCTCTTCATGGGGTCTCCTCGGGTTCTCTTCGGGGCGTCAGGCGGCGACGGTTTGGCGCGCGAGCTTGCGGTCGTGCTCGAGCAATGCGGTTGCGGCAGCCTTGACGGCGGCGCGCTCCGACGGATCGAGGTTGGAGATCATCGGCAGCATCGGGCCCATGTCGGCGATGCCGGCGAGCGTCACCGCGTCGTGCAGCACGCGGATCGGGCCGCGCGCATCGCGCTCATCCTCGAGCGGCATGTAGGCGGCGCGAATCTTCTCGGCCTCGTCGTAGCGCTTCGCCTTGAGGGCGGCGAGGATCTTCGTCGAGCCAAGCGGCGCCACGCACACCGACCCGGAGGTGAAGCTCTTCAAACCGAAGTCGCGCACGTGCACGATCGCCGGCCGCTCGCCGATGCCGCTGATCACCATCTCGCCCGACACGTTCTGCAGCAGCTCGTCGAGGTAAGGATCCTTCTTCGGCTGGTCGAGCACGACCGCGTACTTGATCGCGCAGAGGACGCCATCCCGCGCGAGCTTGCCGAGCGTGGCGGGCTCGATGTACCCGAGCGCCTTCACATACGCGATGATCGGCCGGCCGAGCTTGTCGGCGAACTTGCGCAGCGCCGTGGCTACACCGCTGTCGTTGGAGGGGTGGCCGAAGGGCAGCGCCATCGCGGTGGGGAAGCCGCGCGAGCGCAGCACCGCAGCCTGGTCGATGAGCTTGCCGTAGTCGGCGCCCGCGGACGGGATTACCCAGCTGCCGGCACCCGCGGCCTCGGCGAGGAAGTCGACCGTGGCGGCGTATTCGGACAGTGGCAGGTGATAGAAATTGGCGTTGCCCCCGTACATCAACGTCGTCACTCCGCCGCCTTCGAGGTGGCGGATCAGCGCGCGGTTGGCTTCGGGGTTCAGGCTCAGGTCGGGGCGGCGCGCGAGCGGCGGGACGGACAGCACCGATGCCGACAGGTCGGCCGGTGTGACGGGCGTGGTCTTCACGAAGCGACTCCTGGAAATGGGGTGGGGAGGCAGGCGGATGATAGCGCTACCATCCAAATCCTGTCAACCCCTCAGACGCCTCAGGCGCTGTTGCGGGCGATCAGCTTGAAGCCGATATCGACGATGCGATGCGGGATCGGCGTGCCCGCGGCGCTATCGATCACGAAGCGCGCGGCCTGCCTTCCGATCGCGGTGCCGTCGATGCGCACGGTCGAAAGCGCCGGGTGCGTGGAGCTTGCGAAGTTGAGGTCGCCGAAGCCGAATACGCGCAGCCGGCCGGGGACGTCGATGCCGCGCGCCTGCGCCTCGGTGAGCGCGCCGAGTGCCAGCACGTCGGAGCTGCAATAGACGGCATCCGTGTCCGGATGCGCCGTGAGCAGTTGCGCGAGCGCCTTGCGTCCCAGGCCGAGCGTGGTGGGAGTCGGCACGAGCTCGCAGGGAATGTCGCGCAGCCCATGGCGGGCTGCCGTGTCGTTGAACCCGCGGATGCGCACGCTCGCGCGGTAATCGTTGGCGGACACGATGCCGGGCTTGCGCGAGCCGCGGAAGTACAGGTACTCGGCCACCGCCGCGCCCACTTTCTCATGGGAGAAACCGACCAGCATGTCGATCGGGGTGGGCGTGAGGTCCCAGGTCTCCACCACCGGGATCTGCGCGGCGGCGAGGCGCTTGCGGCCTTCGGGCGAATGCATCACGCCGGTGAGGATCACGCCGTCGGGGCGCCTGCCGATGATCGCATCGAGCAGCCGGTCCTCGCGGGTGGAGTCGTAGCCGCTCTGCCCGAGCATCACCTGGTAGCCGGCCTCGTCGAGGGCTTCGGTCATCGCCTGGACCGTCTCGAGAAAGACCGGGCTCGCTATGGTCGGCACGAGTGCGGCCACGAGGCGGCTGCGGCTCGAGGCGAGCCCGCCCGCCACGCGGTTGGGGACGTAACCGGTGCGCGCTATCGCCTCGCGCACCTTGGCAAGGGTGTCGGGGTTGAGCTGGTCGGGGTTGTTCAGCGCGCGCGATACGGTGATCGGGGAGACCCCGGCCAGGCGCGCGACATCGGAGAGAGTGAGCCCCGGGGTGCGGCGGCGGCCACGGCGCGCGCGGACGGGGGCGGGGGCGGGAGCGTGCGGCATGGCGGAATTGTACGCCGAAATGACAACGCTATCATTTCTCTTTCCTGGCGTCGTTTCGCGTCAGCAGCCGGAAGACCGGCACGGTGAAGGTGACCACGATCACGTAGCGCACCACGTGCGCCGCGGTGACGAACGCGACGCCGAGGCGCAGCACCTTCGCCGTGATCGACATCTCCGCGATTCCGCCCGGAGCCGCGGCGAGGATCGCGCTGCCGACGTAGGCGCCGCTACCCAACGCGATGCCCCAGCCCACGAGCACCGCGAGCGTCAGCATGAGGACGATCGAGGGGACCAACGCGGCGAGGAACCGTGGCGCCGCGGAAAGGAAGCTGCGATCGAAGCGCGAGCCGAGCGCGCAGCCGAGCAGCACCTGGGCGGCGTTCGAGAAGGGCGTCGGCACCGACGAGAGCTGCACGCCGCAGACCGTGAGGGCGATCGTGGCGATCAGCGGCCCCATCATGAAGGCGGTGGGCAGGCGCAGCCGCCGCGCGAGGAATCCGCCGGCCACGCCGATCGCGAGCAGCAGCGCGAAGCCGCGCGGATCGAACGCAACGATCACCGGCCGGTATTCCTCGGTCGCATGGAAGCCCGCGAGCGTGATGCCGACCGGGAAGAGCGTCACGACGAACAGCATGCGCACCGAGTGGGAAACCGCGACGCGGTCCTGCCGCGCGCCGTATTTCTCGCCCATGATCGCCATCTCCGAGGCCCCGCCCGGCATGCTGCCGAAATACGCGGTCGCGCGGTCGATTCCCGCGAGTTTTCCGAGCACCAGGCCGCTCACAGTGCCGAAGGCGATCGCGGCGAAGCCGAGCGTCACGAACCACGGCCAATAGGTCGACACCTCGTGCACGATCGGCGCGGTGAAATACAACCCGAGCGTGACGCCGACCACCACCATGCCGGCCTCGCGCCCGCCCGGCAGCGGCTCGAACTCCGCGCCCGCCATCTGCACCGAGGCCATCGCGAGCATCGAGCCGATCATCCACGGCAGCGGCGTGCGGATCCACGCGCACATCGCTCCGCCGAGGATGCAAACCGCGAGTGCACCCGCGACGGGGACGATCCTGGGCCTGATTTCCAAAAGGGAGTGGCTCGGAGAGGGCTGAAACAGCTATAATTTTATGCTTTCCCGGCCTGGTAGCTCAGTTGGTAGAGCAGCGGACTGAAAATCCGTGTGTCGGTGGTTCAATTCCGCCCCAGGCCACCAACTATTCCGACCCGAAATTCGGGCTAAGCTCATGGTTAGAGGTCTAACCATGAGCGACACGACATCTCGCAGGCCGGTGTTGATCGCGGGAGGCGGCATCGGCGGGCTTGCCGCCGCTCTCGCCATCGCCCGCCTCGGCCACCCGGTGCGCGTGCTGGAGCAGGCCTCGCAGATCGGCGAGATCGGCGCCGGCATCCAGCTGGGACCGAACGCATTCTCGGCATTCGATGCGCTCGGCATCGGCGAGCGGGCGCGCCGACGCGCGGTGTACACCGAGCGCCTGTTGATGATGGATGCGATCGACGAATCGGAGGTCGCGTCGATGCCGGTCGGTGACGCGTTCCGCGCGCGCTTCGGCAATCCCTACGCGGTGAGCCACCGCGCCGACGTGCACCTGTCGCTCCTCGAGGGCGTGCAGGAAAATCCCGGCATCGAGCTCCTCACTTCCACGCACGTCGCGCGCATCGAGCAGGACGATTCCGGGGTCACGGTGATCGATGCGAACGGCAACCCGCACCGGGGCGCGGCGCTCGTCGGCTGCGACGGCGTGAAGTCCACCGTGCGCCACGCGTGCGTCGGCGATCCGGTGCGCGTCTCCGGGCACGTGGTGTATCGCGCGGTCGTGGACGCCGCCGAATTCCCCGCGGACTTGCGCTGGAACGCTCCGTGCGTCTGGGCGGGACCCGACTGCCACCTGGTGCATTACCCGTTGCGCGGCGGCGAGCAGTACAACGTCGTGGTCACGTTCCACAGCCGCAAGGCCGAGGAGTGGGGCGTGACCGAGGGCAGCCGCGACGAGGTGCTGTCGTACTTCGAGGGCATCGCGCCGCGCCCGCGCCAGCTGCTGGGATTGCCGAAGAGCTGGAAGAGATGGGCCACCGCCGATCGCGAGCCGATCGGAAAATGGTCCCACGGCCGCGTGACGTTGCTCGGCGACGCGGCGCACCCGATGCTGCAATACCTGGCGCAGGGTGCCTGCATGGCGCTCGAGGATGCGGTGACGCTCGGCGAGGCGCTGCGCGCAAGCGGCGGGGATTTCGAGCGCGCGTTCGCGTTGTACGAACGCTCGCGCATCGCCCGCACCGCGCGCGTGGTCCTGCTGACACGCGAGATGGGCCGCGTCTATCATGCCAAGGGCGTGGAGCGCCTGGTGCGCAACGAAATGTGGAAAGGCCGGGCGCCGTCCCGCTTCTACGATGCACTCGAATGGCTGTACGGCTGGCGAATGGAGACCTGCCTATGAAACTGTCCCCCTCCCCGATTCATGCAGCGAGCGACCGCGAAGCGTTCTACGAGCGCATCGCCCCGCAGAACCTGGCGCCGCTCTGGGTGCGCATGAAGTCGCTGGTGCCGCGCGAGCCCGCGCCGGTGTGCGTCCCGCACCGCTGGCGCTATGCCGACGTGCGCCCGTTCCTGATGGAGTCCGCCGACCAGATCTCGGCCGAGGAGGCCGAGCGGCGCGTGCTGATCCTCGAGAACCCGGCGATGCGCGGCGCCTCGCAGATCACCAACGTGCTCTTTTCGGGCCTGCAGCTGATCATGCCGGGCGAGGTCGCGCCGGCGCATCGCCACACGCAATCCGCGCTGCGCTTCATCCTCGAGGGCAGCGGCGCGTACACCGCGGTCGATGGCGAGAAGACCGTGATGCAGCCGGGCGATTTCGTCATCACGCCGGCGTGGACCTGGCACCACCACGGCAACGACAGCGCCGGCCCGATGGTGTGGCTCGACGGCCTCGACATCCCGCTGGTGAAATATTTCGGCGCCACGTTCCGAGAGGAGCACGACAGCGCGCAAGCGCCGCTCACGCGCCCCGAGGGCGATTCGCTCGCGCGCTACGGCAGCGGCCTGCTGCCGGTCGGCTACCGCGCTCAATCGCTCAATTCGCCGGTATTCAATTATCCCTACGCGCGCACGCGTGAAGCGCTGCGCGCCCTCACGCAGGCGGGCGCCCCCGACGGGCACCTGGGCTACCTGATGCGCTACGTGAATCCCGCCGACGGCGGCTGGGCGATGCCGACCATGGCGACCATGATCCGGCTGCTGCCCAAGGGTTTCGCCACCCGCGCCTACCGCTCGAGCGACAGCATGGTCTTCGTGGTCGCGGAAGGCGCCGGCCGGGTCGAGGCCGGGGGCGAGCGATTCGACCTCGCGCCGCGCGACGTCTGCGTCGTTCCGGGCTGGATCCCGTACACGCTCAGCGCCTCCTCCGACCTCGTGCTGTTCTCGTTCTCGGACCGGGCGGCGCAGGAAAAACTCGGGTTCTTCCGCGAGCAGAGGCTGTGACACAATAGGGAGGCCTGCCCCACAACTACAACGAATGAACGTCTCCTCCCGGCGCTTCGCCTCGGCCGTCGTCCTCCAGGTATCGGGTCGCCTCGACCAGGATACGTGTGATGGTTTCCGCGGCGAGCTGATGACGGAAGTGGAGCGCTCCGGCAACGAAGGCGGATCCGTGGTCCTCGACCTGTCGACGCTCGAATACGTGTCGAGCGCGGGCCTGCGCTGCTTCATGCTCGCGTCGCGCCAGGCGAAGGCGCAGCGCGGCAGGATCTACGTCGCGGCGCTGCAGCCGATGGTCAAGGAGATCTTCGAGATCAGCCATTTCAACCTCGTGTTCCAGGTCTTCCCCACGGTGCGCGAGGCGCTTGCCGCAGTGTCGGCCGATGCCGTCGCGGCGTACGAAAAGGGATAAGCGCGGTGCGCGCACGCTTCTGGGGAACTCGCGGTTCGATCCCGGTCGCGCTCACCACCGCTGATATCCGCGACAAGCTTGCCCAGGCGTTGGTGCAGGCCTCGGGGCGCACCTTCGCGAGCTACGAGGAGGCGCACGCGTTCGCGAGTTCCGAGCTCGACCATTCCCTCACGCACACCTTTGGCGGCCACACGCCGTGCGTGGAGATCGAGATTCCCGGCGACGAGTACTTCGTCTGCGACATGGGCAGCGGGGCGCGGCCGTTCGGCGTGCACGTGCTGGCGAAGCAGGCGCGCAAGCCCGCGACCGTGAACATCTTCCAGTCCCACGTGCACTGGGACCACATCATGGGCTTCCCCTTCTTCGGGCCGGCCTACGTGCCGAACACGAAGATCCGCATCCACGGCGTGCACGAGGTGCTCGAGGATGCCTACCGCAAGCAGATGCGCGAGCCGTGCTTCCCGGTGGATTTCACCCAGCTCGCGGCGAACGTCGAGTTCGTGAAGCTGACACCCGACAAGCCCTACACGGTCGGCGGCCTCACCGTGACGCCGCACCTGCAGCTGCATTCGGGCGATTCCTACGGCTATCGCTTCGAGCACGCCGGCAAGTCGCTGATCTACTCGACCGATTCCGAGCACAAGCTCGAGAACCGCGCCGAGGCGGAGAACTTCGCCACCTTCTTCCGCGGCGCCGACGTGGTGATCTTCGATGCGATGTACGCGCTCGCCGAGGCGATCAGCGTGAAGGCCGACTGGGGCCACTCGAGCAACATCGTGGGCGTGGAGCTGTGCCAGATGGCGCGCGCCAAGCACCTGGTGCTCTTCCATCACGAGCCCGCCAACAACGACGCCACGCTCGAGGGCCTGCTCAAGGAAGCGCGCCGCTTCGAGGAGCTCACGCGCGGCGACCACGCGCTCAAGGTGTCCGCCGCGTACGACGGCATGGAGATCGATCTCTGAACGCGCTGGGGGGCCTGAGGGTTCTCGCCCTGGTGCTCCTCGCTGCGCTGTCGCTTTTCCTGATCGTCTCGCCGCCGGCCGCGGATCGGCTGCGCTACGCGGCCTTCGATACCTACCAGCGCATCTTCCCGCTCGAGCGCACCACCGCCCCGGTCGCGATCGTCGCGATCGACGAGAGCGCGCTCGCGCGATATGGGCAGTGGCCATGGCCGCGCACGCGCATGGCGGAGCTGATCACGCGCATCTCGGAGCATGAGCCGCTGTCGATCGGGCTCGACATCTTCTACGCCGAGCCGGACCGCTTCTCGCCGGCGACCCTCGCCAACGAGATTCCCGGCCTGCCCGAGTCGGTCTCGAGCGAGCTGCGCGCGCTGCCCTCGAACGACGAGCGTCTCGCCGATGCGATGCGCGGCAAGCACGTCGTGCTCGGCATCACCGGCACCATCGAGACCGATCCGCGCTTCCCCCCGCCGCGCAATCCGCCGGTCGCGCTGCCCGCCAATCGCGATCCCGCGCTGATGAGCTTTCCCGGGCAGATCGGCAACATCGCGGTGATCGACGCGGCGGCCGAGAGCCATGGGCTGATCAATGCCGGGCCCAACGATCAGGTCGTGCGCATCGTGCCGATGGTCGCGCGCGTGCAGGGCGTGGAGGTGCCCTCGCTCGGCGTGGAAAGCCTGCGCGCCGGCGTAGGCGCGGGGTTGAGGCTCGCCGAGTCGATCGACGGCGCGCTCGAGCTGCGTCTGGCCGAGGTCACCTCGCGCATCCAGGAAGACGGCACGGCGTGGCTGCGCATCGGCCCGCACGAGCCGCAGCGTTTCGTCTCCGCGGCGGCGGTGATCGACGGCAAGGTCGATCCGGAATTGCTGCGCAAAAAGGTCGTGCTGATCGGCATCAGCGGGCTCGGCGTGCTCGACTACCGGAGCACGCCGCTGGGCGAATTCGTGCCCGGAGTCGAGATCCATGCGCAGGTGGTCGAGAACCTGTTCACCGGCGTGTCGCTGGTCCGGCCGGGGTTCGCGACACGCGTCGAGGCGGCGGCGCTGCTGCTGTTCGGCCTGGTCCTGATCCTGCTCGTGCCGCGCATCGGGGCGCTCAAGGGCATCAATCTCGTCGTGTTGCTGATCGTGTTGCTGCTCGGCGGCGGCGTGCTCGCTTTCCTCTATCTCGACCTGCTGTTCGACCCGGTGTGGCCGTCGATCGGCGTGCTCGCGGTCTTCATCAGCGTGGTCGTGGGCACGCTCTCGGTGGCCGAGCGCCAGCGGCGCATGCTGCGCGACCAGGCCGCGCGCATGGCGGGCGAGGTCGATGCCGCGCGCCGCATCCAGATGGGATTGCTGCCGGACCCGCGCATCACGCTCTCGGGCGACCCGCGCTTCGCGATCGCGGCGATGCTCGAGCCCGCGCGCACCGTCGGCGGCGACTTCTACGACTGCTTCATGGTCGACCCGCAGCGGCTCTTTTTCGTGGTCGCGGATGTGTCCGGCAAGGGGCTTCCGGCGGCGCTCTTCATGGCTTCGGTCAAGTCGCACCTGAAGAGCGCGGCGCTGCGCGGCGGGAAGGTGGGCGAGATCCTCTCGCGCGCGCAGGAAGAGATCGGGCTGGAGAATCCGGAGCAGCTCTTCGTCACCGTGTTCGCCGCGGTGCTCGACGCCTCCACCGGGGAGCTGGAATACTCCAATGCCGGCCACGAGCCGCCGTTCATGCGCACGCCCGGCGGCGCTCCGGAGCGCTTCGGCCAGCCGGGCGGCCCGCCGCTGTGCGTGATCGAGGACTTCGTCTATCCCACCTGGAAGCTCATGTTCGCGCCGGGCGAATGGCTCTGCGTGGTGACCGACGGCGCGACGGAGGCGATGAACCCGAAGCGCGAGTTCTTCACCTCGGAGCGGCTGCGTGCGTCGCTCACGTGGATGCCGGCGGATGTCGATCCGATCGCGCTGGTGGCCAAGCTGCACGAGGACGTGAACCGCTTCGCCGCGGGCGCGGAGCCCGCCGACGACATCACGCTGCTGGCGCTGCGGTGGGAGGGCGAGGAAGCGGAGCCTACCGGACGTTGATCTCGACCCGCCGGTTGCGCGGCTCGGAGACGTTGTCCTCGGTCGGCACGAGCAGCTCGCGCTTGCCGCGGCCGGCGGCCTCGATGCGCTGCGAGGGAATTCCCAGGCTGATCAGCATCTCGCGCAGGCGCTCGGCCCGCGCGAGCGAGAGCCGGTCGTTGAAGGGGAGATTGCCGACGGTGTCGGTGTGCCCGATTACCATGATGTCGGGAAGCGGACGGCGCTTGAGCTCGGCGAACACGCGGTCGAGCTCCATCTTCGATTCGACCGTGAGCTCGTCCTTGCCTTCCAGGAAATACAGCATGAAGGTGGCGGGCCGCCCCGGCATCGCGGCGAGCGTGGAGCCGAATTCACGGCGTATCTCGGCTTCGGAGACCTTCGCGGCTTCGAGCGAGCCGTCGGGGCGCAGGCGCTGCGCGCCGTAAGCCGAATTGATGACGCGATTCTCGCCCTCGCGCTGCACGACGATCGAGCCGACGTGGCCGTCGGCGGCCGGAACGACCACGAACAGCGCCGGAACGGGCGCCGAGGCGCAGCCGGCCAGTGCAAGCGCCAGCAGGACCGCCGCGAATCTCGTCAAGGCCGGGTTCGCTACTTGCCCGAGCGCGGCTCGTCGACCTGCACCAGGAACTCCGTGCCGCGCACGCCCATGATGGCGGACGGCGTGCGGATCTTCATGGATTCGGGCGACTGCTTGACCATCTTGCCGGAGACCGCCGCGAGGCGTCCCTGCTTGAGATTGCCCTGGAACTCGCCGGCGTGCGTGGTCGTATCGAAGCTGTACTTGTCGATCGCGAAGACGCTGCCCGGCCCGACCGAGACCAGGCTGTTGTCGGTGAACGTGATGCCCGCGGAGCCATCGGCCCCGGTCACGATCACGTCGGACGTCTGCAAGCCCATGCCTACGGCCGCCGGCATCCTGGCGGCGCCTCGCTGGATCTGCACCGATCCCTTCGCCACCTTGATCAATCCGACATCCGCGGCCGCCGCCAGGCCCGGGAAAACCAGGGCAAAAGCGACGATCAATGCGTTACGCATTTGATTCTCCTTGCTAAAGACTCATTATCCCCGCTCTATAATGCCAAAACCGCGAAAGGTCCGCTGTGAACGCCGTCACAACCCGTATAGGGATGTTTCCCTCCCGGCTGGAAGAGTGGAAGCATGCGCGCGCCTTCATCGAGAGCTTTTGCGAGGGCGCCGGCGTCTCCCGGGCGGCCTGCCTCAAGACCAACCTCGTGGTCGAGGAGCTTTTCCTCAACACGGTGAAGCACGGCCACCACGGCGGAAGCGACGCCCCGGTGTGGCTCACGCTCGCGGCGGCCGACGGCGAGGTCTCGCTCACCTACGAGGATCGCGCGCCGCCCTTCAATCCCTTCTCCCGTGCCACCCGCGAGATGCTCGAGGCCCTCGCCGAGACGCGCCGCGAGGGCGGCCTCGGCGTGCTGCTCGCCCACGGCCTCACCGCGAGCGCCGACTACGCCTATCTCTTCGGCCGCAACCGCATCCGCCTGACGGTCGCGTAGGGAACCGGGGACAGGCCACGGTTTCCGCTGGCGGCGGGAGCCGACTCCCGCTCGGAAACCGTGGTCTGTCCCCGGTTTTCTCACAACTCGCCATCGAGCCGCTTGCAGAGGGTCTTGAGCACCTCGGCGCGCGCGAAGAGCTTGTCGTCCGAGGCGATGATGTGCCACGGGGCGATTTGCGTCGAGGTGCGCTCGACCATGTCGTTGACCGCGAGCTCGTACTGCGGCCACTTCTTGCGGTTGCGCCAGTCCTCGGGCGTGATCTTGTAGCGCTTGTAGGCCGTGTGCTCGCGCTCCTTGAAGCGCCGCAGCTGCTCCCCGGGCGTGATCGCGAGCCAGAACTTCACGACGATCGTGCCGGCCTCGATCATCTGCTCCTCGAACTCGTTGATCTCGTTGTACGCCCGCATCCAGTCGTAGTCGCCGGCGAACTTCTCGACGCGTTCCACCAGCACGCGCCCGTACCACGACCGGTCGAAGATCGTGGTGCGGCCATGGCCCGGAAGATGGCGCCAGAAGCGCCACAGGTAGGGGTACGCGCGCTCCTCTTCGTCCGGCGCGGCGATCGGGGTCACGCGATAGAAGCGAGCGTCGAGCGCCTGGGTGATGCGCCGGATGGTGCTGCCCTTGCCCGCGGCGTCCATGCCCTCGAAGACGACGACCAGCGAGCGATCGCGCATGCGGCGCTCGCGCAGCAACAGGTTCAGCTTGCGCTGGAACTTGTCGAGCTTGTCCTTGTAGGTCTCGCGATCGAGACAGCGCGAGTAGTCGAACGCATCGAGGATCGTGCGCCCGTCGAGCGGCGGGGGCGGCGGAGGCGGCGCCGGAGACAGCACGGGGCGCTTGCCCGCGAGCCATGCGCCGAGCGATTCGTCCAGCACGCTGCCCGCGGCGAGCGCGCGGAACTCGGCGTCGGAGCCGTCGATGATCTCCCACGGCGCTTCCCCGGTGCTCGTCCCGGTGAGCGTTTCCTCGGCGGCCTCCACATAATCGTCGTAGTGCCGGTATTGCTTCCACTCGTCCCGGGTGACGCGCCACGCGGTTTCCTTGCGCGCCGAGAGCTCGCGCAGGCGTCTGTCCTGGGCCTCCCGCGAGAGATGGAACCACAGCTTGATCAGGAGCATGCCCTCGGCCACGAGCATCTTCTCGAAGTGGCGGATGCGTTCCAGGCGCCGCTCGAATGCGCTGCGCTTCTCGCGCCCGTAGGCGCGCAGCTCGATCGGATCGGTGTACCACGAGCCGAAGTGGATGCCGATGTGACCCTTGGGCGGAAGCGATTGCCAGAAGCGCCACATCTCCGGGCGCTCGCGCTCCCAATCGGTGGGCGCGCCGAAGGCGATCGTGCGGATGTGGCGCGGATCCATCCACTCGTTGAACAGGTTCACGGTCTCGCTCTTGCCGGCTCCGTCGAGGCCGTTCACCAGCAGCAGCACCGGAAACTCCCGCTTCTCGAGCAGCTTGTATTGCAGCTTCAGCAGGTGCTCGCGCAGCTTGGGCTCGCGCCGCTTGAAGACACTCTTCTTCAGCTTGTGGCCTGCCTCGGCGGATTCGAAGATCACCTTTCCCTCCAGAAGCGTGGGGCCGAGCGCAGCCGCGCGAGGTGGCCTTCGACGCCGGCCACCGCCGAGCGCGTGCGCTGCCCGAGCCAGGCGCGCACGAATCGTCGCAGGCCCGGCGGCAGGTCGAGCCCGGCGAGCAACCGCAGGGCGACCGCGGCGTCGTTCGCATCCCCGAGGTCGTCCTGCAGCCGCGACAAGCACCGCAGGAACTTGCGCGTGCGTCTCGCGGAATACAGGGGGGCGAATCCCTCGGCCGCGTAGCGCAGCCGCTTCGCCGCGATGCGCAGGCGGTGGCGTCGCTCGGGATCGTCGAGCGCAACCTCGCGCGCGCTCGCCTCGACCTTGCCCCAGCGCTTGTCGAGCCGCCCGCGGGCGAAAGCGCGCAGCTTGCCGTCGGGCGCCGCGGGCGCCTGCGCCTGCGCGATGCGGCGCGCGAGCGCCAGGATGAAGCGCGCGTAGCGCGGGGAGCGCAGCGCTTCGCGCAAGAGCGAGCGCTTGTCGCTGCGGATCGCGGCCACCTTCGCGGCGAGCGCATGGCCGTCGGCCGATTCGGGCTGCGCGGCAAGGAGCGCGGGCAAAGTATGCGTGCCGAGCACGTCCCAGTCGCGCGCTTCGCCCATCACGTGGCCGAGCCGGCGGATCTCCTCGCGCGGCACCGGCTCGAAGCCGGGTGCCGTGACCGGCCGGTACGTGCGCAGCGCCGAGCGGATATGCCGCAGCGCGGTGCGCATCTGGTGCAGGTATTCGGGGTCGGCATGAGTGAGCACGCCGTGCTCGTTGGCCTGCAATGCATCGAGCGCCGCGGCGAGCGACGCGCGTGCCGCCTCGCCCGGCGGCATGGTGGCGCGAAGCTTCGCGCGCCGCGTCTTGACGGGAGTGTCTTCGTCATCGCGCAGCAGGCGATAGCCGCGCTGCGCCTTGGTGACCGCGCTCGGGCGCATCGGCACCGAGCCCAGCAGGCGCTCGGCGAAATCGAACACCGCGTGCGGCTCGCCCTCGAGGCATTCGATCTCCACCTCGGAGACCGCGTCGCTGCGCGCGCCGCGGACCACCATCCCACGATCGAGCGCCACCTCGACGCGGCCGCCGGGCGGCACCGGCACCTCCCACGTGGTGCGCGCGACGTCGACGCGAAAGACCTCGTGCAGGCGCTCGTGCAGGCGGTCGGCACGGCGCAGCTTGGCGAGCGGCGTGTGCGCGAAGAGCGCCAGATCGAGCGAGGGCCCGCGGCGCGGGTACTCCCACTCCGCGCGCGCGTGCAGGCCGCCGCTGCCGCTGGCTCCCGCCTTGAGCGCCTGCCTCCATTTGCGTCCCGAGCGCCGCAGTCGCAGCGCCATCCGGTGCCCGGCGATCTCTTCCGCGGGCGTATCGAAATAAAGCGCCAGCAGCTGCTCATCGACCGGACGCGCCCCGGCGAGCGCGGGCAACGCGCGAAACGCCGCGTGAGCGTCCTCGGGGATCTCGAACTTGAGCTCGACTTCGAGCACGTCCCTAGAGCTCCGTGCGCGCGTGCCAGAGCTCGGGGAAGAGCTCCAGCTCGATCACGCGGCGCAGGTAGCCCACCCCGGAAGTGCCGCCGGTGCCGCGCTTCAGCCCGATCACGCGCTCGACCGTGGTCGCGTGGCGGAAGCGCCACTGCCGGAACGCATCCTCGAGATCGACCAGCTTCTCGGCAAGCTCGTAGAGCTCCCAGCGATCGCCGGTGGAGCGATACACCTCGACCCACGCGCGGCACACGGACTCGTTGAAGACGTGCGAGGCACTGCTGTCGCGCTCGAGGCATTCCGGATCGATCGCGAAGCCGCGCCGCGCGAGGAGCCCGATCGCCTCGTCGTAGATCGAGGGCTCTCGATAGAGCTTTTCCAGCGGCGCGAACAGGTCGGCGCGATGGCGGTGCGGCTCCATCAGCACCGCGCTCTTGTTGCCGAGCAGGAACTCGATCATGCGGTACTGGAACGACTGGAAACCGGAAGAGCTGCCGAGCGATTCACGGAACGCGGAGTACTCGGCCGGCGTGAGCGTCGAGAGCACGTCCCACGACTGGACCAGCTGCGCCATGATGCGCGCCACCCGCGAGAGCATCTTGAACGCGGGCGGCAGGTCGTCGGCGCGGATGCGCTCGCGCGCGGCCGACAGCTCGTGGATCACGAGCTTCATCCACAGCTCGGTCGCCTGGTGCTGCACGATGAACAGCATCTCGTTGTGATCGCGCGAGCGCGGCTGCTGGGCGCCGAGCACCTGGTCGAGGCGCAGGTAGTCGCCGTAGCTCATCTGGCCGGAGAAATCGAGGCGCGCGCCGTCGGGAGCGGAGGGATCGGGCATGGTCGGGTACGCGGGATTCGGTCGGGCTAGTCTAGCCGCAATCCCGCGTAAGGATCGCGGCACGGGAGACGACCAATCGCTTTGGTAAGATGGATGGCTCATGCGCGCGACCCTGCCCCTGCTGCTCGAAACCGACTTCCCGCCGATCCGCCGGCGCAAGGTCGAGACCCTGCAAGTCAACCTGGGCTATGTCTGCAACCAGGCTTGCCTGCATTGCCATGTCAACGCCGGGCCGACGCGCACCGAGACGATGACGCGCGAGACGGCCGACGAAGTTCTCGCGTATCTCGCGGCGAGCGGTGCGACGACGCTCGATCTCACCGGCGGGGCGCCCGAGCTGAACGCGCATTTCCGCGACATTGTGGTGCACGCGCGCGCGATGGGCGTGCAGGTGATCGATCGGTGCAACCTCACGATCCTGTTCCAGCCGCACCAGGAGACGCTCGCCGAATTCCTCGCCGCGAACCAGGTGCAGATCGTGGCCTCGCTTCCCTGCTACACGCCGGAGCTTGTCGATCGCCAGCGCGGCGCGGGCGTATACGAGACCAGCATCGCCGCGATCCGGCGCCTGAACGCTCTCGGCTACGGGCGCGAAGCCTCGGGGCTCGCGCTGGACCTGGTCTATAACCCGCAGGGCCCGAGCCTGCCGCCGCCGCAGGTGACGCTCGAGCAGGACTACAAGCGCATCCTCGGCGAGCAGTCCGGCATCGTCTTCAACCGGCTCTATACGCTCGCGAACATGCCGATCCAGCGCTTCGGCAGCACGCTGGTCAGCAAGGGCCAGTTCAACGCGTACATGAAACTCCTGCGCGGAGCGCATCGCGACGAGAACCTCGAGAGCGTGATGTGCCGCTCGCTCGTCTCGATCGACTGGCAGGGCTACCTTTACGATTGCGACTTCAACCAGATGCTCGGGTTGCCGATCGCGGTGGCGGGCAAGCCGCGCACCCACGTCCGCGACGTGATGAAGCGCGACCTCGAGGGAAACTCCATCGTGGTGCGCGACCATTGCTACGGCTGCACCGCGGGGCAGGGCTCGAGCTGCGGGGGCGCGCTCGCGTGAGCGCGAGCGGGCCGGCCATGCTCGCGGCACTTCCCGAGACCGAAACGCGGCCCGGGCGCACGTGCCCCGTGTCCTATCGCTATCCGCCGCGCGTATTCGATCGCGAGCCCGAGATCGTCGCGGAGACGATCTTCGTGGTCGGAGGGCTCTACGGCAACATCGAGGCGCTCGACGCGTTGCGCTCGCTCGCCGCCGCTGAGAACGGCCCGGTCACCTTCGTCTTCAACGGCGACTTCCACTGGTTCGACGTGGCGCCCGGCGATTTCGCGCATATCACCCGCAACGTGCTCCTGCATCCGGCGTTGCGCGGCAATGTCGAGACCGAAATCGCGTCGGAAGATAGCGGCGCCGGCTGCGGCTGCGCCTATCCGGCCGACGTGAGCGACGCCGACGTGTCGCGCTCCAACGAGATCCTCGAGCGCCTGCGGGTCACCGCACACGGCTTCCCCGGATTGCGCGAGCGCTTGGCGGAGCTGCCGATGCATCTCGTGGCGCGCGTGGGCGATGCGCGCATCGGCATCGTCCACGGCGACGCCGCGTCGCTCGCCGGCTGGGGCTTCGCGCACGACTGCCTCGACAACCCGCGCCACCTGCGCTGGATCGAGAGCGCTTTTCGCGACGCGAAGGTCGACCTGTTCGCGAGCAGCCACACGTGCCTGCCGGCGCTGCGCGCATTCGACTTCGCGCAGGGACCGGGCGCCGTCATCAACAATGGCGCGGCGGGAATGCCGAACTTCGCGGATGTGCCCGGTGGTGTCGTGACTCGCATCTCGCGCTTCGCAAGCCCCGGGCAAACCCTCTACGGGCTGCGCCTTCGCGACGTGTTCGTGGATGCGGTCGCGCTCGAATTCGATGCCGCGCGGTGGCGGCAGCGCTTCCTCGCCGCATGGCCCGAGGGATCGCCGGCGCACGCCTCCTATTTCCACCGCATCGCGCGGGGGCCGCGCTTCACGCTCGCGCAGGCCCGGCCGCACGCGGCCTGACCTTCCGTGGCCACGCCGCGCGGAAAGCCGAAGCGCGTGAACCTGGCGTTGCAGGGCGGCGGCTCGCACGGCGCCTATGCGTGGGGCGTGCTCGACCAGATCCTCGAGGACGGGCGCCTCGAGATCGAGGGCATCTCGGGCACCAGCGCCGGCAGCGTGAACGCGGTCGTGTACGCCTACGGGCGGATGATGGGCGGCATCGATGGCGCTCGCGAAGCGCTCGCGGGATTCTGGAAGCGGCTGTCGGAAAGCGGCGCGGGGTTCGCGAGCCCGCAGCTCTTCGACCTCTTCAAGATGATGACCGGCTCGCTCTCGCCGTACCAGTGGAACCCGCTCAACTACAATCCGCTCCGCACCGCGCTCGAGGCGAGCGTCGATTTCGAGAGGCTGCGCACGTGCAAGAGCACCAAGCTCTTCATCACCGCCACCAACGTCGAGACCGGCAGCGCGCGCATCTTCACCACGCCCGAGGTGAGCGTCGACGTGGTGATGGCGTCCTCGTGCCTGCCCTTC
>JANPHA010000134.1:0-2047 GCA_031424255.1 Burkholderiales bacterium | reverse complement strand
GTAGCCGGGATGCTTGAAGGTCGCGGGACGGTTCTTCTCGAACGCGAAATGGCCGACCCACGCGAAGCCGTAGCCCGCAATGGGCATCAGGAGAGCGAGCCACCAGTACGGCGTCACGAGCGCCGCGAGCAGCAGCCCGAGCACGAGCGAGCTGCCGACGAAGTGCAGCTTGCGGCACGTCGGGTTGCGGTGCTCGGAGAGATAGAACGGATAGAACTGCGCGAAGGAAGCGAAAACCGGGGACAGACCACGGTTTCCGCTGGCGGCGGGAGCCGACTCCCGCTCGGAAACCGTGGTCTGTCCCCGGTTTTCGCGTATCAACGTCGCCCCCACCCGCTCCTCGATATGGCGGCGAAGCTCCGGCCGCGCGCCGAGCAGGAAGAAGAATTCCGCCAGCACGAAGAGCGGACCGATCACGAGCTGCATCAGGTCGTCGATGAACGCGGGCTTCATGCCTTCCCACTTGTGGCCGAGGAACTGCAGCGCCCAGCCGGCGATGAAGACCGCTGCGGCCACGCCGAGCACGGTCCCCGTGGGAAGCCGCGCGGTGACCTCGCTCGCCGCCGCGCACAGCAGGAAGAGGATCACCGCCATCGTGATGCCGAGCCGCAGGTCGAGCCGCAGGTAGTAGGCCGCTGCGGCGATGCAGACCAGCGCCGCGAGCGTGACCGCCACCGGCCCCGCCGTGATGGACACGGTGGCGAGCGCCAGCACGACCGCGAAGACGATCATCGGCACGCCGATGAAATGCGTCGCGATGTTGCGGCGGTCGCGGTGGTACGCGGCATATTGCGTGAGGTTTTCCTCGAGCGTCTTCATCGCGCTTCCTCCGTGTGGCCCGGGCGTGAAAGCGCTCCCGGGCATTTGTGCGGCTATTCTAGCGCGATGACCTCAGCAGAATCCGAAGACGCCGTCGGCGACTGGCCGCTGGCCACCTTCTGGCGCCGGGCCGCGGCGGCGGTGGTCGATCATCTGATCCTGGTGATCCCCTTCCTGCTGCTCGCGAAATTCCACCCCGCTCTCGCCGTCGTGCTTCCGGTCGCCTATGGCACGTACTTCGAATCCAGCCCGCGGCCGGCCACCTGGGGCAAGCGGCTTTGCGGCATCGAGGTGATGACGGAGGGGGCTGAGCGCCCGCGCTGGCGGCGCGCGCTTGTGCGCAACGCGCTCAAGTATTGCGGGCACGCGTTCATCGGCAGCATCTGGGGATTTTTCGCGACGACCGCGTTGTTCGCCCCGGCGGCTCTCCCCGCCAAGCGCCAGGGCCTGCACGACCGCGCGGCGCGCACGGTGGTGCGCCACGAGCCCAAGCATGGCATCTCGCCGCTGCTGGTGGGCGTGATCTCGACCGTGGTGCCGCTGCTCTTCGTCACCGGGCTGCTTCCGCTCATCACCGCGCCGTTCTACGCCGACCAGGCGCGCCGCCAGGTGAGCGAGGCGCTGGCAGCGGCGCTCCCGTACCGCGCCGCGGTGGAGAGCTTCTACGCGCGCAACAATCGCCTGCCGGACGCGTTGAGCGATCTCGGGATGGAGGCGCCGCCGGTCTCGGTCGCGCCATCGTTCCTCTTCAGCCGCGGGCGCATCGTGATCGAGCCCGCGGGGATGCGCCAGCCGGGCACGATCACGCAGACACCCGAGCCGAGCGGGGCGACGCTCGCCTGGAAGTGCGCGGCCGGGGGAATTCCCAACGCGAACCTGCCGCCGCAGTGCCGCGGCGAGTGAGGCTTCAGCCGAACTTCTCTTCCGGCTCCTCGGAGATCTTGAACTCGCCGAACGACGGCGCGCCCGGGATGCGGGGCCCGGAAGGCTGCTTCGCCTTCTCCGCCATCGCCGGCATGATGCCGGAGTTGCCCAGCAGCAGCCCGAGGTTGGTGGCCGAATCGGCGTTGGTGAGCGCCTCGTCGGTGGAGATCTTGCCCTGGCGCACGAGCCGGAAGAGATCCTGCTCGAAGGTCTGGGAACCCGGCGACATAGATTTTTCCATCGCCTCCTTGATCTCGCCGATCTCGCCCTTCTCGATCAGCTCCGAGATGTTGCGCGTATTGAG
>JANPHA010000133.1:0-7169 GCA_031424255.1 Burkholderiales bacterium | reverse complement strand
GCGGCGCACGCGCTCGCAGGATCGACGCGCCGATGTTCGAATCGGCGAGCAGGTCGAGCGCGTGCGCGGCTTCCCGGGGCGCGGGATCGGCGAGGAACAGCGCTTCGCCGAGCGCTTGCCAGAAGACAGTCAACAGCAGGTTCGCCGCGAGCTTCATCCGCGCCCCGGACCCGAGCGGCCCCACGAGCTCCACCCGGCGGCAGAGCTGGGCGAGCACGGGCTGCGCGCGCGAGAACGCCGCGCTCGCGCCGCCCGCGAAGCCGACCAACGCGCCCGAGCTCGCGAGCGGTATCGATCCGCTCACCGGGCACTCGATGAAGGCGGCGTCGCGCGAGGCCATCGCCGCTGCGATGCGCGCGTGCGTGGGCGGGCTCACGGTGCTCATGTCGATGAAGAGCCGCCCTTGCACGTCCCCCGTCAGCAGCCCGTTGGCGCCGAGGTAGACGCGCTCGACCGCGGCGTTGTCGAGAAGGAACGAGATCACGACTTCCGATTCGTTCACCAGCACGTCCAGCGCCGGCGTCCATGTCGCTCCCGCCGCGATTGCGTCGTTCGCGTTTTCGGCGGTGCGGTTCCAGACGCGGACCTCGTGACCGACCTCGAGCAAGCGCCGCACGATCGCGGTTCCCATCCGTCCTGTTCCTGCGACTGCGATCTTCATGTCGTTCTCCTAGGCGGCCAGCGCCGAATCGTCGCGTGCGGGAGGCGCCATGAATTCGGGACCGATCGGATCCTTCACCGCCTCTTTGATGATCCTGTCGATGCGCAGCCGGGCCGCATCGTCGATCTCCCAGCCCATCGTGCTGTTCACCGGGTCGAGCTGTTCCGGGCGGCGCGCACCCCACAGCGCGACGGTGTCGCCCTGGTCGAGCACCCAGCGCACGGCGAGCGCCAGCACCGTGAGGCCGTAGCGGGCGCGCGCGTAGCGGTCGAGCGATGACACGGCCGCGAGGTATTGGGAGAAGCGCGGCTCGATGAACTTGGGATCGGTGCGGCGCAGGTCGTCGCCCTTGAATTCGGTCCCCGGCGTGATCGTGCCGGTGAGAAGCCCGCGGCACAGCGCGCCGTACGCCAGGATGGTCATGTCATGGCGCCATGCGTAGGGAAGGACGCCCGCTTCGGCGTCGCGCTCGAAGAGGTTGTAGGGCGGCTGCACCGAGTGGATCGGAGCCACCTCGCGGAAAGCGCTCATCTGCGCCACGGAAAAGTTGGAGACGCCGATCGCGCGGATCTTGCCCTCCTTCAGCAGGCGCGCCATGGCGCCGGCAGTCTCCTGGACGGGCACGAGCGGATCGGGCCAATGCACCTGGTAGAGGTCGATATAGTCGGTGCGCAGGCGCCGCAGCGAGTCCTCGACCTCCTTGCGGATGCGCGCGGCCGATGAGCTTCGCCACACCTTGCCGTCCTGCCATTCGAGCCCGACCTTGGTCGCGACGACGGCGCGCTCGCGCAGGCCGCCCGAGAGCGCCATGCCGACGATCTCCTCCGAGCGCCCGAAACCGTAGACCGGAGCGGTATCGATCAGCGTGATGCCGCGATCGACGGCCGAGCGGATGGTGCGGATGGACTCGTCGGGGTCGGTATTCCCGCCCCACATCCAGCCGCCGATGGCCCAGGTGCCCAGCGCGATGCGCGAGGCCACGATTCCGGAGTTGCCGATGCGTATCGTTTCCATGGCGCTCATTGCTCCCGCGAAGGGCGATCGCCCTGCAAGTGCTCGTGGACGAACCACGCCTGCTTCTCGTTCGTGCGGATCACGTCGCTCACCAGCAGGTCGTTGGTGCCGTCATCGCCGAGCTCGGCGGCACGCCGCGCCGCGGCCCGGACGCTGTAGAGGACGCGCTCGTGCGCGTCGACCAATCGCGCGAGCTGCATCTGCGGCTCCTCGCGATCGCGCGGCGGGCGCGCGATCACGGTCGTCTCCGCGACATCGGCGGCCATCGCGATCGCGACCCCGCCGAGCGTCTGGATGCGCTCCGCGATCGCGTCGACCAGGTCCTCCTGCTCGCCGTGGTGCTTGTCGAAGAGCAGGTGAAGCAGATAGAACGTCGGCCCCGAAGCCTGCCAGTGGTGCTTCTTGTAGAGGTCGCGCAGCGTCATCGTGTCGGCGAGGATCTGGTTCAGCACGGCCACGCTTTCGGCGCGCGCCTTGCGCGCGAGCGCGATGCGGATGTCGGAGAGGTGAATGGACGACTGCGTGACGCCGCGCCGATCGCCGCCGGGCGTATCGCCCGCCGGGGGAGATGCCCCGATGTTGCGATCGCGGCCGTTGGGTGGAATTTCGAATGCCATGAAAGGACTCCTTGAAGGATGGAAGCTCGGCCGAAGCCGTCACCTCGAATTTGCATGCGGCCCGTCTCGACGGCGTTTCGCTCGCGGCGCCCGCGATTTCACTCGAAACCGGCGCGCTCTATCCGATAGACGGCCGCGGGCGGGACAACCAATGCGGGAAGAGGGCAAGGGAGTTCATGCAGACAGCATCGCCGGAACAATCGAGCGTTGTTTCGTCCGAAATGCGCTGCCGCGCGCGAGAAACGATGGCGAGATTGCGCGAGCCCGTAATGAGGTCGCGTCGATCCGACGGGCACGTAGCGGGAAAAATCATGCACACCCGAACCAAGAAGATCCTCATGGCGGGCGCATTGCTCGCCGTCGCGGCTGCCGCCCCGGGCGCGCGAGCCGCGGACCAGAACGCTTTCTTCGAGCAACAACGCCAGGATGCGAATGGCTTCAATCCGGATCTCACCGTCCCGCAGCAAGCGCCCGTGCTGGCGATACCGGCCCCGGTTCCGCGCCCGCCCGTGAATGCCGTCGCGACGATTCCCTCGCCGTCGACGAGCAGCGTGATCTCCGAGAACGCGTGGCTCGCGCAGCAGCGCAATGCGACCGACGGCAGCGTATCGCCGATGCCGCTCACGTCGAGCCGCACGGACTCGCTCTTCGGGCGGGTCGACCCCGCGTTTTAATTCAGCCGATAAGGGCGCGAGCGAGCGCCGCCGCCAGCTCGCGGGAGTGCATGGGCTTGCGGAGCACTTCGCGAACGCCCGCGCCGAGAGCTACCTGCGTGAGCATCGGGCCGGTATAGCCGCTCACCAGGATGACGGGAAGCCTCGGGCGCGCCCTGCGTGCGGCTTGCGCGAAAGCGGTGCCGGTGAGGCCGGGCATCATCTCGTCGGTGAGCACGATATCGTAGGCATCGGGCATCGCCTCGAGGGAAGCGAGCGCCGCGCGCGCGTCCGAAAACGGCGCGGGCTCGTAGCCGAGCCGCGTGAGCAGCTCCGCCGTCATGATGAGCAAGGGCTTCTCGTCGTCGATCACCAGGACGCGCTCTCCGTGGCCGCGCTCGAGCGGCCCCTCGGCCTCCTCGACGGCAAGGCTCTCGGTGTCCGCGCGCGGAAGATAGATCTCGAACGTGCTGCCGAGCCCCAGCTCGCTCATCACGTGGGTTACGCCGCCGCTATCCGCGACGATGCCGTACACGAGCGACAGGCCGAGGCCCGTGCCACGCCCCACTTCCTTGGTCGTGAAGAAGGGCTCGAAGATGCGTGCGAGCGTGGCGCCATCCATTCCCGTCCCCGTGTCCGCGACCGAAAGCTTCACGTAGCGTCCCGGCGTGAGGGTGGCCTGCGCGAGCTTGAGATCGTCCTCCACATCGACCGCCTGCAGCGAAACGGAAAGAGTTCCATCCCCGGCCATGGCGTGGACCGCGTTGGTGCACAGGTTCATGACGACCTGGTGAAGCTGCGTCTGATCGCCGTATACCACCAGCGGCACGTCCGGGAAAACGAGCTCGAGCGCGATGTCCGGGGGGATCGAGCCGCGAATGACCTCGAGCGTTTCCCTGACGACGCGCCCGATCTCGACCGGCCCGCGCGCGGCGCGCTGGCTGCGGCTGTAGGTGAGGATCTGGTCGACCAGGTCGCGGGCGCGATTGGCGGCGATCAGCAGGTTGCGCGCATAGCGCTGTTCCGCGGAACCTTCCGCCGCACTCTCGAGCAGCATCTCGCCGTAGCCGAGGATGCCTCCGAGCACATTGTTGAAGTCGTGCGCGATGCCTCCCGCCAGGCGTCCGACGGCCTCCATCTTTTCCGCCTGCCGCAGCCGCGTCTGCAGGCGCTCCTGCTCGGCCTCGGCGAGCTTGCGCTCGGTGATGTCGCGATGGATCGCGTATACGCCGATCGTGTCTCCCTCGATGATGACGGGCGATGCGGTGATGGCCACATGGATGCGCGAGCCGTCCTTGCGCAGCCGCTCGCATTCGGCGCTCACGCGCTCTCCCGAGCGGCCCTGCGCGGCGATCGTGGAGGCCTCATCGACCTGGTCGGGCGGCACGATCAGCTCGGCGAGCAATCGGCCCGTGGTCTCCTCGGCGCTGAAGCCGAAGACGGACGTGAACTCTCGATTGGCGCGGATCACCCGGTCGTCGAGGTCGAGCAGCACCACCGCCTCGGGCGCGCTCTCGAAAAGCTCGTCGAGCAACGCGGTCTGGCGCAGGGTCTGCCGATCCGCATGCTCGCGGCGCGTGAGCTCGCGCGCCGCGAGCGCAAGGAGGGCCAGCATCGCGGCCGAAGTGAGCAGCGTGCGCACGAAGATCCGCATGGCTTCCGCATACCACGGCGCGAGCGCCGTGCGCTCGGGTTTCCCGACGATGACGACCAGCGGCGCATCGGGGACCGACGCGGCGGACATGAGGATCTCCCGCGGCTCCGATGCGACCATGCTCGGCGCCCAGCCCGAATAGTGGCCTTCGCTTTCGATCGCGGCGAGCACGCCGCCGCGATCGGGAAGCTGCTTGCCGAACAATTCTTCGCGCGGCGGCACGCGCGTCACGAGAGTCCCGCCCCGGGTCAGCAGCGACACGAAGCCGAGCTCTCCGATATCGAGCGAACGATAGATCTGGTCGAAATACTCGATATCGATGATCGCCGCCAGCACCCCGTCGAAACGTCCGTGGCGGTCGGTCACCGGCTCGGAGACCGCGAATGCCCAGCGATGGGTGACCCGGCCGAGGAACGGCTCGCTCACATGGCGCCCCTTGCCCGCGCCGTCGCGCTGTTGCGTGAAATAGGACCGCTCGGAAAAGTCCGCGCCGATCTCGGAGCGGGGATCGGTGCTGAGAGCCACTCGCCCGTCGCGGTCGAGAAGCAGAAGCGCGCGGATCTGGGGAATGCCGGAGATGCGGTCCCTCAGCCGAAGGGTGCGCGCCGCGGGATCGCCAACGCCGGTTTCCGAGATGTCGGCCGCGGCGGCGCGCAGCAGCAGGTCGGTGGATTCGAGCGAGCGCGCGGTCTGGTTTGCCAGGAGCGCGGTAAGGTTGTTGAAATCGCGCAGCGCATCGCGCTCGACCCGGCCGCGATTGGTGTGGATGTCCCATATCGCCGACAACACGTTGATGCCGACCAGCAGGGCGCCGAATGCAAACAGCATGCGCCGCAGCGTCATGCCGGACTGCCCTCGCGGGCCGGAAGAGGCGGGCATCGTGTCAGGCGGACGGCGGTCCTGCGAGCGCCGTCACCGCCCCCAGCATTTCCTTGCGCGTGAACGGCTTTGCCAGCGTGCGCACCGCGCCGAGGGCGAGCGCTTGTGCCGGTGTGAGCCCCTGGTCGGAGCGGAAATGCCCGGAGATCGCGATGACCGGGATCCCGGGATACATGCGCCCCACCTCGGAAATCACGGTCGCGCCCCCGACGCCCGGCATGTGGATATCGGTCACGACGAGGGCCGGGCGGTGGGACTGCGCATCCGCGATGCCGACCGCGCCATCGCACGCCACGCCCACGCCGTAGCCCGCGGCCAGAAGCCACTCCGCCAGCAGGTCGCGCAGGATCGGGTCGTCCTCGATCACCAGGATGCGTTTGCCTTCGTCCATGATCGTATGATGGTGGCGGCGGGAAGCTCATCGTTTCAGGTGAAACAATGGGATGGCGGCGACGATACGCTGCGTTCCATGAGAGCGGAAATCGATGTGAATACGCAAGCGCCCGATCACCAGGCCCTCGAGCCCCACGTGCTCGTGGTGGACGACGACCCGCTGATCCGCGAGATGATCGCCGATTATCTCGTCAAGCATGATTTTCGCGTGACGGCGGTGGCCGACGGGCGCGCGATGAACGCGGTCCTCGCCGAGGAGGTGGTGGATCTCATCGTGCTGGATCTGAAGCTGCGCACCGAGGACGGCATGAACCTCGCGCGCCGGCTGCGCGACGAGTCCGCGATCCCCATCATCATGCTCACCGGGCGCAGCGACGAGGCCGACCGCGTGATGGGCCTCGAGCTCGGCGCGGACGATTACGTCACCAAGCCGTTCAGCCCGCGGGAGCTGCTCGCGCGCATCCGCACCGTGCTTCGCCGCCGCGGCGCCGAGGTGCGCCAGGGCCGCCCCGAGGGAATCCGCGCCTATCGATTCGAAGGCTGGGAGCTCAACCTCAACACGCGCCGGCTCACCGCCCCCCGCGGCGAGGTGACGGTGCTCAGCAAGGGCGAGTTCAGCCTGCTCGTGGTGCTTCTCGGTGCGCCGCATCGCATCCTCACTCGGGACCAGCTGCTGGACCTTTCGCGACTGCACAACGACGAAGTCTACAACCGCGCGGTCGATATCCAGATCATGCGGCTGCGCCGCAAGATCGAGGCGGACCCCTCGCAGCCCCGCTACATCCGTACCGAGCGCGGCAACGGCTACGTCTTCAGCGTGAACGTCGAGACCGTCTACTGATCAAGGAAAGAAGCCATGACCAGCGGGAAACGCTCGCTCCTCCGCATTGCCTCTGCGGCCTTGTTCGCAGTGTCGACCCTCGCCTTCGCGCTTTCGGATATCCCGCGGGGAGAGCATCAGCTCCAGACCAGGATCATCGACTCCACCGGGAACGTGGGTTCGGTCTCGCCTTCCAGCACCTTCTACATGTGGCAAGCGTCGCGGCTCTTTCCGAACCGCGTGGCCCATCATTGAGGCCGGACCGCGCCCCGCTCGCCCAGCGTTCGCGCAACACCGGCCAACTCGTCCAGATAGCTCGGGCGCGGGGGTGCGGGCAGGGTGCCCTCCAACGCCCCCGGCGCAGTGGCCGCGATGCCCGCGCGTGTGTCGGGATCGGAGGCCGCGAGCGCCAGCGCCTCGCGATCGGCCCAGGCGGGAACGCCCGAGACGATGCGCAGGTAGATGCGCCCGCTCGCCC